>JBBDSB010000577.1:5932-19817 GCA_040905205.1 Cyclobacteriaceae bacterium
TCCCATGCATAAAATCTGGATCCTCGGAAAATCAAAAACCCTCACCCACCAAACCCCCACTTTCAGTAAGGACGCTACCATAGCAATTAGAGAGATTCCACTTAAGGTGAATTTAAGAATTTCCGCAAATAAGATCATGTGGGTTAAATTTTGGGATAAATATAATTGTTGAAAATTTTATTTACCCATTAATCTTCCAGAAAATAAGCTGAAAGGTGATTATTTACTAATTTTAAACAATAATACCTAAATTACTGATGAATGTCATTTTTAAAGACTTATTTCCGGCAAGCGTTTGAATCCAAAGGTTTGGATATGGAGAATGAACCCTTTATCCAGGCACTTGAAATTGCCCTGCATACCCAAAAATCCCTTTTTTTAACTGGCCGGGCAGGAACCGGCAAAACCACATTTTTGCATACCCTGAGAAAGTTAAGCCTACAAAAAAACTTCGCAGTGGTTGCCCCAACAGGCGTTGCAGCCATTAATGCCAAGGGAAGAACCATTCATAGCCTGTTTAAAATAGACCCCAGACAAATTTTCCTGCCTGGTGATCCCCGGCTAAGTGTACAGGTCAAAGGCAAAAAGGAATCTATTTTTACTACATTTAAATATTCTAAAAACAGGCTGAATGTATTTAAAAACCTGGATGTCCTGGTTATTGACGAAATTTCCATGGTTAGGGTGGAAATATTGGATGTTGTCGACCAGATTCTTAGGGTTTTTAGAAGAAAAATGCATCTGCCCTTTGGTGGGGTACAATTGATTTTGATCGGTGATCCTTTTCAACTGCCTCCCGTAGTGAGGGAAACAGAATGGTCCCTGCTATCCCGTCATTATGAAACCCGGTTTTTTTTCAGTTCACATGCTTTTAAACAATTACAGCCTTTACATCTAGAGCTTGAAAAAATTTACCGCCAAAAAGACAACCTGTTTATTGCCTTATTGAACAGGGTCAGGGAGAGCAGACATACCATTCAGGATATACAGTTTTTAAATCAAACCGCTGAAAAATATCATTTTGACCTTTTGGATCAAGGATATATTTTACTGGGAACTCATAATCACACTATTCTTAATATCAACAAGCAAAAGCTTGATTTACTTTCCAATCCGGCCCAGACCTACAAGGCCAAAGTGGAGGATGATTTCCCAGTTACTTTGGCCCCATTTGACCCCATGGATCTTACTTTAAAAGTAGGGGCTCAGGTGATTTTTATGAGAAACAATCCTGATAAAAAGTATTATAACGGCATGATTGGTAAGGTAGTGGAGATGGAGGAGAACAAGATCATGGTAGAATCCAATGCAGGGTTTTTCTTTGAAGTGGAAAGGGAGGTATGGGAAAACATCGAATTTCGATACAATGAAAAAGAGGAACAGGTGGAATCAGAGGTGATTGGCCGTTTTGTTCAGTTTCCTTTGAAATTGGCCTGGGCCATCACCGTGCACAAAAGCCAGGGCCTGACCTTTGACAGGTGTGTGTTGGACATAGGTAAGTCTTTTGAGGCAGGGCAGGTTTATGTGGCTTTAAGCCGTTGTACTTCACTGGAAGGTTTGGTCCTCAAATCTCCTATTTATATGCATAGCGTAAAAGTAAGTCCTGACAGTCTGAATTTCAGTCTCCAAAGAAATGATGTCCATGAAATTGAGGATGAATTAAGAGTTCAAAGAGCTTTTTCTTCCTTGCCTTTTGCCTTTGAATCATTCAGGAAGGGGGAATATCAAAAGGCAGAAAAGATCTTCCAGGAGGTACAGAAGATTCATGACATTACCACCTATGCCAAATGGCGGCAGTTTTTAAAAATAAAGAACCGGATAAAAGAACGGTCAGCAACAATCCGCAGATAATCAACGCCCCGGTTTTCTGATTTAAATATAGCAAAGGTCCCCCTCTTTTTCCTAAATTCCGACGCATTTCCTTTGAATTGTTATTTTAATACTATAATTTTGTATTTCACAACAATATTATTGTATTTCAAAACAATAAATTTTTAAGAAGGAGGTTGAGTTGAGCATGAAGAATAGAACAACGGGTTACCTAATATTTGTTGGGTTCCTTGTGGCAGCAATGATAAACCCAGGATTTTTGGCTTACGGACAATTAAACTGTAATCCCGAAGAGCCTGCCGAGGTTAAAAAAGGATGGGTAAATAGGCCTTTGAATGCCTGGACGGGATATGTATTCCAGTTAGATCCGGCCTACATACCTCAAAATGACTACAAATACAACTTTTTGCCAGATGCTGCAAATGGAAACAGAGTATATAAAGGGTTTCTCTTAAAAGACGACAACCATTTTCTCCCCACAAATAGCCTAAATTTTGATACGGAGTTTTCAAGCATCGATAATAATGGTCTTGACGAAGACCTGGACTTTTTCCCCACCGGCACCAGCTCTACGGTCACCGGAGGCTGTGATACCCAATTGAGTCATTTCGGGGTATTACTAAAGAGTAAAACCACCATACAGGAACCGGGCATATATAGACTTACCCTGGGAAGTGACGACGGTTCCTACTTTAGAATGTATAAGGATGGTAATTTCAGTGACCTTGTTTCTGATGTCAACGGCAATCCCCTATTGCATGATAATTGGTACAAAGACGGAAGTGATGGGGTATATAATTTCGTCTATGGGGATAATATCCGGAATTATTATTTACCATTTGAGGGAGGTGAAAATCTCTGGATGGACTTCAATTTTTATGAAAAGTCTGGCAATAACCGATTAAGTTTTAATTTTGAACTGTATTTTGGTCCGGGAGAAATCGGTATCCCTACCAATCCAAATCCAGGTCTCAATGATTACCTTGAAACCGGTTCAGCATCTTATTGTGGTATTGCCCCTGATCCTATGGTATTGAAATCGAGGGGACCGGCACAGTTTGCAGAAGGGTCCGATCCAACCTATCAATGGCAATATGCACTTGTAAATGATTCAGATGATGCTTTTTGGACGGACATTGCCGGAGCGACAGATTTGGATTATGATATTGCCCAGTACGATGAAAACGGAAATGATGAAAACAACTGGACGGGAACCAGGTATTACAGGCGAAAGGCTTTCAATACGGCTACCGATGCGGAAGGCGAGATCATCGTTAATGAATTTGCTTCAAATATCCTTGAAATAAATCTGAGTGTCATTGAGGACATGGACCAAAGTGAGTATGGGGATCAGGAATGGATAGGTCATATCTATCAGGATATCAGGAATTTTGATTCACAGAATTATTTGGGAAGGTATGTGGAAAATCAAAATTTTAACCAAAACTTCGGAGAGGCCTCCTGGAAATTGAGCAATCAGAACACCTTTACACCTGACCATGGATGTGCCTTCCTGACTGATAAATTTACGGTTGCTTATAAAATGAAGATGACTGCAGAACCTGGCAATTACCAATTCAGCGTAAATGGGGATGATGGTTATCGGTTAAAAATAAACGGTTCGACAGTCATTAATGAATGGGCCAAAATCGGTGGTGTAAAGGAAAGTGCAGACACCTATGACCTTGAGGTAACCGAGGAGATGGAATTATTTTTAGAATTGGATTACTATGAAAATACCCAAGGTCAAAGGATCGAGTTTAATTATACTTTCACCAGCATCATTTTACCTTTGACATGGGGTAAAATCCAGGGCAATGTCTGTGGAAATAATAATTGCGTTAATTGGGAAACCCTACAGGAAAAAAACACGGATTTTTTTATAGTGGAAAGGTCTGTAAACGGAACGGATTGGACAAGCATGGATGGAAAAATAGATGCCATGGGAAAGTCCAATGCGTTGACACAATATGATTTTACAGACGTAAACTTCCAAAGCACGCGTACCTATTACAGAGTGAAGCAAGTGGATCATGATGGTGCTTACAGTTACTCAGAAACCATCAGGGTGGACCATGCCGATAGGAATTTGAATTTGTTGCCCTATCCCAATCCGACGGCAGGTATTCTTCATCTTTATGCTTCGGAGGAAGTTTCTGCTGTTCACATAATTAGCCAGGATCAAAGGGTCAGTAAAGTCATATCTTTCGATAAAACAGATGATCATCGCTATAAACTGGACTTAGGTTCCCTTCCAGAAAACAACTATTTGGTAACGGTAATCACGCCATCCGGCAAAAAAACGTATAAAATCATGAAAAGATGAGGACGTTTTTGTTTGGCCGTTTTAAATATAATTCTCCCAACCTGATCTTGCCGTAGGTTATTTTACCCAACAATTTATCATTTTTGAAGTTGGGTTGGTATCTTTGCGGGTTATGGGAAGAAACACAACATTTTATACCCCGGAGGTAGACGATCTGGATCCTAAGTCATTCATTATCATAAAAAATGCCAAGGTCAACAACCTTAAAAGCCTAAGTATTGCCATACCCCGGTACAAACTGGTGGTGGTAACCGGGCTGTCCGGATCTGGAAAATCTTCTCTTGCTTTTGACACACTTTTTGCCGAGGGACAAAGAATGTATGTAGAAAGCCTGAGTTCCTATGCCCGGCAGTTTTTGGGTAGAATGGAAAAACCGGAGGTAGAATACATCAAGGGGGTTTCCCCGGCCATCGCCATCCAACAAAAAGTTTCAACCAAAAACCCCAGGTCTACCGTAGGTACCACCACAGAAATATACGATTACCTAAAACTGCTGTATAGTAGAATCGGAAAAACCTATTCTCCTATCAGCGGAGATCCCGTGAGACACCATACCGTAACGGACGTAGTTAATTATATACATACTTTTGAGGAAGGAGAAAAGGTCATGATCAGCTGCCCCTTTCTTTTTTCTCCTGAAAGGGGAAAGGACAAGGAGTTGGAGATTTTATTACAAAAGGGTTATTCAAGGATTCTGATGGACGGAGAAACTTTTTTTGTAGAGGACTTGGTTTCAGAGAAAAATTACCCTGAAGGGGAATTTGAAATTTTGATCGACAGGATTTCGGTAAAGCACCAGGATGAAGACAACCAATTTAGGATCGCTGACAGCGTTCAAACGTCTTTTTTCGAGGGACATGGAACTTGTTTGGTTACCCTGCCCCAAAAAGAGAGAAAGATATTCAGTGACCGGTTTGAATTGGACGGAATCAACTTCGAACTTCCTTCGGTTAATTTTTTCAGTTTCAACAACCCTTATGGTGCCTGTAGAACTTGTGATGGATTTGGTTCGGTGTTGGGTATTGATCCTGACCTGGTGGTACCAGACAAAACCCTTTCGGTTTATGAAGGGGCGATTGCCCCTTGGAGAGGAGAAACTACCAAAAAATGGTTACAGCCATTATTAAAAAACGGCATTCAGTTTGATTTCCCTATACACAGACCTTATGAATTCCTTTCCGAGACTGAAAAGGAATTATTGTGGACTGGCAATAAATTTTTCAAAGGAATTCATGCTTTTTTCGAATTCGTAGAAAGTAAACTTCACAAAATCCAATACCGGGTGATGCTTTCCAGGTTTAGGGGAAGAACGACCTGTCCTGATTGCAAGGGGACACGGATCCGGAAAGATGCTTCCTATGTGAAAATTTCCGGAAATTCAATTACAGATATTGTGCTTCTGCCCATTGAAAAAGCACTGGTATTTTTTCAAACCATCAAGATGGATCCATCAGATCAAAAAATAGCCAGCCGACTGCTCAAAGAGGTCATCAACAGGTTGGAATACATGGATCAGGTTGGCTTGGGTTATCTGACCCTTAATCGCCTGACCTCGTCCTTATCAGGAGGGGAATTTCAACGGATTAAGTTGGCCACTTCCCTGGGCAGTGCCCTGGTAGGATCCATGTATATCCTGGACGAACCCAGTATTGGTCTCCATCCACGCGATACAGAACGATTGATAAAAGTATTGAAGGCCCTCCGGGATTTGGGAAATACGGTGATTGTCGTTGAACATGAAGAAAAAATAATCCGGGCTGCAGATCAAATCATTGACATTGGTCCTGACGCGGGAATACATGGCGGTAATTTGGTCTTTCAAGGAACCCTCAAGGAACTTCTTTCTAATGGAGCAACCCATACCTCCCGCTACCTTAATGGCCTGGAAAAAATCAACGTCAAAAACGGCAACCGAAAGTGGAAGGATTATATCCAGGTGAAAGGTGCCAATGAAAACAATCTTAAAAACATAACAGCAAAAATACCCCTGCACGTGCTGACGGTCATCACCGGCGTAAGCGGATCAGGCAAATCCACTTTGATAAAAAAAGTATTGTATCCAGCCCTGGGAAAAATTCTGGGGACTGTTACGGATGAATCGGGAAAAATGGAAAAACTGGAGGGGGATTATAAAAGCATTAACCGGATCGAATTCGTGGATCAAAATCCGATTGGCAAATCCTCGAGGTCCAACCCTGTCACTTATGTTAAAGCTTATGATGGTGTCAGGGCTTTATATGCCGACTTACCGATGTCCAAACAGCGTGGATACAAGCCAGCTTTCTTCAGTTTTAATGTGGATGGGGGCCGTTGCGAAGCCTGTCAGGGTGAAGGAACCCAAAAAATTGAAATGCAATTCATGGCGGATATTTATCTCACTTGTGAGTCCTGCAAGGGGAAAAGATTTAAAAATGAAATACTCGATGTAAAATTCAAGGAGAAAAATATTTCCGATGTGTTGGATCTGACCATTGATGAGGCGATGACTTTCTTTGAAGGTAAAAACAGCATTATTCAAAAAATCAAACCCCTGCAGGAAGTAGGCCTGGGTTACATCGGCCTTGGCCAATCGTCCAATACCCTCAGCGGTGGAGAAGCGCAGAGGGTGAAATTGGCCTCATTCTTAGGCAAAAATGATAGCCGTACCAAAGAACATATACTTTTTATTTTCGACGAACCAACGACCGGACTGCATTTTCATGACATCAAAAAATTATTGATCTCCATAAATGCCTTAATTAACCAGGGTCATACCATAGTGATTATAGAACACAATACCGAGGTCATCCGGGCGGCTGATTGGGTCATTGACCTTGGTCCTGAAGGGGGAGAAAAAGGAGGTTTCATCACCTTTGAAGGTACCCCTGAAACCTTGATGGCGGAGGATGATAATTATACAGGAAAATACCTAAAAGAGTTGGGCCATGATTAAAGGAAAATGGGTGAAAAAAATCATCCGGTGAGGTTTTTAATTACCGCTCTCGTGAAAGACCTTTCAAATATTAAAAAATAAAGGTAATTTAAGCATCTGAAACTTGTTCCTTTTTATTCAAAATTTGGAAATTCCGGAAAAATTTAAAGAATATGCATTTGGTAACCATGTCAAATTTGGTAAAAAAAACATCAATTTCATTTATTATCTTCATTGGTATATTTTTAGGCAGTGCCTACCGGGCCGGTGATCAATTTGAAGCCTACGATCAGGAAATTCCAGGTACCCCACTTTCATTTAAAATGGTCCCCATTCCGGAAGGGACTTTCAAAATGGGTAGTACGGGCATACAAAAAGATGAGCAACCTTTACATAAAGTGAAGATTGATCCATTTTGGATGGCTTCCCATGAAGTGACCTGGGATCTGTTTGAATTATTTTTGGACAAAAGCTTTGAAGCATCCACCAGTGATGGACCCCTAAATCCGGAAGTGGATGGGTTAACCAGGCCATCCATCCCATATTTAGACATGACATTTGGGATGGGAAAGGAAAACAAGCCAGCCATAGCCATGACCCAATACGGGGCGGTTCAGTTTTGTAGATGGCTTTATCTTAAGACCGGAAAATTTTACAGGCTCCCTACAGAAGCTGAATGGGAATATGTCGCTAAAGCGGGTACCGAAACCACTTATTTTTTTGGAGATGATCCTTCCGAATTAGGGGAATATGCCTGGTATTCGGAAAACAGTGAGGGAACGACACAAAAGGTGGGCCTAAAAAAACCCAATCCCTGGGGACTTTATGATATATTGGGAAATGTCAATGAGTGGACTATTGACCACTATTATCCCGAAATTTATATTAAAAGGAGTAAAAGCACGGTGGAAAATCCCATTTACCTTTCGGAGGAATTATACCCAAAAGTAGTTAAGGGCGGCAGTTATAAAGATGAGCCGGAGGATTTAAGAATCAGCCACCGAATCGCTACAAAAGCCGAGTGGAAACGGATTGACCCCCAAATCCCCAAGAGTCAATGGTGGTTTCCAGAAGCTCCATTCGTAGGTATGCGCGTGGTAAGGCCCTTGGAAACCCCAAGCTCTGAAGAAATCCAAACTTATTTTGGGACAATGCCAATGGAAGACTATTAATAATAAAACTCAAAAATAAAATGGAAATAAAAAAAAGTAATCCAAGAAGGGATTTCATCAAAACCTCAGCCATGATAACAGGTGGAGCCATGTTAAGTCCTTTCACACTCCCAGGTGCGTACGCATCAGGTGAAGATGCCATAAAAATTGCCGTTGTAGGATGTGGTGGCAGGGGTACCGGAGCAGTATTCCAGGCTTTTGAAACTGGTCAGAATATTAAGTTGGTAGCCATGGCGGATGCTTTCAGGGACAGGTTAGATCAAAGTTATGAACGAATTTCCAAAAAGTATGGAGACAAGGCCATTGTCCCTGAGGAAATGAAATTCACCGGATTTGAAGGTTATAAGCAGGCCATTCAAGCAGCTGATGTGGTCATATTGGCAAGCCCCCCCGGTTTTCGCCCCGACCATTTTGAAGAAGCGGTAAGGCAAAATAAGCAGATATTCATGGAAAAGCCTGTAGCCACAGATGCCCACGGTATTCGCAGGGTATTGGCAGCTGCCGAAGAGGCGAAAGCCAAAAAACTGAATGTAGTGGTGGGTCTTCAAAGACATTATCAGGACAATTACATTCAGACCATTGAAAAAATCCATAATGGAGAAATCGGGGATATCATTGGTGGCCAGGTTTTTTGGAATGACGGAGGCGTATGGGTGAGAGAAAGGCAGCCCGGCCAAACTGAAATGGAATACCAAATGAGAAATTGGTATTATTTCAACTGGCTGTGTGGTGACCATATTAACGAGCAGCATGTACACAATATCGATGTGGCCAATTGGGTAAAACAAGGCTATCCCGTGAAAGCAGAAGGTACCGGAGGCAGGACAGTAAGAAGAGGAAAGGACCACGGGGAAATATTTGATCATCATGTGGTTCTATTTACGTATGATGACGGCACCGTAATACACAGCGAATGCCGCCATTTCCCTGGTGCCAACAACCGGGTGGATGAAAGCTTCCAGGGAACCAGAGGAAAGGCCTATATGAATGCAGGTCATACCGGCAAACTCACCGATTACAAAGGCAATGGTCTCTATGACCACGATGGTGAAAATAACGCCAATCCTTACCAGGTAGAGCATGACAAATTATTTGCTGCCGTAGTAAAGGGTGAATACAAATTTGCAGATGCAGAAAATGCTGCTAAAAGCACCATGACCGCCATCATGGGAAGGTATGCCACTTATTCCGGAAAATCTATTTCCTGGGATGAAGCTTTAAATTCTGAGGTAAATCTAATGCCGGACCGCTTGGCATGGGATGCAATGCCTAAAAATGTACCCAATGCTGAAGGTTTTTATGCCTATGCCGTACCTGGTCAAAGTAAAGTAGTCTGATGATGGAAAGAAGAAAATTTATAAGAAACCTATCTTGGGGCTCTGCTGTAGCGGGACTATCCGGTTGGGGTAGCACCGCCGCATTGGGAAATGAAAATGAAGCGGACCAAACCTTTAACCTGGATTATGCCCCTCATTTTGGCATGTTTAAAAACCATGCCGGCGAGGATTTATTGGATCAGATAACTTTTATGCATGAGAGGGGCTTCAGAAGCCTGGAGGACAATGGCATGATGAGGAGAACCCCCGAAATGCAGGAGAAAATTGGCAATCACCTGGCAAAACTGGGAATGACCATGGGTGTCTTTGTACTGGATAAAGGCGGCAACGGTGCCAACACACTGGCGGCAGGCAACCAGGAACACGTGGATATTTTTCTGGACGGCTGCAAAAGGGCCATTGAAGTAGCCAAAAGGGTTAATGCAAAATGGACAACGGTAGTTCCTGGTGATTATCATAGAAGTCTTCCGCTCGATATACAAACGGCCAACGTCATAGAAGCTTTAAGAAAGGGATCAGAGATATTGGAACCTCATGGGATCACCATGGTCTTGGAGCCTTTAAGTGATACCCCGAATTTGTTTTTGCGCTACTCCCCTCAGACCTACCTGATTTGCAAAGGGGTGGATAGCCCCAGCTGTAAAATTCTTTATGATATTTACCATATGCAAAAGAATGAAGGACACCTGATCACCTTGATGGATCAGTGTTGGGACGAAATTGCCTATATTCAAATTGGGGATAATCCCGGAAGAAAAGAACCGGGAACAGGCGAAATCAATTACCTCAATGTCTTCAAACATCTTTATGATAAAGGATTTAAAGGAGTATGCGGTATGGAGCACGGAAATTCTATTCCAGGGAAGGAAGGTGAAACTGCCCTTATTGAAGCCTATAGAAAAGCAGATGCATTTCTATAGGCTTCAACACAAAAAATAAAAGAGGAAGGGGCTTAGCTCTTCCTCTTTTTATTGCAGGTAACCCTTTCTTTTTAAAATAGTTTCCACAAATTTCACTTCATTGGGAGAATTGAAAATTTTAAAAGGCAGGTGAATAAATTGTGCTTTTGACATGACCAGCGTATAGGCGTCGTTTTTGATTTGCGCTTTCTTGATCATTTCCCATTTGATAGGCATTCCTTGTTTGCTGCTTATTTTCATCAAGATTTGCCGGCTATCGATTTCATAGGATAGCTTCTCGAACATCACTTTATTTTGTTCCATCTGTGTAACACCTGCAAATTGAATCACCCAAAACAGCCAATACAAGGCATAAGCCAGAATAGCCATGCTTATCCACCACCAGGAAGGAATCCAGAAATAACCACAGGCAATGGCAAGAGCAATTAACCCTACCCACCACTGTTCTTTTAGAATATTTATTAGACCTTGTTTAATATAGGTTCCTGTTGCCAGCTTGTATTTTTTCGTTTTGACAATCATTATTGGTTTTTAATTTTTAATCCGCAAATATCCAATCTTATCCTTTAGATAGCAAGTTTATTTGGTTTTGTCCATGGATTTTTATTTTTTTTCCAACTATGCATTAATCAAGAGGTTATTTGTTGACTTCTTAAATTTTATGTTGTACTTTGTTATGGAAAACACTTGGAAAAATGAGTAGCTTGGTAATTGATTTGGTTTTATGTGGTGTCGCCTATGTAGTATTGATATACTTCGTTGCTACTATGACTAAAGCTAAAATCAACAGAAAAAGAAACAATAACGATGATGATGGCGATGGGGGTGTTGAAGACCTTACTCCGCCTAAAATTGATTTGCCACCTGGAATTATTTGGCCAGGAGATGATGTCAAAAACAAAAAGCCAACACCTTTAAACCTCTAACTGCAGTTTTTGCATATTCCCTGAACCAATAAATTCATTTCCTTGGGTTGATAACCTTTGGGAAGAATGATTTTTGGCAATGATATTTCATCAATACAATTGGTGTTCCCGCAAATTTCACACTTAAAATGCACGTGTTCGTGATCGTGGTGAGGCTCCAGTGTACTATGATTGCATAAGGCATATTTTGCGGTCCCGCTATCATCCAATACCTTGTGGATCAAATCACTTTCCAAAAATGTCTTCAAGGTCCTGTAGATGGTTACCCTATCAAAATTTTCTTTTAATTCCTCTTCCAGATCCGCATGAGACAAGGCCACCTTTTTCCCTAAAAATGTATCCAGAACATCTCTTCTGCAACTGGTCACCCTAAGGTTGTTTTCTTTTAAAATTTCAGCCGTTTTTATAGACATTCCGTTATTCATTTAAAGGCATCTCTACAATAAATTTTGGATACCCTTTATTTGATAAAGAAACCCTTAATTCTGCGAAAAAATTCCATTTTTCACAAAAACCCAAATAGCCTTCTAACAAGTCTACCCTACTTTATATCAACGCATTTTTTTCCAGGCCCTGAATATCAAAATTCCTCCGGCTACGGCAACTAAGGTAGCGGTGATGCCGGCCAAAACCTGGCCATAAATCCAAAATCCCGCAGCAAAAAGGGCGGCATAAACCATAATTGATCCAATGAGCATCAATCCGATCTCCATGGGCAATTGGCCGACTTCCTCCTTTTGTTCCGGATATTTAGCAAGCAGTTTTTTCCAACCCCAGGAGGCGGGCCGGACTTTTTTATAAAAAGCCAGCAAAATTTTATCGTCTTCGGGTTTGGTCAATAATGTGACAGATACCCAGGTGATGGTGGTAATGGTCACTCCAAATAACAGTTTTAAATAGGCCATGTCATCTGGTATAGGTAAAACGCCCAATTTATTATGAATCGACTCAAAATAAATAGCGACAATAAAAGATACCACCATGGCTGATATTTCTGTATATGCATTGATCCGCCACCAAAACCATCTAAGTATGAATATCAACCCGGTACCTGCACCAATCTGAAGCAAGATATTAAATGCCTCTAAGGCATTGGACAGTAAGGTAGCCAATAGCGCTGCCAAAACCATCAAACCCAGAGTAGACCATCTTCCCACGGCTACCAATTCTTTGTCAGACGCATCAGGTTTGATGAATCTGGCATAAAAATCATTGACAACATAAGAAGAGCCCCAGTTAAGGTGGGTAGAAAGGGTGGACATGACGGCGGCTATCAAGGAGGCCAAAACCAATCCCAGTAATCCTGTAGGCAAATAAGTCAACATGGCCGAGTAGGCAAGATCATCCCCCAACTTGTCAGTGGCAATATTAGGAAAGGCAAGTTGTAAATCACTGATCTGAGGAAATACAATCAAGGAAGAAAGGGCGATGAGGATCCAAGGCCATGGCCTGATGGCATAATGGGTAATGTTAAAGAATAAGGTTGCTCCAATGGCGTTCTTTTCATCTTTTGCCGAAAGCATCCTTTGAGCGATGTATCCACCTCCTCCAGGTTCGGCACCTGGATACCAGGTTGCCCACCATTGAATGGCCAAAGGCATAATGAATAAAGGTATTAATAAATTCCAATCGCTAAAATCAGGAATTAGGGACAACTTTTGCGATACATTGGGATGGGCAAGGAGCTTATCCAATCCCCCAATTTCCGGCAAGGTCAAAATATAATAGGCAGCCCCGAAGGCACCCGCCATGGCAACGAAAAATTGGAAGAAATCAGTCAACAAGACCCCTTTTAATCCTCCCAATGAGCTATAAATTACGGTTACCACAGAAACAATCAATAGCGTTTCCCAGGAACTTAATCCCAACATCACCCCGAAAATCTTTATGGCCGCCAATGATACCGTAGCCATAATGACCACATTAAAAAAGACACCCAGGTAAATGGCCCTAAAGGCCCTTAGAAAAGCAGCGGCTTTCCCTCCATACCTCAGTTCATAGAATTCCAGATCTGTAGTAACCTCGGATCTTCTCCAAAGTTTGGCATAAACAAACACGGTAAGCATCCCCGTAAGCAAAAATGCCCACCAAACCCAATTTCCGGAGACACCGTTCTTCCGTACAATATCAGTCACCAAATTGGGCGTATCGGCCGAAAATGTAGTGGCCACCATGCTGACCCCCAATAACCACCATGGCATATTCCTGCCTGAAAGAAAAAATTCTTTGGCATTTTTTCCGGCTGTTTTAGAGGCAATGAGGCCAATCAATATAGAAATGATAAAAAATGCAATAATAATCGCCCAATCAATAAACGAAATACTCATAATACTTAAATTGGTGTTATATAATTCAAAATTCTTAATGCATTGGTAAAATTAAAATAGAAAGGTTCTGATTTCTGCCCCAATTTTAGGAAACTGGAAATTTTTTCCAATTAAAGAAAACTTTCTTGATTATTTT
>JBBDSB010000578.1:0-1244 GCA_040905205.1 Cyclobacteriaceae bacterium
ATAGATTAATGATCGATTGGATCAAGGCCGTATTGGTTGGTGTTTCAGTGATCCTTTTTTCTTTTGAGAAAGAGGATGATATTCAATATTTTCAATCTTTAACCATACCTATTGCGGATTCCACGGATGTAATGGTAGTATGCATTGATGATTCATTGGAAAACCAATTCTACAAAGTCAGGATCAAAGTGATCGGGCCTGGGCATTGGAACGAGTTGCCTTGCTTTCGGAATTGGATGATTCGGTGATTGACTCAATATTGAGGATCCTCCTGGAAGGTGAATATTTTCAGTCTTACCTACTACTGAAATCACTTTCCTCCGACCAATTGGAATCAGAGAACTTACAACTTAAGCTTTTCAAGATTATTGGTAAGGTAGACTATGGAATAGAAAACATGATTTTTGACAAATTAAGTGATGCGCCTCATTTAAACAAAGCAGTTGTGGATCATTCCATTACTATCCTTAGGAATTTGAGTGGTGCTCAGCTTGTAAGGCTATTGAAGCTTTATTCACATCATGAAATAAAAGAAACAGGATTTTTTGAGGAACTAAGCCGAATGATACCGAATGAAAACCCTTTTGTTGAGAAGCAGGTGTTACAGTTTTTGGACGGTAGGGAGGATGAATAGATTTATGCAATATTATATTGTATTTTTGTATAAAACTGAGAATATGAAAGTTACCGCCATTATTCCTGACGAGTTGATTGACGAGGCGATGGACTTGTCCATCTTGGTCTGAAAATGACTGGGTGCCGGAAAGGCTGATTTATCCATTATATACCACGGAAGAAAACATTGCCATACAGCAAAGAGAATTGAAGAAAAAATCTCAAAACCCAAATGAATTTCTGGTGGACTGGAAATGGATATTGGATACCCGCAAATATTTGGGAAGCGGCTGATGTTGAAGACGAGGGTTTACTGGAAGTGCAAATAACTACAAGGGCAATTGAAAAAAGGAAAGATACTCCTGATAATCCCTTATCTCATAAAATTCAAAATACCGATCAGCGAAGCGATTATTGCCAGAAACTGGATTAAACCCACGATATAAATTTGTCTGGTCAGATCAGATTTGAAATTACTTATCATTCCTACGAGGTCCGATTTGACCGTACTAATTCTTTCTATAAGTTCGGCCTTATCATTTTGCATCCTCCCGGTAAGTTCGGACTTATCATTTTGCATCCTCCCGGTAAGTTCGGTCTTATCTTTTTGCATCTTCTCGATAAGTTCG
>JBBDSB010000578.1:1344-19704 GCA_040905205.1 Cyclobacteriaceae bacterium
TTGCATCCTCCCGGTAAGTTCGGTCTTATCTTTTTGCATCTTCTCGATAAGTTCGGTCTTATCTTTTTGCATCTTCTCGATAAGTTCGTTCTTGTCTTTTTGCATCAGTACTACCAGTTCAGTTTTGTCTTTTTGATTGAGGAGGGTATCCATTTTGGCTTCAAATTCAGTTCTTTGCCTTTCATCTATTTCCCCCAGCACATCTGTCAGGAAGGATGCGTCCTCTTTGGAGAAATTGTATTTGACCAATAGTTCTGATACTTTATTTTTCAAAGTTGGATTCATCTTATTGGGTTTGATGCCTTCAATTATCCAATATAAATCTAAAATTTTTAAATCAGTAAGGCAATTGGGATTTTTTTTAGAAGAAAGATCCACTTGGTTGTTTATCAGTTTGATGGTAAATTCAGAAAATTGATAGATTTGTCTGAAAAGGATATTTACATCTGGGATCAATGGCCCGTTGCCCATCCTTCTGTTTTGTTTGGTGGTTTGGTCTATGAGAAAGAGGAATACATCCATACCTATCTCTACCTGGAAGGCTACCCCACCCATACTGAAGTAATAAGGAACCTTCCGGTAAGGCATCCCATCATTTGGTTGATGGATTAGAACAATTTCATATAAAATTGATAAATTGTTCAAAGGAGATGGGAAGTGATATACCGGAATTTGATCAGATCGTCTGCCGCGTGGGAGTAAATAGGCAAACCGCTGAGTAAATAATGAACAAAACCGTCTTTCTCACGAACGCCAAGCCTCGGCGTGATCATTTTAGTGTCCCTGGGGAAAATGGACAACAATAACTGACACATATCCCAAAAATAACAGGATTTTTATTTTACGACAACCCGATACTAACTAGGTGAGGATTAATTACCAGTCTTGGAGGTCTGAATATTACCGGGTTTTTAAGGTAATCCTACATATACCGCAAGGGCCTTTCTAAGGGATTTATTTGCCCTGACCAACTGTACTTTTACCGTGTTTTTTGAAATGCACAACTTTTCCGCAATGGCTTCATAGCTCAAGCCCATAAACCGGTTCATTTTAAAAATTACCCGTTGTTTTTTGGGAAGCCTGCTGATAGCTTGAGTGGCAATTTGATAATATTCATCGCATACAATGGAATTTTCCGTAAAATCACCAATGTCTGTTTGGTGAAGCCGGAATAATTCCTTGGAACTTTTCTCCCTTAACGCCTTTTTAAGAAAATTAAAGTTTAGGTCTTTGGTAATTTTAAACAAAAGTGCTTCTAATGACCCCTCATCGTCCAATAGTTTTCTTTTTTTCCATAGAATCATTAGAACATTCTGTACTATCTCTTCTGAGACTTCCTTTGATTTGGTAAATTTGAGACTAATTAATAAAATTTGGTGGTGGTAGATATTGAAAATATTTTCATATGAGACGCCCAACTTGGACAAGGTTGTTGCTGAAGGAATGGTATTTACAAATGGTTATGCTGCTGCGGCAAACTGTGCACCAAGCAGGGCCTGCCTGATGAGTGGCCAAAACACCCCCCGACATGGAATCTACACGGTAAGTGAGTCAGATAGGGGAGATGAAAAGACCAGGAAAATCATTCCCACCACCAAAAATAAAACCGGTAGTAAAAAACCCAACATTATTCTGATCATGGCGGATGATATGGGCTATGAATGCCTTGGCAGTTATGGCAGCTCCTCTTATGAAACCCCTCATCTTGACAAGATGGCAGAAAATGGTGTACAATTTGAACATTGTTATTCCCAGCCCTTGTGTACACCATCAAGGGTAAAAATTATGACAGGGAAACATAATTTCCGAAATTACAAAGCATTTGGATATTTAGACCCACAGGAAAAGACCTTTGGTAATATGCTTCAGGATGCGGGTTACAGTACCTGTATTGCTGGGAAATGGCAACTTAATGGAATATCCGGAGGAAAATTACCAGGCTGGGATGATACCAGCAGGCCCCACCATTTTGGTTTTGATGAATATTGTTTATGGCAATTGCACAATACCAAATCAGAAGGTGAGCGGTATGCCAACGCATTGTTAGTGCAAAATGGAAAACAACTCCCCAGAGATGAAAATAAATACGGTTCCGAAATAATAGCCAATTTTGTTTTAGACTTTATTGAAATAAAAAAAGAAGAACCTTTTTTTATTTATTATCCTATGAATTTGGTTCATGATCCTTTTGTACCCACTCCGGATAGTAAGGATTGGTCAGATCCTTCAATGCGGTACCTGGATGATACAAGCTATTTTAAAGACATGGTGGCCTATACGGATAAAATAATTGGCCGGATTATAAATAAATTGGACGAAACAGGATTGGCCGAAAATACCTTGGTCATTTTTACTGGGGACAATGGTACCCATGTTAGTATTTATTCAAAAATGAAGGATGGTCGGGTGATAAAGGGAGCGAAAGGGAAAATGACCAATGGAGGCACCAGGGTGCCTTTGATCGCCTACTGGAAAGGAAAATCCCTGAAAGGGGAAGTAAATAGGGATTTGGTGGACTTCAGTGATTTTTTGCCCACATTTGCTGAAGCAGCTGGGATCAAAATTTCTAAGGATAAGCCATTGGATGGCCAAAGCTTTTTGCCACAGGTGCTAGGTAATCCGACAAAACCAAAGGAGTATATTTATATGTATTACCAACCTAAATGGGGTAAATTTGAAAGCGGGGTGTTTGTCAGGAATCAAAAATATAAATTATATGATGACGGCCGGTTTATAGACATTGAAAAAGATGTGCTTGAAAATAACCCAATGGATTTGAATAGTATAACGGGAGAAGCTTTGGAAGCCGGGAAAAAATTTCAGGCAGTTTTGGATAGAATGCCAGGTTTAAACGAATAATTGGGAAGGACATTATAATGGAAAAAACCTATCTTATCCTAGATTTTACCCAGAAAGATCTCTGGTCCCTTGACTGAGATTGCTTTATTGCCGTCAAGGATTTTAAAAGCCTTCAGTTTATTAAATTATCGTGAATTCGGGGTAAGAACGTCTTGAAAAACCGACTATTTCGTCACTACGAGAACTAACTTTTTAAAAAATGCATAAATCGGGATGACGATATGCTATTTCACCTCATTGGATTTCATTTAATAAAATAAATACCTAATCGGTAGGCCTAATAGATATGCTCCGGATCAGATCGCTTCGGGGGCTGAGCGGAGTCGAAGTCCACTGTGCTCGCGACCTGAATACTTCATCGATAGATGCTTCGACAGGCTACCGATGACGGCCTGATATGTATCAGTAGGCTCCCCGATCGTCACCTTGAGCCTGCCGAAAGGTCCCATTAGGATTTCAACAACTCAAACCTGCAGCTTATCCGCCCAAGACGACAAATACGTCATCGGTAACCCTTTTTGTGGGTTTCTGGGTTGGAGAGGGTGTGGCAGTCCCGGTTTATTAGGGATTCCCACGGCTTTCTCTTCGCAATCCCCCTTTAAGCCTATCGATGACGGTTTTATTCTGATATTGGGTAGAATCCCACTTAACTTAAAAGATCAGCAAAGATTCGCTCATTCTCGATCCCTTATATTGAGTTTGTTGAAATATCCGTGTTCAATTTTAATGGCACACGTATTTTACGCCTGCCTGTCAGCAGACAGGGTTTGAGCGTATGCCTTTCGGCAGACAGGGATACACACGGATTTTTTTAAATAAAAGATCAGCGATAATCAGCTCAATCTGCGTTATCCGTGTTCAGTAATATTTTGATCTATAAGATTTCCCATATAGAATAGGAACGATAAGGGCACAAGGATTTTATAGATTTAGTGCCTGCCTTTCGGCAGACAGGGATTGACGCGGATAATTTTTTCAATTATATACCCTTTATTTTGATTCTATTTCAGTAAATATCAGTATAAGGTGGCCAATGTTTTACATTGAGCGCATGAGTATTTCAAAACTTTTCTAAGGTCAGGTTGAATCTGTTAGAATTGGACGGACTGAACCCGCTTCCAGCACGGTTTAAACTGTGATGATGGTCCAAAACTAATTTTCTCATATTAGGAAAATTTTAACCCAAAAATAAATCCGATAATAAAAAGGTAATAAATTCATAAAGATTAAAATCATAAATTCCATTTGCTTAATGGTTCCTTTGTGTCAAAAAAAGAGGTGCCTATTAATTAGCTTCTTACAATCATAGTATTGATAAAAAAAATAAAATTTACATGTTTCATTCAGCAAATGGTGAAAATCAACCTACAAATCTTTATCTTTATTTACAAACTTAAAATGACTATGAAAATGGAAAAAAGATTACGCCTTTTATTAGAAAGCGGCAAAATAACCTATCAATGGGTGTGGGTGATTTTGACCTTGCCGGGATTATTTTTGGGTCCAGAATCCAAATCCCAGGCCCTTATTACTAATTTGAACCTCTCTTCATTAGTTACTGCAATTGACCACACTAACTTGTTTGATGTTGAGGTTACAGGCAGGGTATTGGATGCAAACAGGGAGCCAATACCAGGTGCAACAGTCTCCGTACCCGGTACGGCAATTGGCACGGCTACGGATTTAGACGGTAGATATGCGTTGACTGTTCCCGAAGGTGCCACATTGGTTTTTTCATTTATTGGGTTTGAATCGCAAAGCATTGCGGTTGGGGACCAAAGTGTAATCGATGTAATATTGGCGGAAGATATTTCTTCTTTGGAAGAAGTGATTGTGGTGGGATATGGGGTTCAAAAAAAGATGAACCTTACTGGATCTGTGGATCAGGTGACCAGTGAAGCCTTGGAAGGGAGAAACGTTGGAAATCTTACGCAGAGCCTTCAGGGTCTAATGCCCAATGTGAACATTACGCCTCTGGATGGAAAGCCAATCCAGTCTCCGGCGATCAATATCAGGGGTACAGGTTCTATTGGGCAGGGCGGAAATGCACTGGTTCTGATTGATGGGGTGGAAGGAGATCCCAGTATGGTAAACCCCAATGATGTAGAAAGTGTCTCAGTTCTTAAAGATGCTGCCTCAGCTGCCATTTATGGAGCTAGGGGGGTTTTTGGGGTAGTCCTTATTACTACCAAAACGCCTAAAAAGGATGTGGTTTCGGTTACCTACTCCGGTAATTATGGCATCAAAAGCCCGGTGGTAAGGCCGGATTTTGTGACGGATGGTTATATATTTGCCAAAATGTTCAATGATATATTCTTTGCAAGGGATGGTCTTTATCCACAGAACATCAACAAAACACAGACCTTTTCTCAGGAATATTTAGCGGAATTAGAGAGAAGGTCTGAAGATCCAAGCCTGCCTAAGACGGATCTGGATGAATTTGGGAATTATGTTTACTATCATAACACGGATTGGTATGGGCACCTGCTCAAAAGCAATTTTTCTTCCACTGAACATAATGTATCTGTCTCCGGGGGCACGCAAAAATCCAGCTTTATGTTGTCTGGGCGTTATTCAGATCAGGGAGGTTTGTTCAGGTACAGTACGGACGAATTTAAAATGTACAACCTCAGGGCAAGGGGCAGTATAGAGGTGGCGCCCTGGTTGCAGATAAACAATAATTTTGATTATTCTACCAGGTTTTATTTTAATCCATTAAACACAGGAGAGGGAAGCAGTGTGTTCAGGAATATAGCAGACGAGGGACATCCAACCTCTCCTTTATTGAACCCAGACGGTACACTTTCCTACGCATCTGCCTATACGGTAGGGGATTTTTATTTGGGCAATAATGGATCCCACCTGGACAGAACGGTAATTAGGAATACCAGTGGGTTTGAAGCAAATTTTCTGGAGAATAAATTAAGGGTGATAGGTAATTTCAACTTTCAAAACATTAATTCTGACGAGTTAAGGATAAGGACCCCTATTCCGTACAGCCCGGCTCCGGGAGTAATAGAATATATTGGTACCACACGGAACGATATTCAGAATACATTGGACAGAACCAATTTCGTAACGGCCAATTTATATAGCGAATATGAAACCAACTTTACTGAAAAGAACTACTTTAAGGCCATGGTTGGCTACAATTATGAACAATCCACCTTTCAAAGACACCAATATTCGAGAAATGAATTGCTTTTCCCCACTGTAAAGGACGTCAATTTAGCTGTGGGTGATAATGTACTTGCTTCAGGTGGATACGATAAATGGAGGATTGCAGGTGGCTTTTTCAGATTCAATTACATTTTTGATGATAGGTACCTGGTTGAAGTAAATGGGCGGTATGATGGTTCCTCAAAATTTCCCGCTGGTGAGAGCTTTGCTTTCTTTCCTTCTGTTTCAGCAGCGTGGAGGATATCGGAGGAACAATTTTGGCCTATCTCTGATCAGGTGATTTCTGATTTGAAGTTCAGAGGATCTTACGGTTCTCTTGGAAATGCCAATATCAGACCTTACACATTTCAGGAACAATTCTCAATAGGTACAGGTATTATTCTTGCTGGGGCAAGGCCCAGAACCACCAGCATGCCAGCAGTACTTCCAGATGGCTTGACATGGGAAACCGCCACGACCCGAAATATAGGACTGGATTTATCCATGATCAAAGGAAAGCTTAATCTAACAGGAGATGCCTATATCAGGCACACTTCTGATATGTATACCATTGGCATGACATTGCCCGCCACATTCGGCACCACTTCCCCCCGGGGAAATTATGCGGACATGGAAACCAAAGGTTGGGAGATGATTCTTTCCTGGCAAGATATGTTCAATGTCGCTGATAGGCCATTTACTTATAATATCCGCTTGAATATGGCTGATTGGAAGGCTGAAGTAACCAGGTATAACAATCCTGATAAATTCCTTAATGACTATTATGCCGGGATGACTGTAGGGGAAGTATGGGGTTTTGTGACAGAAGGCTTTTTTACCTCAGAAGAAGATGTGCTCAACCATGCCAATCAGCAATCACGGTTTACCCCTAGAATCGGGACCTATCAGCCTGGGGATATTAAATTTCAGGACCTTAATAATGATGGAATTATAGATTTTGGAAGGAATACTGTTGAAGACCCTGGAGACCGAAGGATTATCGGGAATGAATCTCCCAGGTACACTTATGGAATGAATCTGAATTTTCAATGGAACAACATATTCCTATCTGGATTTCTACAGGGAGTGGGCCGTCAACAGTGGTACCCTCATCAGGAGACCGCAAATTTTTGGGGCCAATATAACAGACCTTATGGAGATATCCCGAGCTGGCATTTGAATGAAGGAATGATTTGGTCAGAAGAGAATCCGGATTCCTTTTTGCCCCGGTATGTAACTCGAGGTGGAACAGGGGGACTGCTTAGACAAGTCCAGTCAAAATACCTAATGGATGCTTCTTATATTCGCTTGAGGAATGTTCAGCTAGGATATAACCTGCCAATTAATATTATCAACAGGGTCAGTGTGAGTGCAGCAAGAGTGTTTGTTTCCGGGGAAAACCTATGGACCTGGTCACCACTTTACAAGGTAGTGTCAAACATAGATGTTGAAAATGCCGTGGCCCCCTCTGACCAAATGTACACAAGCGGCAATTCCGGGGACGGCTACAATTACCCTATGTTAAAAAGTGTCACTATTGGCCTTAACGTTACATTTTAATGACATTCAAAGTGAAAATTATGAAAACGAACTATATATGGCTATTTATAATCGGTACGTATGTTCTGACCGGTTGTGATCTCGAAGAGCTTCCTGTGGCCACTACCTCAAAAAATGAGATTTTTGGTACTGAAACCGGATTAAACTTATATTCCAATTCCTTTTACAATGCCTTGCCCAGTGGAAATGATATTGTCACAGAAGATTACCTGTCCGACATCAATGCTAGGAAAGACCGCATCATATTTCTGACCGAAGGTGCTTTTAATGCTACAAGCACGGAAGCGGGATGGGATTGGGGAAGTTTGAGAAATATCAATTTTTTCCTGAGCAACAATGAGGATCCAGCAGTACCCGTTCAGATAAGGCAGCATTACAATGCCCTTGCAAAATTTTGGAGGGCTTGGTTTTATTATGAGAAAGTAAAAAGATTTGGGGATGTACCCTGGATCAACAAGCCGTTGGATGTTTCCGATCCACAACTGCATGCCGGACGTGATCCCAGGATAATGGTGATGGATTCGGTTATTGCTGATCTTAATTATGCAATAGAGCATATAAATGGCAACGATGCGAGTAGAACTCTGGTAACCAGAGATGTTGCCCTTGCTTTTAAATCCAGGATTTGCCTTTATGAAGGAACTTTCAGAAAATACCATTCCGAGTTGGGTCTTTCTGGCACTGTAGATGCCTGGCTTACAGAATCAGCAAATGCCTCCAGGATTTTAATGGATGAAAACAATTACAGTATTTTCACAGGTGCTGGTACAGAACTATCCTACAGGCAATTGTTTACAAGAGTCTCTCCTGTTGCATCAGAAATTATTTTTGGAAGGGCATGGGATATTGGATTGGGACTTTTACATGGGGCCAATTGGCATTATACGAGTTCCACCTATGGGGTTCAACTAAGCCCCATAAGAACCTTCATACAAACCTATTTAATGACCGATGGAACTCCATTTACCGATATTGAGGGCCACGAAACCATGGTTTTTTCAGAAGAAGTAAAAAACAGGGATCATAGGTTAAAACAATCCATAAGGACAGGTGATTATACCCGTATATCAGGAAATGAGCAAGTTTCCGCACTGCCCCAGTTTTCCTATACACTTACAGGGTATTATCCTATCAAATGGAGTTTGGATGATATGTATTATGATAGTGATACCAGAAACGACAATTTTGTTTCAATTTTTCGCTTTGGGGAAATACTGTTGAACTATGCGGAAGCAAAGGCGGAGTTGGGCACCTTGACGGATGCTGATTGGGCAGAAACAGTGGGTGTGCTGAGGGCAAGAGCAGGAATTTCCGGCGGTTTGGACGCCAAACCTACAGTTGCGGATCCTTACCTTCAATCTACATTTTTCCCCAATATCTCTGATCCGGCCATATTGGAAATCCGACGCGAAAGGAGTATTGAATTGTATCTTGAAGTTTCAAGATTTGATGACATCCGCAGGTGGAAGCGTGGTGAGCTTATGGAAATGCCCTGGGATGGTATCTATGTCCCCACAGCAAACCAACCAATGGATTTAAATGATGATGGGGTATTTGATGTCTATTTTTATTATGGTGAATTGCCACCAGTTGGAGAGAGAATTCCCGGTGTATCCTATTTGAATATCACCCCTTCTCCTGGAAACCTTCGTACACTTTCCAATGGAACCTCCGGGGAGATCCTGTGGCTGACGACTCAGCCCAGAACATGGGAGGACAAACTGTATCATTATCCCATTCCGGAAAGGCACAGGATATTGAATCCCAATCTCGGTCAGAATCCGGGCTGGTAGATAAAAAATATAATAAAACCGGTTGTGGTAAAATCCATAACCGGCTTTTTCCTCTCGTTTTTTAGGCCTTTCACCAAACTTTCATTATATTAATTTCCATGAAAAATTCATTAAAATATTTATTATTCCTGTTTGTCCTTTTTATGGGCTGTGACTCAAAGGACGGATCTTTGCATATCATTACTTTTAATATTCGATATGACAATCCAAACGACGGCATTAACAGATGGGATGCCCGTATTCCTATTGTGGAATCCTATTTAACTTCCACAAAACCTGATATTATTGGGATGCAAGAAGTGGTTCATAATCAGATTCTCGATCTTCAGGACATGCTTGAAGATTATGCCTATGTTGGGACCGGAAGAGAGGATGGAAAAAAAGCAGGAGAATACTCTCCCATATTTTATAAAAAGGATAAGTTAAACCTTATCGACCATTCCCAGTTTTGGTTGTCAGAAACCCCTGATGTAGCTGGTAGTAAAAGTTGGGATTCCTCACTTCCCAGAATTGTGACCTGGGCGCAGTTTGAAGAAAAGGATTCCGGGAATAAATTCTATGCTTTCAATACCCATTTTGATCATCGTGGTGTGGAGGCCCGCCAACGAAGTGCAGATTTAATGTCTGAAAAAATTTCCGTAATTGCAGGCGACTATCCTGTAATAGTGACGGGCGATTTCAATATTAGAAAACAACACCCTACGCTTGGAAATGCCTTATACTATAATCTAGTGGGTACTTTTAAGGACAATAATTCTTTAGTGAATTCTGCTGATGTTTCCAAATCCCCGGTAACTACCGGAGGGCTCACCAGTACCGGTTTCAATCCTGATTGGTCGAACAGAGAAGGGTATGCAATTGATTATATTTTTGTAAATGACCATTTTGAAGTGGAGGATTACCAAGTGGAACGGATAGTGGAAGGCGATGTTTTTATTTCTGACCATTGGCCTGTGGTATCCAACATTAGTTTTAAAAATTAAGCAAGAAATTGGAGGACATGGAATGTAGTGTCATGTCAAATCAATTTTGACAATGATCCAACAATCTAGTGTCATGTCAACACTTGAATGACGTCTTCGGGTAAGGCGGTAGTGGATTTTGAGATAGGTCAAGGCACAAAAAAAGGGCATAGGGGAGCTACGTGAGGTTTTTCGTAACGCTTAGATTGCTCAAGAGACGCCCCCGGATTACCCGAAGGTTCAGGCTTGACTTGACACTAGATCTTCTAAAAGGGTGCAAATCGGGGTAATAGAGGTTCTACATCCTATTAAACCAAAACAGGAAATTAGGCTTTTCGATTTTTTTTGATTGAGAAATTTTGTATTATTGATCAGAGAATCCAAAAACATTTAACCCAAATATAGCATGGCTTTTCAAAAAATAAGGACTTCACCATACCATGCTAAGGGGAGTGACAAAGATGATCCTTTAAAAAAGAAAGCATTTATAAAGGAAGATCAGGCACTATGGAATTCCTTTAAAGCGGGGGAGGAAGCGGCATTTATCCACATTTACAATGCCTTTGCCAATATCCTTTACAACTATGGATGCCAGTTCACTACAGATCACGAGTTAGTAAAAGATTGCCTGCAGGATTTTTTTGTTTATCTGAGGGAAAAAAGATCCAGACTTGGAATTACCACTTCTATAAAGTTCTATCTGATGAAATCCTTTAAAAGAAGAGTGATTCATCATTTGGAAAAAGCCAAACAGGAAAATAGAAGAAATGAAAATTTCACCTATTTTCAGTTCCCTGTTGAGTTGTCCCACGAGGCGTTATATATCCAGCAACAAATGGAGGAGGAACAACTTTTGAACCTGGAGCAGGCCCTTAAGTCTTTGGGAAGTAAAGAAAGGGAAGCCATTTATTATTTTTATTATGAAGGGTTTTCCTATGAACAAATAGCGGATATTTTCGATTTTTCACACATTTCATCCGCAAGAAGATTAATTTATAAAGGCTTGGCCAATATTAGAAAAGTCATGATGTCTTTTATTGTCGGCCAAATGATTATCCTTTACTTTAATTCCTTCAATTAAAAAAAAATCATTTTTTTAAAAAAGCCGGTATCATTTCCCGTTTCTTCCCCTTATACTATTAAACAAGCTACTACTGTGAAGGAAGAAAAGCCGGATATTTTCAGTTTTTTGATTTCCAAAAAGGATTTCAGGGATTGGGTTTTACAACCCAATGAGGAAAGGACTTATTTCTGGGAGAAATGGATGGAGGAACATCAGGAGCATTTAAAGGAAGTATATAAGGCAAGGGAATTTATAGAAAGACTGGAATTCAAACAGGAAAGGCTTTCTGAAGAGGACCTGAACTTGCTTTTGGGTAAAATTATTGCCAGCGAACGGATCCATTCCAACCCCTTTCCACCACAAAGGGAATATTTTCCCATCTGGCAAAAACAATGGTTCCGTATTGCCGCTATTTTGGCAGTGATGGTTTTATCTTCTGTCCTTATGGAAGGAATTTTCAGAAATCAGATTATCCCTGCTGAGACCGTAGGGATCGAATGGAAAGAATTTCACAATCCAAGAGGAAAAAAATCAAAGATCACCCTACCGGATGGCACTTTGGTTCATCTGAATCATGAAAGTACGCTTAGGTTTCCCAAGAAATTTATGGGTACATCCAGGAGTGTGGAATTGACGGGTGAGGCTTTTTTTGAGGTGGTACCCAATGATACCTTGCCTTTTATTGTACAAGCTGGCGTGCTGAAAGCAGAAGTGCTGGGTACTTCTTTCAATATCCAATCCTTTGATTATAACCGTTCTTCATCCATATCCCTGGTTACCGGAAAAGTAAGGGTGAGTTTTCAAGAGCAGCAGGATCTCAATAATGAAATATTAATACCGGGGGAGCAGCTTAATTTTGACAAGCATCAAAAGAAAGCCCTTAGGTCCAAATTTGATATGGAGTCCGTTACTGCTTGGAAAGACGGGATTTTGATTTTCAGGGATTCGGGATTTGAAAACTTCATCAAACAATTGGAGCGATGGTATGGGGTGGATTTCCAAATATATGGGACCTCAAAACAAAAATGGAAAGTCAATGGCCGCTATCAGGATCAGAAATTAGATGACATTCTTATCGGATTGAAGTTTGTTTATGATATCGACTATAAAATACAAGGAAAAAACGTAATCCTAAAAGTAAATTAGTATGGGAAAGACAGCATATTGATGGTAAAATCATCAAAAAATAAATTAAAACCTGTTTTTCCTACAGGACCGTCCGGAATTCGGCGGATTGCTTCAATTTAAAACTCTATTAATAACTTTAAACCCATAATTATGGAAAAATGCTTACAGTCGCTTCGCACCAAAATAGGGATATCCTTATCTGGTATGATCACACTCCTCTTCTTAACGAGCGTTGGATTCTCTCAGGTAAATTTGGCCTCCGTCGGTGAATTTTCTTTTCCCAGGACACAGCATCAGCTGGATGTACTTATCGATATTGAACTGGTAAACGCCAATGTCGGGGAAGTATTGGATGTAATAGAAAGAAAATCCGGCTTTAATTTGGTATATGACAAATCCATTCTAAGCCATAAGGCTTTGTTTACCATGGAAGCGCAGAAAATTTCTTTATATGAATTCCTTCAGAAGATATCTTCCCAATCGGCATTAAGGTTTAAGCAGGTAAACAACAACCTTAATGTAACAGTTGTGGAGAGTGATAGGGAAAGGCTAAATGCCATAGAAGATATTAGGGTAACAGGATCAGTGGTAGATGAAAATGGGGAGCCACTTCCGGGTGCTACTGTTTCCGTATTGGGTACAAGCATAGGCACAGTAACCGATATTGACGGTCAATATTCACTTAATGTTCCGGAAGAATCTACTTTGGTATTTTCCTATATAGGATATGAATCCAAATCAATAGTGGTTGGCATGCAAAATACTATTAATGTTACATTGAGTGAAGACCAATCCTCATTGGATGAGGTAATTGTTACAGGTTATGGCACCCAAGAAAGAGCCAAGGTTACCTCAGCTATTTCTGAAGTAAATACCTCTGAGTTAAAAAGTTTACCATTATCCCAACCCGGTCAACTTCTACAAGGGAGGGCATCTGGAATAACTGTTAGGGACAATAATGGAGCTCCGGGGTCAACTCCCAGTATTCAAGTTCGTGGCCTTAGTTCAATCAATGCCGGTGTGTCGCCTCTTGTTGTAATTGATGGCAACCCTGTGGGAGATATTCCATCCAGCTTAAGTGCAAACGACATTCAAAAAATTACTGTCTTAAAGGATGCAGCTTCCACTTCAATCTATGGTGCCAGAGGCTCCAATGGTGTTGTTTTGATAGAAACTGTTAGAGCAAAAGAAGCTCAGGGCCAGGTTGAGTATACGTTAAGTGGGGGATATAACTATCTCCCTCAAAATTGGAGGCCCACCTTTTTAAATGCACAGCAGTATGCACAATATAACGTAGAGCGAATTCAGGAATTGAATGCTCGAAATAATACATCTAATCCAGTTCCTCAAATCTACCTTGATGTTTTAGCCGATCCCAACTATGGGCCAGGTACCAATTGGCAGGATGAAGTTATTCAGGAGGGTTCTGATGCCCAGTTTCAGAGTCATAATCTTACTTATAGGGGCGGAAATGAAAAGCTTAGAGGAGCTGTATCAGCTGGATACTTAGATCAGGATGGATTATTGCCTAACACCAATTTCAAACGTTATTCGCTACGGACGAATGTTGATGGCAAATTTAATAATTGGTTGAGTGCAGGAGCCAATTTATCTGTTTCACATACAGAAAGTAATGAAACGCCTGAGTTGGGGCCAAGAGGAATTTCTATGACAGCAATGACTTTAAGCCCGTTGAAATCACCTTATGATGAAAACGGTGAACTTGTTCCATATATTGACGGAGATTCTCCCGGATATTTTTCATTTGCAAACCCATTGTTTAAGTCAAAGGTTACTAAAGACCAGACTATAAGTCGGGACATTTATGCCGGGATGAATTTAGATATTAAAATCATTGAAGGGTTACATTTTAGACCCCGGGTTTATAGTAGGCTATTGACCACTACGAATAATGTATTTATACCAACCACCGTGGGACGTCCTGCAATCGGCAATGGCGGAAGGCCTCCGCTAACCAACCGCGCTTCCAATGTAAACTATGACATTACAAATTGGGGAATTGATAATCTTTTAAGTTATGAAAAAATGATTGGAAAGCATTCTTTTGGCGTTTTATTAGGGTATACTTCACAGAAGCAATCAGGAGAAACGTCCTCCATCAATGCATCCAATTTTCCCAACGACAATAATATCAATTTCCTGGAAGCCTCGCAGGTATCTGCTGCAGTTACTGATCGTAGCAATTGGGCACTGGCTGCTCTTTTTGGAAGGTTGAATTACGACTTTAATGGTAAATATCTTGCTGAAGTGAATTTCAGAAGAGAAGGGTCTTCCAGATTTGGGGCCAAAAACAAGTATGGGAATTTCCCTTCCGCCTCAGTCGGTTGGAGAGTTTCAGAGGAAAGTTTTTACCCCAAAGATTTTTTTATTAACGAGTTGAAGATCCGGTCAAGTTATGGAATTACTGGAAATAGTGCCATTGGTGATTTTGACCAGTATGGACAAATCTTATCTATTCCTAATTTGAATAACCTGAACAACAATTACAACTATGTGTTAAACAATGCTATCGTTAACGGAAAATCACTTGCATCACTTGGCTCAGAAAATTTGAAATGGGAGACATCCAAACAATTTGATATTGGACTTTCATTAGGTTTTTTTGATGATCAATTCGGGCTAAAAGTGGACTATTATGAAAAAACTACTGAAGACATGTTATTTAATGTTTCAGTGCCGCAGGCTTCAGGTTTTTCATCCAGTAGGATCAACATTGGTGAAATGCTTAACAAGGGATGGGATTTTGAGGCTGTTGGGACTCATCAGGTAAACAATTTTAGGTGGAATGGTAATCTAAATGTTTCACTACTGCGAAATGTAGTCACCTCGATGCCGGAACAGATTGAAAGGATTACTATCGGTGATAATATTACAGAGGAAGGATTACCCGTAGGATCTTTATGGGGATATCAAATAGATGGTATTTTCAATACCCGGGAACAACTGGATAATCCTGACCTATATGGATATCCTGGAGCAAAAGACTTTGGAGGATATATCTATAGAGATGTAAACGATGATGGAATTATTAATGCTCAGGATAAGACTAATATCGGTAATCCGCACCCCCGAACTGTTCTGGGTTTTAATAATCAATTTAACTATAAAAACCTTTCACTTTCAATATTAATGACAGGGTCATTTGGCTATCAAATAGCCAATGCACTTTATGAAGCATCGTATAATGAAGTTGGAAGATGGAATGTAGATGAGGCATTCCTGACAAGATGGAAATCTCCCGAAAACCCTGGAGCTGGTCGTATTCCAGCTATTTACTATCCGGGACAACATTTTGTATCAAATGTATATGTGGAGGACGGTGATCACCTTTGGATAAAAAATGTAACTCTTGGCTACCAATTACCCGCCTCCTTGGTCGATAGAACTGAATTTATATCTAATGTTCGGTTTACACTCAGTGCTCAGAACTTATTTAAGGTCACTAATTATACAGGTTATAATCCTGAGGTAAGTCAAAACGGCGGTACACCCAGCAGAATTGGTGTAGACAATTTTGCATACCCAGTTCCTCGAACTGTTACAATAGGTGCAAGTATCACGCTTTGATCATTTATTAATAAAATTCAATTAATCATGAGAAAATATACCATTAAATCGAATATACAAATAGGGTTTTTTGTGCTTGCCTTAATTTTTGGCTCTGGTTGTAGTGAAGATTTCTTAACTGTTACACCAAATCATTATACCACCGAGGCTGACTTTTATCAGACTGATGATGATTTTATTCAGGCAACAAATGCAGTATATGGAGATCTTCAAACTTTTACTTTGAGTGCCCATGTTTTACAGGAGGGTAGATCTGATAATACAACTTACGACAACGAGAACGATCAGGGATCATTAGGTGGTGCTGCACAACTTGGATTTTTAGATCAGTTTAAAGAAACTTCCGATGCCAATTCCATTGCTGGGCCATGGAACAGTATTTACAATGCAATAAAGGATTGTAATGTTCCCCTATACCATTTGGAAACAGCGGTTATCGACCCGGATTTGGCGCGGCGATTAGAAGGAGAATTGAGATTTTTCAGGGCCTACTTTCATTTTATTGCGGTTCAATACTGGGGTGATGTTCCCTTGCTTTTAGAACCTATAACCACCGCAGAACAAGCATTTGCCATTAAAAGGAGCCCTGTTTCAGAAGTTTACCAGTCTATTATAACCGATGTACAATTCGCAATTTCCTCATTAGACCCCAGTTATACAGGGAGCAACAAAGGGCGTGTTACCAGTTTTGCCGCCAAAATGTTATTGGCTAAAGTATACATGACAAGTACTGATAATCGAGATTATGGCTTGGCTCAAAGAGAGCTTGAAGATATAGTGAATTCCGGTCTTTTTGAAATTCTTCCAAGTTATGCTGATCTTTTTGATCCGGCAATGAAAAATAGTAAGGAGTCAATTTTTGAAGTACAGTATTTAGATGGCACAGCCGGAGAGGCTAGTAATTTTATATACCAATTTGCCCCGGTAGGTTCCGGAGGGACTGTTTTTCTTGGGCCAGGAAATGGTGGAGGCAGAAATATTCCCACTTTGGATATGGTCAATACCTATGAAGTCAATGATCTTAGAAAAGATGTTTCAATCGGATTTTTTGATAGGGGTCCACTTTCAGTACCTTTTGTGAAGAAGTATGACAATGATGTTGATCCGGATTTTGCTACAACACCAGATAATTGGCCAATATATCGATATGCAGATGTACTCCTGTTATTAGCTGAAGCCATCAATGAGCAGGGATATGATACCGGATTGCCCTTTACATATTTAAATGAAATCAGATCCCGGGCTAACTTGCCCGATCTGACCCCTGCTGATTTGCCAGATCAGGATGCTTTTCGTACAGCAATAGCCCATGAAAGAAGGGTTGAATTGGCCTTTGAAAATCATCGTTGGTTTGATCTGTTAAGAACTGGCAAGGCAATAGAAGTAATGTCGGCTTATGGCCAGGTGGAATTAGCTAATCCAACAACACCCCCACCAAATTTTCTGCCTTATGATGAAACTTGCTGGGTGATGACTCCTAATAAATTATTGTATCAAATACCTAGTGGGGAACTGAATTTAGCTCCTTTTATCGAACAAAATCCAACTGATTAATAACATTTAAATCCAGGCAAAGCACTAAGTCGTTGCATTGTCTGGATATTCTGAAACATGAAATCAGCAGCTTAAGCCCGCCTTTCATGATTGATTCTCAGGTTTTGGGACTACTGAATAAAAAAGAAAATGACCCTTATTGAATATTTAAAATTCAGAAAAGATGATAACACACCAGTTAACTATATTGAAAAAATGTCTATTGATTTGTTGCTTTCTTATGCTGAGTATGTGTACTCAAAATAGTGATCAAGTTTCAAAAAAATCAACTAAACCTAACATAATATACATTCTTGCAGACCAATTACGGGCACAGGCATTGGGATACAGCGGAGACCCAAATGCAAATACCCCAAATCTGGATCGGCTGGCAGCCAGTTCAATTAATTTTAAAAACGCAGTGGCTGTAAGTCCTGTATGTACCCCATACCGAGCGGCACTCATGACGGGTCGTTATCCACTGAGTACAGGAATGTTTATGAATGATTTGTACCTACCTAGTGAGGAACTTTGCATGGCTGAAATCTATAAGGAAGCAGGATATAAAACTGGATACATTGGAAAATGGCACTTGGACGGGCATGGGAGAGAAAGTTATATACCTAAAGAACGTCGACAAGGGTTTGAGTATTGGAAAGCACTGGAATGTACTCACGATTACAATAATTCCTTTTATTATGCGAATGACGACACC
>JBBDSB010000579.1:0-3221 GCA_040905205.1 Cyclobacteriaceae bacterium
CGCCGTTCGCTTAAACCCAATCCATACCAGGGAGAGGTGTCAAAAAAACGTACACCGGCTTCCCATGCACCTTCCATGGCTAATTGCGCCTGTTCATCCGTTGTGGGCCTGAAACCGTTTCCTATGGCTACGCCGCCCAGGCCAAAGTTGGCAGGCAGTTTTACTTTATTTGGATTTATTTTTTCTTTCATTTTTTCTGCATTTGTGAGTCCAAATCCCGGTAAGTAGGAGGCCATTCCAGCGGCAGCTCCCAGTTGAAGGGATTTATTGATGAATTTTCTTCTGCTGTTCATTTGATTATTTTTCAAATCTGCAAACCTTCCTGGTTTTTTGATAGTCAGGTAACTGGTAAAAGCCAATTCTGAAAGGTTAAATCACATTAATCCTTTTCATTATTAGAATTCACATTTAAGTTATGGTGATTTTTTGAGCCTGTAAGGTAAAATTAAGGGATTTGAGCTTGAAGGCCAACCCTATTTGCCCCAAATCTCCACCAATCCGCTGTCTTTTCCCAGAATGGGATCGGTTTCCGGAAAGGGAACTTTTTTGATGTTTATATCCGTTTCCGGCCTTTCTTCCTTTTCCCCTTTTTTCAAATCAGGTTGCCTGCCATTTGGATAAGCGCCCACCACGGTAAAGTTTTGATCATGGCTGAGACACTTATGGCCAACTCCGGCGGGAATAATGATGACATCTCCTGGTTTTACTTTTACTTTTTCCCCCTGTTCCCCTCCCAATAAAATGACAGCCTGTCCTTTAAATACTCCCAACACTTCATGGGTATTGCTGTGGTAATGGTGAAAATCATATACGCCCCAGCGCCAACTGTTGGTCCAGTTGTTGGAGGCAAACCTATTTTCCAGCCATTTGGCTCCTTGCTCTCCGGTTTCTTCCAAAATATCCTGGTAGAGCAAAAGGGGGAGGGTGCTGTTGGGGATAAAACCGTCATCCAGGAAATAGAGTTTTTTTGGTAGGTACATCCTGCAATTTCGAAATGTTTAACAACCCAATGAATGTAAGAATTGGAATCGTTCTTTACAAGATATTTTTGCAGAAAATCATTCTGGACTTCCAAAACCAATTAATGGTTAATTATAAATTAAATTTTCCCAATTACTTAAACTAACAAAAAAAGCTTAATCCTTTTTAAATTTATTGGTTTATAGCTAATTTCGGAAACAATAAATCCAGATCACCTTATATGTTAAAGGAAAATCCATATGATAAACCCGGTCTTGCCCTGGATGATGCCAAACTTTGGGGCCAAATAAAAGCAGGTGAAAGGGCCGGAATGGAAGCTTTGTATACAAAATATACCCAGGAACTTTTCAGGCTGGGCATGTCCATCAAAGGGGACCGAAGTTTGGTAAAAGATTGCATACAGGATGTTTTTTTGCAAATCTGGCAATACAGGCATACCATTAAAGCCACGGACAATGTTAAGCTGTACCTTTTTAAATGCCTGAGCAATAAAATCCACAAGGAGGTCGGAAAGGATAAAAAGCGGTATGGGCACCTGGATATGGAACTGGAAACAGAAGTAGAGCCGGATACAGGCGCAGGAGATTCCTTAATGTCATCGGAACAAAGAATTAGCCTTAACAATGCGCTTAGCTGCCTCCCTTCTCGGCAAAATGAGGTGATCCTACTGCTGTATTACGAGAACCATTCCTATGAGGACATTTCCAAAATCATGGGCATCAATGTGCAATCTGTTTATACCCTCGCCTGGAAGGCGCTTGCTAACCTAAAGAAGCGAATGGCCCTTGCCTGGTTTTTTCTACTTGCCTTTTTAACTTGATTCATTTTTAAATTGTCAACGTTTTCTTGTATTTTTTGATATAATAATAATTTTAATAACGAAATCTTAATTTTTCTGTAAAAATGAAAAATTTTTCCACTGATATAGGATAGATTTTTAAGGTCCCGGACTTATGTGGGCGAATTAATTTTAAAATGGAAATTTCCAATTATACCGCAGAGGATTTTGTTTTGGACCCATCTTTTAGAAAATGGGTGACGCAACCCAATGCACGATCGAATATTTTTTGGGAGCGTTTATTGGCCAAAAACCCCTCAAAATACAAAGAAGCCAAAAAAGCCCGTGCCATCATCCTTCGATTGAATACCAAAAATCAACCGAAACTTTCGGATGCTGAAATGGGAGGCTTGTGGAAAGAAATAGATCGCAACATGTTGGACACAATCCATCCAAAAGCAGCTAATGGAGAAAATAGAGTGATTCCACTCCATTCCTTAAGCACCTTGGAAAGAGGGGATCGAAACACCCCAACCCATAAAAATGTCTTCGACTCTTATAATTTCAGGGTGGCGTGTATTCTTTTTCTAGCTTTTGGTCTGGGCTTCTTGTCCAGTTGGTATTTTTCTAGTACGACAATTCTTGAAGCAACCGCTCCCCAGTTGGTTTATGTAGAACACAAGACGGTTCCCGGCGTGAAATCACACCTTACCCTAAGCGATGGCTCACAGGTAATCTTGAATTCTGGGAGTAAATTAAAACACGTTCAAAATTTTGAAAAGGACAGAAGGGAGGTCCATTTAAAAGGAGAGGCTTTGTTCAATGTAGCCAAAGATACTCAACGACCATTTATTGTCAATTCCCGGGGTACCCAAACCACAGCTTTGGGTACCAGCTTTAATATCAAAGCCTATTACGGTGAGACCTTGGATATTTCCCTGCTGACTGGGAAAGTGGCTGTAAACAGGGAAGGGCTTATTGATGAGCTTGTCACTTTATCTCCCGGAGAAGCCCTAAAAATTGATACGGAAAAGGACCAGTTGGGAAAAAGCGGTTTTGACAAGGACCTGGTGATCGGTTGGACGAAAAAACGGATCATCTTTCAGGAAACACCGCTAATAGAAGCCATTCGGGTACTGGAAAACTGGTATGGGGTCCAAATTTCAATAAAAAACAAGCCCGTCGATCCCGTATTGCTTTCTGGAAAATTTCAGGAAGAGACCTTGGAAAACGTCTTGGAAGGTTTAAGATTTTCCGCCAGGTTTGATTTTGAAATTGATAAGGAAAAAGTAAAAATTATATTTTAAGGAATAAGAAATAACTGCCAATGATATAAACCCAAAAGTAAAAATGCTGAGGATGCGTCAACATCCCCAGCAAAGTCAATTACCGGAACGTCTTTCCAAATATATTCCGGTGTATGTTCATTCAAAACCATTCATTATAGTTTTAAAAACAAACA
>JBBDSB010000580.1:0-16725 GCA_040905205.1 Cyclobacteriaceae bacterium
GCAATCCTGCTTCTAAGCAGCTTGGCTTTGCAAGCTCAAACTGCATCCTTTGAAAAACCATTGGAAGTAGGAGAACCTTTTCAGGCAGGTGCTGCAACCATGAATATTACCCCCCCAATTGGAAGTGTTATGGGGAATTCCTATGGAATTAATATTTCAGAGGGTATTCATGATGATCTTTTTGCCAAAGCTTTGGTTTTTGAGTCGGGAGGGGTGAAGGGAGCATTCCTTGCTTTGGACTTTATCAGCATCCCTTATGGAATAGTGGTCCAAACAAGAAAATTGATTGCTGAAAAAACAGATATTCCCAGTGAAAACGTTATTTTAACGGCTACCCATTGCCATGCTGGACCACAGATGAACCCGCCATTTTTAGAAGCCGTTGGGGGGGAAGCCGAAAAAAAAAGCCTGGAATATATTAAGCAACTTCCGGAGGAAATTGTAAGGGCAATTCAAATGGCAGAGGCGTCCCTACAACCGGCAAAGGTTTCCATTGGAACCTTTCATGAAGATAAAATCAATTTCAATCGCCGGTTTCTAATGAAGGATGGAAGTTTTAGGACCAACCCGGGACGCCTTAACCCTGAAATTAAGAGGCCCATGGGCCCAGTAGATCCACTGGGATCCGTGGTGTATTTTGAAACGTTGGACTCCAGCCCATTGGCAATCCTGGTAAATTTTGCTTTACATCCTGCAGTAGTGGAAGGAAATCAATTTTCTGCCGATTTTCCCGGGGTTGTTTCTCAATTAATGGAAAAGGTATTTGGAAAGGAAATGGTAACGGTATTTACCAATGGAAATTCTGGGAATATTAATCATATCGATGTGCATAAGAAGTCTCCGCTGGACCGGTATGAGGAATCTTATCGCATTGGGACCATCCTGGCAGCAGATATATTGAAATCACTTTCCTCCTTACGTCCAATTGATGTCAATTCCCTACAGGTTTCTACAATGGAAGTGGAATTGCCTGTGCCCAGTATAGATCAAAAGGAAGTGTTGTGGGCAAAAGAAATAATGGGTAGGTATGGAAAAGAGAATCCACCAAAATTTGCAGATGTGGTGGAGGCTTGGAGAATCCTGGATTTACATCATGATAAAATGGGAGAGGAATTCAGACCACAATATACGACCACAGTTCCATTAACAAAGGATGGGAGAGCAATTAAAAGTGAGGTCCAGGTGATGGGTTTGGGCAATGAGCTGGCACTGGTCGGCTTTCCCGGGGATGCCTTTGTAGAGCTGAGTTTGGCCGTAAGGCTTAAATCACCTTTTACATATACCATTGTATGTGAGCAATCCGGCAATGGAACCATCAGCTATGTGCCGGACAGAAAGGCTTTTTTGGAAGGAGGATACGAAGTCAACAGTGCACGTTTTTCCCCTGGTGGGGGAGAACTATTGGTAGACGCTGTTCAGCAACTCCTGATTGACCTTTATTATTGATTAATTAGGTAATATATAATTCATCAAGTTTGCATACCAAATTGTATAGGAAATAATCGGAAATCAATATATTTATTCAATGGAATATTCTATAGGAAGTTTGAAAATTCAACAGTATAATTTTAGAAAATCAAATGAGTCTGAAATTAAAAAACAATTATTGGACAGGGTAATGGTTACCTTTTTTAATAATATTTGTAAATCCAGGCTTTCTCTTTTATTCCTCCCCATTATGTTTATTTGCTGCATGACGTTCCAGCTATCTGGAAGTAAATGCCTCCGATAAGGTAGCTGAAAACCTTTTCGACATGTTGAATAAACTTAAAGCCGCACAACGGTAGACATATATCATTTAAATTTTATCCAACAAATTATGAAATTAGTTTTAACACTCCTTATTTCCCTTCTGTTTTCCGGATCGATCACTGCTACGGAATTGCCTATTCCCCCGCCGGTTTTTAAAGCCGGGTTTGCCGAAAAGGACATCACCCCGGATATCGGGATGGAGGCCCCTGGAGGCTATGGCAAGAGTTATCACAGAACCTTTCATGACGCCTGCAAAGTAAGAGCGGTAGTTTTTGACGATGGAAAGAAGCGCGTTGCTCTTGTGGGCATTGATCTGCTTTTTGTGACGCGAAGTCTGGTGCTGGAAGCACGTGTCGAGATAGAAAAACGATGTGGCATACCCCAGGATGCCATTATGATCGGTGCCTCGCATTCTCATTCCTCCGGCCCTATCGGCATGAGAGAACCGGGGGATTTTGAAAATGCATCCCCTCTGGTACAGGATCTTGTAAACAACAAAAGCATAGTTTCAAATCCCGGATACATGCAACTTCTCAAGAAACAAATAGTGGAAGCGGTTGTAACCGCAGATGAATCCCGAATTGATGCAAAATTGGCAGTGGGCAATGGGTATGAAGACAAGGTGTCCTTCAACAGAAGGCTGCGGATGAAGAATGGACTGACCTATTCGCATCCAGGGGCAGGCAATCCGGATATCATTGACTATGCAGGTCCGATAGATCCCCAAGTTGGCACCGTTGGAGTGTGGGATTTGAAAGGAAATTTACTGGGCATGTTGGTGAATTTTTCCAATCATGCTACCACCAACCCTGGTGGCATCTCCGCCAACTGGATTGGGGATATGGAAAAAACACTTCGTGGAGCTACCGGAAATGCAGCATTGCCGGTGGTCTTTTTACAGGGGGCATGTGGGGACATTACTCAGGTGGACAACCTGACAGAATTCCAAAACCCAGCCTCGGAAGAATGGTGCGAAATTGTGGGTGGCCGGGTTGGGGCCGAGGCATACAAAACCCTGCTGCTCATCCGAAGGGGAGCCAATAGCGACATACCCTTGGACACCCGCCAAAAAATTTGGAAGGTACAACGCCGCATTCCTTCAGCGGAAACGGTTAAGCAGGCCCTGGAAACGGTCAATCAAGGGCCTGAAAAGGCAGGTACAACCGAATGGACTTTTGCAAAAGAAACCCTGGTGCTGGATGCGATGATAAAAGCGCGGCCTGAAGTTGAAGTAGAGGTTCAGGCCATACAGGTAGGACCCATGGTATTTGTGTCAAATCCAGCGGAATATTTTGTGCAATTTGGTCTCGATATTAAAGAAGGAAGCAAGTTTCATTTCACTTTTGTAGTGGAATTGGCCAATGGCATTGTGGGTTATGTTCCAACCGAGGAAGCCTTGGGGCCCAACGGCGGAGGTTATGAAACCCGTTTAACCTCTTACAGTAACCTTGAGGTCTCCGCAGGACGGCAGTTTGCCAATACAGGCATTGAACTTGCCAATCAAATGACCCCAGGAAAAATTCCCTTACCACCTCCTCCACCTCCATTCGGTGCTCCCTGGAGTTACGGGAATGTGCCTCCGGAACTGAAATAGCTCCACTTTTATGAATCAGAAAATTTGATTAGTGGTACATAGGGTCCTTTGAAAAGCTCAAGTATTGAAGTTGGTATTTGATCCTGTTTCGGATTATCTTTTTTCTTCCAATGAAAGAATGAAATACACCATGTTCTGCGCATCTTCTATAGTAATATTCGGATGGGGGCTCATTACCGGATTTCCCCAGGACCCGAAACCTCCTGAAATGACTTTCCTCGCAAGCATATCTCTATATATAGGATTGGCTGGGTACCTTTTGGCAATGTCCTTGAATGCAGGTCCCTTGGCACGTTTATCCAATTTGTGGCAGTCATAACATCCCGAATAAGCCACCAATACCTCTCCTCTGGATGCGATTTCCTGTGGAATTGGTTCGCTTTTGCCTTCTATCTTGCGAATGTAGTCTTTTACTATTTTTCCATCTTGGTGTTCAGATTGACTTTCATCTTCACATCCACTCATGATGGAGGACAGAAAGAAAATAATAAAAAAACCATTTAGGAATGGGCCTTTTTGGATCATATGCAAATTTAATATAAAAAGATAAAAATGTCTTAATATTGAGTTAAAATTTGAATAAGGCTTTTAAAATTTTGAATTTCCTTTTTATCTTTCCTTCAAAGTAATTGGTTAAATACCCTTATACCAGTACTTCGGTTCAAAGTGTAAATAATTATAGGCCGTTGACTTTTCAATGAAACTGTAAAAAATTATATGAATTTGCTTTATCTTGTTTGAAACTTTTTAAATTTGGTTTTAATGAAAGAAAAAATGAATAAAATCACCTTTACGCTGCTGGCACTGCTATGTTCCCCCTTTTTATATGCACAGTCCCATCTTTATGAACAAATCAATGATAAGGCATCCGCCATTGAACAGCAAGTCATCGAATGGCGCAGGGATTTTCATGAGCACCCGGAATTGGGAAATGAAGAAACCAGAACGGCCGGAATCATTGCGAAACATCTGAGGAATTTGGGAATGGAAGTGAAGGAGGAGGTTGCCGTCACCGGTGTGGTAGGTGTATTAAAAGGCGATAAACCCGGCCCTATGGTGGCGATAAGAGCAGATATGGATGGCCTCCCGGTGACGGAAAGAACCGATGTGCCCTTTAAATCCCTGGTGCGCACAAATTATAACGGACAGGAATCAGGTGTAATGCATGCCTGTGGTCATGATTCCCATGTGGCCATTTTAATGGGAGTCGCAACGGTTTTAACCGAAATGAAGGCTGATCTTCAGGGAACAGTTAAATTTATCTTCCAACCTGCTGAAGAAGGATTGGAAGATACCCAGGCTGAGACTTGGGGAGCCAAACAAATGGTGGAAGAAGGGGTAATGAAGGACGTGGATGCCATTTTTGGATTGCACATCAATTCCCAAACTCCCGTTGGTACCATAAAATACAGACCAGGCCCGGCAATGGCCGCTGTGGATAATCTTCAGATACTGGTAAAAGGGAGACAAGCCCATGGTGCTTATCCCTGGTCGTCTGTAGATCCTATCGTAACGGCCTCTCAAATTGTTATGGGCTTGCAGACCATTGTCAGCAGAAATGTTAAAATAATTGAATTGCCTGCCATCGTTACCATTGGCTCCATTCATGGGGGCGTACGCCATAATATTATTCCGGAAGAGGTGGAAATGATCGGGACCATCAGAACCTACAGTGATCCCCAGCAGGCAATGATCCATAAACGTATTGGAGAAATTGCCACCCATATTGCCAGAAGCGCAGGGGCCGAAGCTGAGATAAACATCAAAAAAATGTATCCGGTAACCTCCAATGACCTGAATTTAACCGAGAAAATGTTGCCCACCCTGGAAAGGGTTGCCGGGGATGGGAATTTATGGCTTCATGATCCTGTAACGGGAGCTGAAGACTTCAGCTTTTTCCAAAGGGAAAAGCCGGGATTGTTTATTTTCCTGGGGGGAATGCCGAAGGAAGGGGATCCGGAAACCGCCCCTTCACACCATACCCCCGATTTTTACCTCGATGAAAGTGGATTTGTCCTTGGCGTTAAAGCGTTAAGCCAATTGGCAGTGGATTATATGGCCATGGAAAGTGTCGGTTTGACCAAATGAATCAAAATATATTTATTAAAGCTTTTTTAATTCGGTTACGTTACCGATTTTTGTTTGTTGTAATTTATCCCCTGCCAACAAAATAGAAAATGGAATGGGAAACAGGTGGCAGGAGTTTCTTGTTTTTTAATTACGTGAAATCAAGCATGACGCAAGCGACACACAGAGGGAGGATTACAAAGTATGCGAGATTCCATGTGGCCAATAAAAAACAATTATAAACACATGAAATCGAGCATGACGAAAACGTCACACGGAGAGATGATTATTCAACATGCGAGATTCCATATGGCCGCTAAAAATCAATTATAAACATATGAAATTGGCAGATAATAAATATTGAAATTTAAATAAAAACCATATGCAACTGGGTGGACAGGACCTCATAGTCATCGGACTTTTCTTTTTATTGATGGTGGTAATAGGCATTGTTGCTTACTTTAAAAACACTGATTCAGAAGATTATTTTGTAGCGGGAGGTAATTTGCCCTGGTGGCTATCCGGTATTTCCCATCATGTTTCCGGGTACAGCGGGGCGGTGTTTGTGGCCTATGCTGGCCTTGCCTATACGGAGGGATTTTCCCTTTACATATGGTGGGCCTTTACGATAGGCCTGACTATTTTGGTCAGTGCTAAAATTTTTCCGGTGTATTGGGTAAGGCTGAGGAAGAAATTTTCCATTCAATCGCCCCTTGAATTTTTGGAAGAACGGTACAATCTTCTGACCCAGCAAATCATTGCCTGGAGCAGTGTCATACTGAAACTGTTTGATATTGGAGCCAAATGGGCCGCCATTGCTTTATTGTTGAATGTTTTTACAGGTTTGAGTTTGCAGACCGGAATTTTAATATCCGGGGGTATTTCTTTATTGTACATCACCTTTGGCGGACTGTGGGCGGTGGTGATGACCGATTTTGCCCAGTTCATTGTGCAAATCATAGCCGGAATAGTTATGTTTCTAGCCACCATCAGTGAATTAGGTGGTGCAGATGCGGTTTTTACGATGTGGGAAAGGCTTCCTGAAGAGAACAGTCAGTTTTTTAATGAACCCTATACCGTAGGATTTGCATTGGCATTTTTATTCATCCACTTTCTTTCCTACAATGGCGGTCAACTCAACCTTGCCACCCGCTATATTTCTGCGCCTGATGAGCGTCAGGCCAGCAAAGCAGCCAGGTTGTCAGGGATATTGTACCTGGTTTGGCCATTGATTTTGTTCTTCCCTATGTGGGCAGCCCCCATTTTACTTCCGGACATTGAAAATCCTTCGGATTCTTATGGGATGCTGACCCTTAGTTTATTGCCGGCCGGCTTGATTGGTTTGGTGATCGCATCTCTTTTTGCCAATACCATGTCCATGACCTCTTCAGACATAAATACCATTTCTGCGGTCATTACCCGGGATATTCTTCCGGCGACATCGAAAAAATTCAAGAAGGGTGTCAACTCCCTGACCTCTGCCAGAATTACCACTTTTGTTTTTACCACGATGACCATTCTGGTTGCCTTTCAATATGAAAAATTTGGTGGGGTAGTGGGATTGATCATTTCCTGGTTTGGAGCTTTGCTGGGGCCGATTGCCATACCCATTTTATTTGGCGTTTTGCCTGCTTTCCGGTCTTGTGGGCCTAAAGCAGCCATCTCCTCCATCGCAGGCGGGTTGTTAACTTTCATTATTACCAAAAATATGGACTTATCCCTGGCACTGGAGGTCAGCATGCCGGTTATCGTTTCGGGTATCATCTTTGTCACTGTGGGATTTATCCAAAGAAAGAATGTTCCAGAAAAAGTCAGTAAAATGCTCTTTACCATTAGTAAAGAATGAAAGTTGGGTAAGTGAAATGGTAATTTCCGAAAAAATCCCCCTCACCCCCTTTAAAAAGGGGGATTTGGTAAACTAAATCCTTTCCATGGCCTTTTCCTGCTGGACAATTGATTGGCCCCAACAAAAATCTGAAAATCAGCAACAAATCACAATTTGAGCGATTCCCCCTTGACAAGGGGGCTGGGGGGATTTGATGATGTTCATTCCAAATAATAACTTTCTGAAATATTGGTGTTTCCGAAAAAATCCCCCTCACCCCCTTTAAAAAGGGGGATTTGGTAAACTAAATCCTTTCCATGGCCTTTTCCTGCTGGACAATTGATTGGCCCCAACAAAAATCTGAAAATCAGCAACAAATCACAATTTGAGCGATTCCCCCTTGACAAGGGGGCTGGGGGATTTTTATCGTTAGCAAACAACTAAAATGGATAACAGCCTAGAAGTTTTCCAAATCAGAAAGGTATTCGATTTCCTTTGGTTCCAGGCTGCGTTGGTAAATTCTGAGATCCGCCATCTTACCCTTAAAATATGAATTGGCCCCAAAACCTATCCTTAATGGGACTTTTTGATTCAGATCAAAAGCCCTTTCTGTGACTGATTCCGCCCTTTTTATTCCATCGATATAAAGGTGTAGCCGGGATGATGATCTAACAGCAGCAATATGGTGCCATCCAGGTTTTAAAGGTGTTGGGCTCATCACATTCTGACCCATTTCAAAACCAAATATTTTCCCGGAAGGAAGGGTGCTACAATATAGTTTTCCGTTGTTTTCTGCCATGGTCCAGGCCCGGCGATAAGTAACATCCGGGGTATGGTCCAGCCTGGTCAGTTTATTCCAAACAGTATCTCCTTCATAAGCATAAACTTCAGCCAGCGGCAAAGTTCCGGCAAGTAATCTTCCGTTGTGCACTATCATTCCCATGACTTCCAATTCAGCCCCCAGCCTTCCCACATCCGTCCAATTGTCAAGTCCATCAAAACGGTAAACCCTGCCACTCGGCCAGGTTCCAACGTACAATTCTCCATAATATACCGCAAAGGAATAGGTTTGGGTATTGTCGCCAAGTTGCCCACAATCTGTCCAGGATTGACCATCATACCGGTAAACCTTCCCCTCATCATAACTGGTAGCGTATATATGGTCCTCAAATACGCCCAGTGCAACGACCCTTTTGCCATCAGGGGTGCCACAGTCCACCCAGGTAGTGTCCCCTTCTAACCGGTAAAACCCAGCGGGGTGATAAAGAGAACTGGCATATAAATCATCCTTGTAGACGATTAAACCTCCAATAGCTTCTGTATTGGGTAATTGACCACTGTAAATCCATTCTTTATTTTTTCCATACCTCATGATTCTGCCACCTAAGGTCAGGTTTTCTGATTCAGGGAGGGCTGAGCCACCAAACCGGTATTTACCAGTTCCGGCATACAAATGGTCCTTAAAAACGGCCAGGGCCATGACACTGTTGGATCCATCAGGGGAACCGCAATCCACCCATTGATCCAAACTATCCAGACGGTAAACATTTCCGGATTTATCTTTTTCGGGGTGGGAAAGCCCTGCATAAAGCGAGCCTTCAAAACTTGCCATTGAAAAGGCACAAAGTGTATTGTCGGGACGCCCATAATCTTTCCATTCTGAGCGATAGTTATCGTTAATACCAAAGTGGAACTGATTGTAATTGGCAAGGCTGGTAGTAACGGCATTGGTTTTAAGGCTTAGGTGAAATCCATTTTGGTTGACAGAGTCATACTGGCTAATAAGGTCAGCTGAAACCCCCGTCCCATCATCTTCAAGGCATACCCATGCAGAAATGGTAAAATCTTCATTTCCCAGTTGTGGAGATTGATTCACGGGGACTTCTAACCATGCCTCTTTTCCAGGAAATTCAACGGCCGTATTATTTTCACCTTTCGGACCATGTGCATTAAAATACATATTCCCCCGGACTTTGGCGTGGTTACCCTTGCCGGAAATATCATTGGCACTTCCTTTAAAATCCCAATGGCCATACAAGTCGTCTTTTAAATTTAATGCTTGATTTTGGGTGCAGGAACTGATCAACCAAACGACGGTTAAAATTTTGGGGATGACAGAATAAATATCACGCATAATAAATGATTTTAGGATAAAATATTAAAAACCGTTCAATAAATAATCCATAGAAGCTCTTTGTTGTCTAAATCGGATCACAGGGATTTTTTAAAATAAAAATCCTGTTTTTTTACCTTAGAAATGTAAAAAAAATTTTGATATTATCTAATAAACTTTTATGTTTATGGTAACGTACACGTGATAAATGGTTAAAACCCAAAATAACCTAAAATAAATCAAACTTTAAAAACACAACAACATGAAAAAAAATTACGAATTACAGAAAAACCGAAGAAAAGGTTTGGAGGATTTCTGGAAATGGAGAAAGTTATTCTTTGCTTTCCACATCCGCCTTTTCTTATTGGTATGGCTACTGATTTCAATTTCCGCCAATGGGGCATTTGCCCAACAAACTGTTAGTGGAAAAATCTATGATGCTGCTACAAAGGAAAGTTTACCGGGTGTAAACATTTTGATCCAAGGCACTTCTACAGGAACCGTCAGTGACATCGACGGCTCATACAGCATCCGGGTTCCGAATGAGGATGCGGTATTGGTTTTTTCCTTTGTGGGTTATCTAACTCAGGAAATTCGGGTTGGCAACCAGAGCAACATTGATGTTAACCTTTCTGCAGACCAGGCACAATTGGATGAAGTCGTCGTGGTAGGTTATGGTACGGTCAAGAAAAGTGATCTTACCGGTTCCGTGGTAAGGGTGGATCCTGAGAGTTTTAAAAATCAAAGCAACATACAGCTTACGGATATGCTGGCAGGAACGGTTGCTGGTTTTAATGCTAACCAAGGAACCTCAGCAGCAGGGGGAAGTTCCCTTGAGGTAAGGGGCCCCACATCACTGAGTGCAGGTACAGAACCTTTGGTGGTACTGGATGGTGTAATCTTTAATGGAAGCCTTCGGGACATCAATCCCAATGATATTGAATCCGTGGATATCCTCAAAGATGCCAGTTCGGCAGCCGTATTTGGTGCCAGAGCGGCTTCAGGAGTGATTTTGGTGACCACCTCCAGAGGTAAAACTGGAAAACCACTCATAAATTTTACCACCAAACTAGGGGTTGCCGGTCCGACCAATGACGAATATGCTGTCCGTGGTCCACAAGGCTTCCTAGACTTTAGAAGGGATTTTTTTAGAACTTTGGGACAGGCCCAGCCGGATTACCATTGGTTCAATCCCGAGGAATTGCCGGAAGGAGTTAGCCTGGACCAGTGGAGGGCTTCTAATAACAACCCCAATCCTGATGATACCAGGGAATGGCTTTCCAGGCTAAACTTTTTCCCAGATGAGTTTACTGCCTATCTGGCCGGTGAAACCATCAATTGGAGAGATGAAGTAATGAAACCGGGCATTAGACAGGAATATGACCTTAGCATAGCGGGCGGTACGGAAAAAATGAAATATTACTGGTCCCTTGGATATTTGGACAATGAAGGGATCATCGTTGGAGATAAGTTTTCCACTATCCGGTCAAGGGTCAATCTGGATTTTGAAGTGACGGATTGGATGAAAGTGGGTTTAAATTCCCAGTTCTCTTCCAGGGATGAAAGTGTGGTTCAGGCCAATTTGGGTGGGATGTATTCGACAAGTCCCTATGCGCAGATGTACGAAGAAGACGGTTCCTTAAAGTGGTTTCCTCATGGTTATATTGGGGGACAAAACCCCTTGATCAATTACCTGGGACAGGACCGGTTTCATAAACGAAACAACCTTTTCAGTGCATTATTTGCCGAATTCAAACTGCCTTTTGGCATTACCTTCAGGTCCTCTTACCAGCCCAGGATTGAAAGTATTAGGGATTATAACTATTGGTCACCGGAGACCATTACCGGTGGGCAAACATATGCAGGAGGAAGGGCCACCAGGTATGAATCCAACACCTATGAATGGATGGTGGATAACCTGTTAAAATGGAACAAAGAATTCGGTGTGCACAATTTTGACGTCACCTTTTTGTACAATTTGGAAAAGAACAGAATATATAGTTCTTCCATGGCCAGCCAAACCTTTCTTCCCAGCTCGGTTTTGGGCTACCACGGGATGCAATTTGGCGGTGATCCCACGATTTCGACCAATGATATTACCTATTCCGGGGAAGGTTTAATGGGAAGATTAAATTACACTCTGATGGGCAAATATTTGTTTACTGGTTCCTTACGAAGGGATGGTTTCAGTGCCTTTGGAAGGGAAAATCCCAGGGCCATATTTCCTGCCTTGGCTTTTGCATGGCAGATTTCTGATGAAGGGTTTTACAATTCAAGTGTGATTGACCAACTTAAAATGAGGTTGTCCTGGGGAGTTAACGGAAATAGGGATATCGGACCATATTCATCATTTGCTCAAATGGATAACAACCTATATTTTAATGGATCCCAGGTGCAAGTGGGGATTTTCACTTCCACCCTCTCCAATCCGGGACTTTCCTGGGAAGAAACAGAATCCTACAACCTTGGTTTTGATATCGGAATTTTGGCCAACCGCATCAACCTGACCTTGGACTATTATGACATGAGCACGGTGAACCTTTTGGTGGATCGCTCTTTGCCCAGGGTCACGGGATTTGAAAATGTGACTACCAATATAGGGGAATTGGCCAACAGGGGTTTTGAAGCCACCTTGGGAGCGGTGGCTATCAACAGGCCCAATTTCAATTGGAGGACCAATATCAATTATTCCATGAACCGGAATGAGATCATTTCCTTATTTGGTGACACCGGGGAATATACCCTTCAGGGCCAGACCCTCTCCGGTGAAATACCCGATTTTGACAATGAATGGTTTATTGGCCAGCCCATAGATGTGGTTTGGGATTATGATATTCTAGGTACCTGGCAAGTGGAAGAGGCCCAGGAAGCTGCAGAATATAATTTGAGGCCAGGAGACATCAAAGCGAACGATGTGGATGATAACGGTGCTTACGAAGCCTTACAGGACAAAAGGTTCATTGGATTCAGCCAGCCCCGGCACAGGATTGGATTCCGAAATGACATTACTTTTTTAAGAGACTTTACGGCTTCTATCTTTATCAGGGCTGACCTGGGACATTTGAGGGCCTTTCCTCCTTCCGTTGCAGGATGGTCTACCTTTGACAGAATTAGTACTGCCAATTACCCCTACTGGACACCTGACAACAGGACCAATGATTACCCAAGATTGAATGTAAACGATTCTCCATTTGGAGGGGGTGTCATGCCCTATAAATCCTCATCTTTTGTAAGGATACAGGATCTTTCCCTTTCTTACAATTTACCCAGTGCCATGGCCCAAAGGTTCAATATGCAAAATTTAAGAATCTTCGGATCTGTCAGAAACCTATACACCTTTTCCAGTTGGCCAGGTTGGGATCCAGAATCAGGACTAACACCAATGCCTAGAATTGTCACTATGGGTTTCAATATATCACTTTAAAATTGCCAAAAAGATGAAAAAATATATCAAATCAATATTTGTATACCCGCTGCTGTTTTTGGTAATGGCTGCCTGTAATGAAGATTTTCTGGAACCCCAGCCCTTGTCCTTCTTTACCACCGATAATGTATTTGTGGACCGGGCAGGTTATGAGGCAGTTTTGGTGACCATGAGGAAAGATCTTACCCGGGAACAAACGGCTCAGAAAAACTTTATGGCACACCAGTGGGCAGCCTCGGAAGCAGGTGTGCCCTGGCTTCAAATGGATTTTACAGCCCTTACACCCAACTCGGACAGGTACCAACAATTTGTCACCCAGATCAATGATATCTTTGAAATGGTGAAAAATGCCAATGTGGTCATCTCAAGGATTGATGACCTGGAATGGGCAGATGAGGCGGATCGAAATGAAATATTGGCGGAAGCTTATTGGCACCGGTCTTATTGGTATTACAGACTGATCGGAAATTATGGTGATTTACCATTTTTAAAGGAAGAGGTACGCGGAGCAAGGCTGGATTTCCAGAGTCACAGCAGATGGGCCATTCTGGACCAGATTCAGGCTGACATGGAGTTTGCAGTTCAACACATGCCCGTTTCTGCTGCACCCGGCATTCCAACCAAGGGTGCGGGGGACCATTTATTGTCCAAAATTTATCTGGCCAACATGGAGTTTGACCAGGCCATTGTGGCGGCTTCAAGGGTGATTGATGGGCCTTATGCCCTGATGACCAGCCGTTTCGGAGTAGAAGCGGATGATCCGGCCAAAAACGTGATCTGGGATCTTCACCGCCATGCCAATAAAAACAGTGGGGAAAATACAGAAAACATTTTATCTTTTGTAGACAGATGGGAAGCGCCCCCAACGGCAAGAACACCAGGCCTTTTTACCATGAGAGTTTATCATAGTGCCTTTTATCAAGCCTTTTTTAAAGATAAAGACGGTAACCGCGGAACAATGGACAGTGGTCCCATGTACGATTCCCTGGGACGGGGAAACCCTGATGTGGCTTTAAGTGAATGGCACAGTTATACCATTTGGGAAGAGGGAAATTTTGATTATACTAATACACCTGATTTAAGAAGGGCGGACATCAACTGGATTGACAGAGATGAAGTTTATTATAACAATCCTGCCTCCTCCCAATACGGGGAACCTATTGAAAGGGAAAACATGGACATTCCTACCGAATACTGGGCCAGGATATTTGCTATGCCATTTTATAAAACCTATTCACCAAATGCTTCGGATCAAACCAGTATTCCCATGGGAAGTAACGGTGACTGGTACATCTATAGGTTGGCAGAAACCTATCTGTTAAGAGCCGAAGCCTATTATTGGCAAGGTGACCTGGCCAGTGCCGCCATGGACCTCAATACAGTAAGGCAAAGGGCCAATGCCCCAGCCATAAGCCCGGGAGATGTCACCATCGACTTTATATTTGATGAAAGAGCCAGGGAGTTGTTCGCTGAAGAACCCAGGCAAAATGAACTCAATCGGGTATCCTATATTATGGCGGCAAGGAATGAAGGTGGATATAGTCTGGAAACCCTTCATGAAAAAAACTGGTTCTATGACCGCGTACGGAACCTTAATAATTTCTATGACCGGACCGATGAAATAATCGTGATTGGGCAAAGACCCAGGATCATGCCTCACCATTTTCAGTGGCCCATTGACGATGACATGGTCAATTCCAACACTTTGGGAAGGATCAATCAGAACCTGGGCTACACCGGATCTGCTAATAATGTCCCCCCTTTGGAAGTAATAGAATAAAGGAACTGTTATCAATCACTTGATTTTAACCCCCTACTGCCAATCTCACCCGATGAAGGGCAGTGGGGGGGTTTTTCAGGGCTTGATATCTTTATTAATTTGTCCTTTACGATATTTCTCCTTTTTTTATAAACCAAACACACCTTCGAAATTGAAAATGAAAAAGCCAGGAACCATCAATAGGCGGAAATTTATCAGTTCGGTTTCAACAGGGACCCTAGGACTGGTTTCAACCCCTGTTTTTTCATTGGAAAAAATGGCAGGGCAAACAGGAAAAAAAAAGACTTTTGAGGAGAAAAATTTTTCAAAGCAAGCCGATGCTGGTTGGCAAATAGGTTTAGGAAAAGCAGTAATCACTCCCCAAAACGGGGTATGGTTAGCCGGATATGGGAGAAAGCGGGTGGCCTATGGCAAAATACACGATTTATGGGCCAAGGTAATTGCCCTAAAAGATACTAATGGACAGCGGGTCGTCATGGTCACTACAGACCATATGGGAATGTCTAAAACCATCTACGAAAGACTTTTTAAAACAGTGCATCAGCGGTTCCAATTGGATCGGTCCCAATTTATGTTAACTTTTTCCCACAATCATTGTGGCCCATGCCTGGAAGATGATTTGGTGGACTATTATCCCAGTGATCAAAAGCAAAAGCAATTGGTGACTGAATATACGAACTGGATGGAAGAACAGGTGATTTCAGCGGTAGAGGAAGCATTGGGGAGTTGGCAAAACTGTGAGCTGCTATGCGGGGAAGGAAAATGTACCTTCGCCGTAAACAGAAGGGATAATAAAGAAGCAGAAGTTCCGGAAATGCTGGCCAATGGCATTCCACTAGAAGGAGCGGTGGACCATTATGTTCCGGTTTTGGCAGCAAAAGGCCCGGGAGGCCATTATCTCGCCGTTTTATTTGGTTATGCCTGCCATCCTACCACCTTGGATTTTAACACATGGTGTGGAGATTATCCCGGATTTGCGCAGATCAATTTAGAAAAAAATCATCCAGGTACGGCAGCCATGTTTTTCAATGCCTGTGGAGGAGATCAGAATCCTTTACCCAGAAGAAAGCTGGATTTATGCCAAAAATATGGTAAAATGCTTTCCAGTGCCGTGGAGGAAGTACTGGGCGGTGAAATGCAACCTATTTTGCCTCAGTTAAACCCCGCATTCAGCTTTGTGGATTTGGAATATGAGGAAATGGTCACAGAAGAAAAATTGATCCCAATCGCCAATGGTAATCGGCCCTTGCAGGCAAGGTGGGCCAAACGCATGATCCGTAAAATCAAGGACGGAGAAACATTTTCGGAGAGCTATCCATTTCCTGTACAGGCCTGGAAAATGGGAAATGAACTGTTATTTATTGGCATGGGAGGAGAAGCGGTTGTGGACTATTCTCTAAGGTTTAAAAAGGAATTTTCCGAAAGAACCTGGGTTTGTGGATATGCCAATTACATGGCGGCCTATATTCCTTCCAGAAGGGTATGGGAGGAGGGTGGCTATGAAGGTGGTCCCCATCTTGATGAATATGGTCATCCAGCCTGGAAATGGAAAGGTGATATCGAAGACCGCATTGCCGTTAAGGTCCAAAAAGTGGTCAACCAAATCCAAAATAAAGTTAATAGCTGAACCTCATCCAATCAATTTATTCCAAATGAACCCGGCAATTTCTTAAAAACCCAGCATCATGAAAGCAATTACACCCCTATTTTCTGTATGGCTTATTTTGGCCTCATCATGGTTAGGAACCAACCACCCTGCTTTTTCGAGACAGGTTCATTCAGGATGGAAGGCGAGTGTGGCAAAAGTGGACATTACCCCTCAGGAATCCATGTGGATGGCGGGATATGCTTCCAGGGATCATCCTTCTGAAGGGATAAGGCATTCTATTTGGGCCAAAGCGCTTGTATTGGAAGATGGCTCGGGAAATTTGGCTGTGTTGGTGACCACAGACCTGGTGGGCATTCGTCAGGAATTGTCCCAGCGAATCCGTGATCGGCTAATGCGTCAATATGATTTGGACAGGGACCAGGTTATTCTTAACAGTTCGCATACCCATACCGGTCCTGAAACCGATTATGGGAGATATCAATTTCAATTGGATCAGGTTCAATTGGATAAAATCAAAAATTATGTTGAAAATCTGGAGAATAAAATAGTGGAATTGGTGGG
>JBBDSB010000580.1:16825-19504 GCA_040905205.1 Cyclobacteriaceae bacterium
TATCAGATTTCCGGGGACTATGCGGGTTTTGCCCAATTGGAACTGGAAAAGCTTTATCCAGGGGCCACCGCACTCTTTTTTCAGGGTGCAGGTGCAGACCAGAATCCTTTACCCAGACGCTCTGTCCCGCTTGCCCGGCAATATGGTAAAGAATTGGCCGCCGCAGTTGAGAGGGTGCTCCATGAAGACATGAAACCATTGGAAGGAAGTTTGTCCACCGCTTATTCTGAAATTGACCTTACCTTTGCCAAGCCGACACCTACCAGAGAAGAACTATTGGAAATAACTGGAGACTCCTCCGGCTATCCGGAATACCTGAAACAAAATGCCAAAGTTCTGATATCCAAACTGGACAAAGGCGAATCCCTGATTACCTCTTACCCTTATCCTGTTCAGGCTTGGAAATTGGGGGATCAGGCCATTTTTGCCTTTGGAGGCGAATTGCTGATCGGATATGCTATTGCCCTTAAAAAGATTTTTGGCCAGGATACATTTGTAATGGGCTATTCCAATGACGTAATGGCTTATATTCCAACCAGGACCGTGTTGGAGGAAGGGGGCTATGAAGGAGCCCGCTCCCCGATTTTTACAACGCCGTGGGCATTCAATATTGAGGATCGGATCATTGCGGAGGCAGTGAAATTAGCGGAAAAAGTTGGAATTCAGCCCCAGGAATACCCCCTCACAGATCAATAAACCAGATAAAAATGATTATAAAATTCCACCCCTACCTGATATATTTCGGGATTTTATCCTTTAACTTATCATTTTTTTCTCAAACCCAGGCGCAAAACGTTTTGCCTGGTTGGAAAGCCGGAGTATCAAGGGTGGATATTACCCCTGAAAATGCCATGTGGATGGCAGGGTATGCCGGAAGGACTGCTCCTTCAAATGGAACCTTGCATGAGTTATGGGCAAAAGCCCTGGTATTGGAGGATTCCCAAGATAACCAAGTGGTGATGATTACCGCTGATTTATCAGGCATGCCCAAAAGCATGACCGATCGGATCAAAGGAAGATTGGAAAACCAGTTTTCACTTTCAGCCGCACAGGTAATGTTGAATTTTTCCCATACCCATTCCGGCCCGGTGGTGAAGGATTATTTGTACCATATTTACCCTTTGGATAATAAGGAAATAGAAAAAATCAATCATTATTCCACCATTCTTGAAAATAAAATCATCAAAATAGTGGAAGAAGCAATGGCTTTGTTAAAGCCTGCAAAGGTTTTTTCTGAAAACGGGGTAACCAGATTTCAGGTAAATAGGCGGAATAACCAGGAAACCAACATATTGGATATTAATGATTTGGCCGGACCAAATGATTATGCGGTGCCGGTATTGAAAGTGGAGGATATGGAAGGAAAAATGATGGCCATTGCTTTTGGATATGCCTGCCATCCTACTGTTTTGTCAATCAATCAATGGTCTGGTGATTATCCGGGCTTTGCGCAGTTAGAGATTGAAAAAATGTATCCGGGAGCAACAGCACTCTTTTTTCAGGGGGCAGGTGGGGATCAGAACCCCTTGCCACGGAGAACGGTTTCTTTGGCCCAACAGTACGGTAAAGAACTGGCTTCAGCTGTGGAAAGAGTGCTTCATGAAGAAATGAGGCCCTTGTCTCCGTCTATTGAAATGGCCTACCAAGAGGTGGATCTCCCTTTAAATGAACCACCTTCAAAAGAAACCTTATCTAAAATGATCCGGGAAAGCACAGGCCATTATCTAAGCTGGGCAAAAATGATGGAGGCACAATTAGAAAATGGGCAGGCGATCAGGTCTTACCCTTTTCCCATTCAAATATGGAAACTGGGAGAACAGTTACTTGTAGGGCTGGGGGGAGAGCCCGTAATCGAATATTCCATCAAACTAAAAAGACAATATGGAAGGGATTTATTTGTTCTTGGGTATTCCAATGATGTGATGGCCTATATTCCCACCAGGACCGTTTTAAACGAAGGAGGTTATGAAGGTGCCACTTCCCAAATGGCATTTGGTCTTCCGTCTACCTGGAAACCCAACATTGAAACTTTAATATTTACGGAAATAAATGACATGATGGCTGATTTTGAAAAATAATTTCAGCGTTTTGGCAAGGATAAACAAATTCATCAACCGATCCCAATGAACGAAAAGCCTGAAAACAGAAGAGAGTTTTTAAAGCAGACCGCACTGTTGGGTATGGGTATGTACCTTGGGCCTCCGCTGGTTTCCAAGGCATTTGACAAGGTTCAGAATTCATCCCGGCCTGACCCTCTTTTGGATTGGACCGATTGGGAAAAATATCGGGCTACGGTGAGTCATCCCTGTTTGACCATTAAACAGAAGCATTTTGATTTTGCCAAAGAAAACATTGAAAAATACGACTGGGCAAAGGCTCATTTTAATAGAATTCATGAGATCCTCACAAATCACATAGGGCTAATTACCGATAATTTTTTAGAAATGATGATTGAGGAAACCACCCCGGGCGATCCACTTTGGACGCCCTGTCCTTCCTGTAGGGATAAGGGAAAGCCTGTGCATCCCCACGGTTTGTGGAAATGGGAGGTGTCCGCCCCCCAACGATTGACATGCACGGAATGTGATGTGGTTTTTCCAAACGAACAATACCCTGAAGACATTGTCCTAAAAACCAATTGGGGCAAGTCGCAAAACATAGAATTTTATGGTGGGGAAC
>JBBDSB010000581.1:0-19443 GCA_040905205.1 Cyclobacteriaceae bacterium
GAATATACTTAATGACCAGTAATTTATTTTGATTTTTCATCAAAGTTAAAAAACATACATAGCATCCTCTGAAGTTTTTAAGGATGTTATTGGTGGATGGTCTGAGGCGTGTGTTTTTTTGTTCCCATTTAGCTTTGGGCAATGCAGTGGCAGTATTTAAGTTGTTGAGTATGTTGTCTGCCAGATGGACGAATGCGTGCATTGCCACCACAAACTGGGGGACTTTCACCGCTGCTATCCCATTGCGCATTTGTGCCTCTCCGCAACCGTTCGTGCTTTTCTCATCTCTGAAATTGAGCTCTATAGTCCATCTGTTTTTATACAATAATGATATTGTAAGGGCGGTATGCCCCATCATGTTGGTTAAGAACTCAAGTGTTTCACCACTTGTCGGGTCCCGGTAAGTTATCAATCTGAGTTTAACTGTCCGAGTAATTTTATTTTCCCTATAAACAATGGAAATCAGCTGATCCTGTCTGACATCAGGATACTCCTTACAGGTTGGAAAAGAAGTTATGATCCCCTGTTATTATTGGCATCCGAAAGTGTTCGGCAGGGAATCTGCTTCAGGCCGGCATACATCGGTTTTTTGCCCAACAGAATAATATTCTTACAGACCTCCCTCAAACTGCCGTTCCGCATCAGGACAGCATAAAACATTTATAAAAAACGTTTCACAAGCAGAATATTAAAAAACATCCAAATTTACAAGATCTTAACAGCAATTCTATAATTAGGCGGGAGCTAAAAGGGCTACCACCTTACCTTTTTAAAAGTCCATTCCGGATGAACCTTTTGCATTTCGATTTCATCATTTCTTTGCTTTAGACCACACATCAAATATTGCTGATGAAGTTTTTCTAAAGCAACCCGGTCCAATTCAACCCCTAAACCGGGTCCTACCGGAACAGCTACCGCTCCTTCCTCAAAGGGAATGCTCCCCCCTATGATTACTTCTTCCGATTGCCAGGGATAATGGGTATCCAAAGCATAGGGCACCTCCGGAAGTGCCGCTCCCAAATGCACCATAGCCGCCAGTGATATTCCAAGGTGACTGTTGGAATGCATGGAAAGGTCCCTTCCAAAGGTCCTGCAAACCCTGGACAATTCCATTGATGCCCGCAGGCCGCCCCAAAAATGGTGGTCGCTTAAAATGATATCCTCGGCGTCAAGTTTTACACTACCGGGAATGTCCTCGAATGAGGTAGTACACATGTTGGTAGCCAGGGGCGTGCGAATTTTCTTTTTTAAATTGGCCATATTTTCCTGACCGCGGACAGGATCTTCCAGGTACTCCAAAATGGGTTCCATTTCTTTACCATAAACCAGTGCGGTCTCAGGTTTCCAGATCGCATTGGGGTCAAACCGCAAAGGTATCTCCGGCCCAAATTCCTCATAAAGGGCCTGCATACTGTCTACTTCCAGCCTTGGTTCAAAGGCACCCCCTTTAAGTTTAATGGATTTAAATCCATAGTCCTTACACATGGCCCTAGCCTGTTCCACTATCCCTTTAGGGTCTACCGCTTCCTGCTGTCTGGCCCAGGCCCAGTTTTTTGCCGAGGAGTCCTTCCCCATCCCCAATTCACCTCCTGCCCCTTCATATTTATAGAATAAGTAGGCGGCAAAAGGTACCGCATCCCTCATTCTACCACCCAATAAATCGACTATTGGTCTGTTGACGATTTTGCCAATGATATCAAGGCAAGCCACTTCAATGGCACTGAACACATGTACCAGCTTTCTTTGGTCCCAAGGCGCATCTCCCCTTTCAGATGCAGATTCCTTACCAAAAAACCCTTCAAGTGATTTCTGAATTTGCTGAAGTTGATAAGGATCCTTTCCTATTATTACTTTAGCCGCTTCCCCTAGTGACTGGTCTGTTTTATCATTTCCCGGTATTTCACTTATCCCGGTTATTCCATCTTCCGTCACCAACTCTACGATGGTTCTAAGGGCATAGGGTGCATGCAAGCCTGCCGCATTCAGCAAGGGGGGATCAATGATAGCAATTGGAGTAATAATCAATTCCTTAATTTTTGGACCCTTGTTTTTCGGGTTCAATCTGTCCGTCATAGGATTGGTATTAGTTTTGAAAATCCGGGAATGGTTCAGCCTTCCACATTGGACAATTTTTCCATTAGCAAAGCCAAAGCACTGTGGTCTTTTTCCGACATGCCCGAGGCCAAAACAGCATCCATATGACTGGCCACCAATGCGGATCCATAAAGTGGAACTTCAAATTCCTTTCCTGCCATCAAGGCAATGTTCATGTCTTTACGATGTAATTTGATTTTAAATCCAGGTTCAAAATTCCTGTCGATGATTCTTTGGCCATGAAGGTCCAAAATTCGGCTTTGTGCAAAACCACCCAATAGGGCTTCTCTCATTTTTTCCAGGTTGACTCCCGCTTTTTTTGCCAGGGTGAAAGATTCGGCTACTGCCAGTATGGTCATTCCTACGATCATTTGGTTACAGGCTTTGGTCATTTGACCGGCACCGGCATCACCGATCAAAACGGCACTCTTTCCCATAATTTCAAATAGGGGCTTGACTTGATCAAAGGCTTTCTGACTTCCTCCCACCATAATCGAAAGGGCACCCTTTTCTGCTCCTACCTGACCTCCGGAAACCGGCGCATCCAAAGCCATCACGCCCTTTTCCTTCATCGCAACATCTATTTCCCTTGCCGTAGAAGGGGCGATGGTGGACATGTCCACGAATAGGGTTCCTGATTTAATTCCTTCCAAAACACCATCAATTCCAAATACCACTTCATTTACCTCAGGGGAATCAGGAAGCATGGTGATAATGATTTCGGCATTTGCCGCTATTTCTTTACAGGTGGAATATGCTTCTGCCCCTTTATGGGTCAAATCCCCTGCTGCTTTATTTTTTTCAAGTACCATCAGCTCGTAGCCTGCATCCATTAAATTGATGGCCATGGGTTTTCCCATAATTCCCAATCCTATAAATCCTACTTTTTTCATAATTATAATTTTTTCAATTATTGATGATCTTAGTTGTTTTGATTAATTTAAAGGTACATGATAAAGAATTTTATCAAAAATTAAAAAGTTTCCGAATTAGCTGAGATATGAAATCACCGCATTAAAGGGTTTTAAATCACATTCAAGCTTCATCATTTAAGGCTTGAAGCATTCCAATGATGTGTCCATAAGCAAAGGAAAATGCTTGAAGACCGGCACCTTCCGCTTCATGCTGGGGAACGTGGTCCGGCATTACCATACCATCAAACTCAACGTCCCTAAGGGCTTTCATCACATGGTAGAAATTCATGTCTCCATTATCAGGATATACCTCCTGAAAGTCATTGTACTTTCCTTTTATGTTTCTTAAATGAATATTGAATATCTGCTTTCTTTTTCCCGCCCAATCTATGATCGGAAAAATGTCATTTTTAGGATCTTCCAAACCCTCGGCAATGGAGCCGATACAGAAATTAAAACCATGATAAGGACTGTCACTTAATTGTGCAAAACGCTTGATGCCTTCAAAAACATCCGGGCTGTTCCACCTCATCACACCTCGAAAGCTATCTGGCACTGGGGGGTCTGCAATATGATTTCCCAATTTTACCTTATATTCTTCTGCTACAGGTATAATTCTATCCAATAGGTAGGTAATTCTTTCGAAAATTACATCAATTCCCACATTTCCTGCCTTGGTAAGTTCTTGTTCCCTTTGAAGGGCTTCTTTATAATTCCAAGTGCTGTATGAAGCGTTTCCCCTTTTCGGGTCGATGGTTCTACTTGTTCTTAGCACCGGAAGAATGGTGGTATTGTAGTTCAATAGGTGAACCCCGGTTTTTCCTGCCACTTCAATCATTTGTTGTACCATTTCTATATCACGATCCCTTTCCGGTATTTTTCCCAACATGATATTGGGAATGATCACCCTATCGATACCGGCTGAAGTCAAGGGTAAATGGTAGGCATCCAGTTGAATGCCGTATTTTTCACAGGCTTCCCTTTTCTTAAGTGAGTCCTCCAGGTCCCATCCTTTTCCTTCAATAAACTTTGGCATTCCTCCATCTATATGATACACGCCATGCCTGGCTTTAAAAGCCAGATTTTCCTCGGAAGTTCCACCTGACTGGCAGCCTACTTTCATCAAAATCTTTTTCTTTGGAGGCGCATTTTGCGTTTTCAAATCCTTCGCCTCACTGGAAACACTGCTCATCGTGCCGGCACCAGCGGCAAACACACCTGCTGTTCCCGAGGTGAATAATTTCACAAATGTCCTTCTATGTAAGTTTTTGAGTTTTTCAATGGTTTTGTTTTGGGTTTTCATGTTATTTCCTGTTTATATTACGATTAGGCAATTTTTTATATCAAGGGCAATAAGCTCGCGGCAAGCATGATGGTCAGCAGCCCTACCAAACCCATGATGGTCAACAAGGGTGAAAAAGTATGGAGGGCTTCTCTTTCGGTCAGATTACTCATTTTACAAACTATCCAGAATCCACTATCATTCATCCAAGGGATTAATTTGGACCCACAGGCAATAGAAAGGCCAAGGTATAAATGATGATAATCCAAATTAGCATAGGACATACCGGACAAAATACCTGAAGCCGTAATCATGGCCACAGTAGCGGAGCCCTGGGCCGTCCTTACCAAAGCCGTTATAAAGAATGCCAGGGGGATCAAGGCGATCTGGTAGCCCTCAGTCATGTCAGCAATTCTAAGGCTAATGCCTGTCTGTTGAAGCATAGCTCCAAATGCACCTCCCGCAGCGGTAATCAATATAATCACACCTCCGCTGGTAAGGGCGTCTTGAACCGAACCTTTAACTACATCCTTTTCTTTGTCTTTTTTCAGAAACAAGGTAAGAATGGCTGCCAGTGCTCCAAGGATAAGGGCCATATTTTTTTCTCCCAAAAAAAGAATTGCTCCCAAAAACCAATTTTGGCTTTCTTGACCTGAGAAGTCCCAAAAAGTCTCCAACATGGCATTAGTGGAGATCAACAACAAGGGCAATAATATTGGAGATAAAGCCATCAACAAGGAGGGTAATTGGTCCGTACCTTTTTCAGACAGGGATTTGATTTCCTTTAAAGGCGCATCCAATGAATCCCTGAGGGGAATTTCCCACTTCTCATTGGCCCATAAGGCAAACACGTAGCCAGCGATGATGGTCACCAATCCTACGGAAACCCCTCCTATCATCATCATTCCGATGGGAATATTCATTTCGGCAATGAGAAATAATGGGCCGGGAGTGGGTGGTACCAGGGAGTTGGCCATAGCTGCTCCCGCAGTGACACATAAAACCAATAAAAGGTAATTCTTTTTTAACCGCATGGCCATGGCCTTGGCCAGGGGTATCATCAGGTAAAATACCGTATCGAAAAAAACGGGTATGCCCAGAAAAAAACTACTACTTAAAAAGGCAATCGGAGCCTTTCTTTCTCCGGTAAGGTTTAATATGGAGCGGACGATTCTCTCAGCAGCCCCGCTTAGTAGCATAGACTTTCCGATAATGGCTGCCATGGCGATCAAAATCCCTATTTGCCCAGCCGTAGTACCAAAAGCCGTCGCAATCCGTTCACCGATGGACCTTGAGGCAAATGCCCTTGATTGGGCTTCTGACTGCCCTTTATCCATGGCATATTCAATGATCGCCATCTCCGGAGTCATCCAGGCCACTGCAATCGCAGCAATAAGTAGGGCTAAAAAGGGATTTAACTTAAATCCAATAATCCCACCGACCACAATGACCATTCCTACCAATAAAATAAACAATGGATCTTGCAGCATGGATCAAACTTTTCGAAGGCTGGAAATTTTCAGGTTATTTAATTTGTTGGCAAGGTTCTTAGCACCGTTGGCCACGAAGGTGGCATCCGACCCGCAGGCAATTAATTGAATGCCCATATCCTGGTATTTTATAAAGTCGGCAGGGTCGAAAATTAAAATTCCGGTAGCTTTATTGGCTTTTTTGGCGGATGCGGTGATTTTTTCCAAGGCTTCTTTGAAAAGGGGATGGTCAAGATCACCATCAATGCCCAAGGCCACCGTCAAATCGGCTGGTCCGATAAATAAAACATCTACGCCCTCTAAAGCGGCAATTTGATCTAATTCCAGCAAGGCTTCAGCAGTTTCTATCTGTATCACTCCCAGAATATTTTCTGGCGTACTATTTTTGTACCCGTCAAAATTTTTTCCAAAACCCGTTGCACGAACCATTTTGGCCACCCCTCTTATGCCACGGGGTGGATAATGAAGTCCCGCTATGGCCGTCTCCGCTTCCAGGGAGGATTTTACCCTGGGACACATGATTCCCTCAGCACCGAGATCCAATACCCTATGGATCCTTTCTTTATGATAACTTTCCACCCTTACCACTGCCCCTGCCTGTGTATGCTCCAGGGCCTGGAGCTGGTGCAGAAGGTCTTTCTGCTCCCCAGCCCCATGCTCAAGGTCTATCAGCACCCAATCAAAGCCTGAAAGGCCAACGATTTCTGCGGTCAACGAGCTTCCCAGATTCAGCCAACATCCTGTCAGGGTTTCCCCTTTTTCCAGTCTTTTCTTTATTCCTTTCATATGTTTATAATTGTTTTTCAGTGGTCATAACTTGTCCCGCACCGAAGGTTGGGATAGCCTGCCCCGAACCTGCCTACCGGCAGGCAGGTGTTTTATAATCATCCCTCAGTGTGTCGCTTGCGTCATGCTTGATAATCAACCCACTGTGTGACGATTTCGTCATGCCTGTCTGCCTCAGGCAGGCTCGATTTCATAAAATACGCCTTGTGGTTATTTGTATTCTCCCTAAAAAGTAAGGATAATATTTCAAAATCCCAATTCTACATCCCACCAAACTCTGGTATCTAAAATATCAGGTCCCATCCTTTCGGTCGCAAGGTCAACATTTTCCTTGTTTACCGTTAACTCAGAATCAGGATAAGTCAACCTTCTGATGAAATCTTCACTTTTTAAATCACTTCCCGGGTATGGGTTGGGATTGACAAGGGGATAACCACTTCTTCTAAAATTCGCCCAGGATTCCGGACCAATGAGAAAGGAAGAAACCCAATATTGGGTATTGATCAGTTCAAGCTCTTTTCCGCTTTCTAAGGGATGAATTTGGATGTAAGCATCGATGACTTCCGGAGCAATTTCTGTGTCATTTGGCCAGAGTGCCATCTGCTCCATATGAGCCCTGATGCCTTCATGATACAATTGTTCCGCATCCTCCGGAGCCCAGTCTCTTTGAGCAGCTTCAGCCCATAACAGAAGGGTTTGCGAATAGGTCACCAGGAAATTTGGCGCTTCAGGATTTCCCAGCCTGGTCCGGTCAAGTTGACTGTAACTGTATAAGCTGGCCAATCCGGCAGCTTCCGCTACTGGAATGATCGTCGTATTGTCATACCCCTGAGGCATACCGATCTGAGCTGCGGCAGACCTGTCAGCATTGTCTTCAACTTGTTCTCCACCACTGAGCGCGCCAACATACCTGACAGCAATGGAAGCTAACCTCGGGTCATTATCGGCTTGTAAGAAGTTGACAAATTCCTCATCCAAATAATAAAATGGGGCCTGTCCTCCATTTAAATTTGTGCCCACACCATTTCGGTAGTTGGCATCATGTCTTACCACTGCATTATCCTCATTAGACTGCATCAGCCCTCCTGAAACGGCCTTTCCTGCATAGATTGCCGCCTCGGCCGGATTTACCTTTGTCAAACGCATGGCCGCCCTTAACAGCAATGAATTCCCTAATCTTTTCCATTGGTTAATATTGCCACTGTAAAGAATTTCCTGATTTATTGGGTCTTTGTTAACATCCAGCTCCTGAACGGCTGATTCAAGATCATTTAATATGCTGGTGTAAATGGATTCCTGGGAATCGTATTTTGGAAATACAATTCCTTCAATATAACCCAAGCCCGCCTCTGTATAAGGGATATCTCCATAAGTATCTGTCAACATCATGAAGGCATGGGCCTTCCAAATACGCATGATGTTATAGAGATTGGTTCTATCTGGATTATTTTTCAGATTTTCCAAGCCATCTATTAAATTTTTAAGAATGGTACGGTAACCTGTCTGCCAATTTCCCTGTGTAGCTGATCGGTTATCCTGGTTGAGGTTTCCGCCAGTTCCTACCCCCTGGAATGGGGTAATCATTTGTCTGACAATGGTTGTTTCATAGGTCAGGTTATTGTATCCTGGGGAACTGGAAATAATGGCTTGATTCAACTGAAAAGTAGGGTCCAAAGATGTCAAACGAACAGGGTTTGTATTCATTTCATCAAATCCCGCATCACAGGAAAGGACCAATATTACCAGCAGCAATTTATTTAAGTGAGAAATTATATTTGACTTTTTCATTTCAGCTTATTTTTATGGTATGGGGTAAAGATTCTGTAAAGCAACACCTTCTCTAAAACTTCACATTTAAATTGAAACCGATGCTTCGGGTTACCGGTAAACCTGTTGCTTCCAGGCCGGCATTCCTATCTGAAATAATCCCATTTTGATCCGGATGGATATGAGGAACCCATTTCTTAATGACTGCAACATTGTTCGATACCAAATTCAAATTCAACCCTCTAATAAAGGTATTCTTGGGGATCATGGTGGTAAAATCATATCCCACCGTTAATTGTCTGAGCTGCCAGGAACCGGCATTAAATACCGACTGTTCTGACATCCGGCCAGACCTGATGGTCTCATAGTAGGTTTGAACAGGAGATTGGGCTGTGTTAATTTCACCACTGGGATTCACCCCTTCACCCACCACGAAACCCTGTTCCCTACCCACTAATGTGGCTTTATCCAACCCGTGCCTGTAGGCATTTGTATGTGTTCCTGAAATCATTTTATGACCCAATTTGTAATCAATAAGGAAGGAAAAGCTTAAGTTCCTGAAGTTAAATCTATTGGTAAATCCACCTACCCAAATTGGAATAGCACTACCGAAATTCAATTGCTGATTTGATCTCAGTGGACGACCATTATTGGGATCAAAAACCTGTCTTCCCTGTTCATCTCTGAGATAACCCCAGCCATACAGTTGGGCCATTGGTTTACCTACTTCTTGTCTCACTTCTCCATGAAATTCAGCTGTTCCCACGGTAATAAAGGTACCTTCCACATCATCCCCCAAACTCAATACCTTGGATTGATTGTAGGAAGCATTGGCACTAAAATTCCAATTGAAATTATTGGAGGTTACGGGTGAAATAGCAGCGAACATTTCCAGTCCTTTGTTTTCACTTTCTCCAACATTAATCAATTGGTTCTGGTACCCTGAACCATCAGAAATTTGTGCTTGTAAAATTTGATCAGAAGAAAGCTTATCATAATAAGAAACTTCAAATCTCAGGTTATCAAATAGGGTCATTTCTAAACCTATTTCCCTTTCGGTAACCCTCATTGGTCTGAGATTATCATTCGGTACCACAGATCCACTTACGGAACCAACAGGTTGGGCTATTCCATTTGAATTGGGGAACTGCTGTTGGTTAATATTGTAAAATAAATTATTGGCATAAGGTTGGACATCGGTATCACTTCCCACTTCAGCATAAGCCAACCTTAATTTTCCAAAGGAAATCCAGTTGGGTAAATTGGCAAATGCCTGGGAAAAAACGAAACTCCCGGTAATGGATGGGTAAAGGATACTTCTGTTAGCAGGAGAAAGTGTTGAAAACCAATCATTTCGGACGGTACCATTCAAGTACAAGTAACCCTTATAAGATAATTCTGTGCTGCCATACAAGGAATTTACCTGCCTTTCTGAAATGTTGTAATCGGTAGTGATCTTACTTGCATTACCTATGGTATATAAGCCCCTGGTATAAAAATTCTCTCCCAAAAGGGTGTTAACATCAAGCTTTCTATACATCTGATTTCCCCCTAAATTTACCAGCAAACCTAAATCTCCAAAACTTTTATCTAATCCCAGAAGAAAATCTGCATTGATCTCTCGGAATCTTCTCAAATCCTGTACATATTGACCATTGACAAATCCAGGAGGCGGGGAAGATTGCCTCCGTGAACCTGTAGGTAAATTGTATTCAGAATCTCTTGAATAAAAATCCTGACCAAACCTGCCTTGCAGGTAAAGCCAGTCTGTTATATCATACCTGGCTGTAATGTTACCATAAATTCTATCCCTTACATTATTTTCAAACCGTGAAAGAGCAAAGTAAGGATTGGTCCTGTTGGTAAATCTGGAATAGGGAAACTCATCTCCATTTTCATCGAAAGCATATTGCTTCAATAGATCCATTGGCATAGAAGTGGCCAAGGTATAAATGACCACAGGGCTAAAATCCTGTTCTGCAATGTTGGGTGGATTGATCCTGTCTTCTTTGGAATAGTTCACATTTCCTGAAACTGTGAGGTTTTTAAAATTTTGGGTAAATCCTAGATTAATGGTCTTTCTGTTATACTTTGAGCCTGGAAGAATCGCCTTGCTATCCATATTGGCTACAGAAAGGCTAAAACCACCATTTTCTCCACCGGATGAAATCGTAATCGTATTAGAAAAAGTGGAACCATCCCTGTAGTAATCTCTGATCTTGCTGGGTTGAGGGGTATACGGAACTTCTATGCCATCAAAAAGAATCTGCGTCATTCCCGGTTCAAATTTTTCCCCAAAACTCCAGACCCCCGATACCGGTCTGGGTGAATCAGGCCTGACGCCACCTTCTCCCTGTCCATATTCATATTGATAATCGGTAAAATCCAGTGGTCTATCGTGCGTATAATTGGAATTAAGCTCTACCTGAATCCCTGAACCGGTAGCGCGGGTTCTGGTCGTAATCATAATCACGCCATCCTTGGCTCTGGCTCCATATAAAGCAGATGCAGCTGCTCCCTTTAAGACGGACATGGAAGTGATGTCATCTGGATTGATACTACTCAGACCGTCTCCGCTATCTGATTTCCTGTTGCTCCCCACTTCCGATACGTCTCCGCTAACCCCAAAATTGGTATTGTCAATGGGTACACCATTGACTACAATTAAAGGGGAATTATTTCCCCCAAAGGAGGACACGCCCCTTATTCTGATTTTACTACTGCCTTGAGGACCCGATCCCATGGAAGTTATGTTTACTCCAGCCACTTTTCCCTGTAGGGAATTAATGAAGTTGGGTGTTCTGTTGATGGTCATTTCCTCCGATTCTACCGTAGAAGTGGCATAACCCAAACTTTTGGCTTCTCTTTTGATGCCAAGTGCCGTCACCACCACCTCATCTAAACCTGAAATGTTCTCTACCATGGAAACATTGAGGACCGAACGGGATCCCACTTCAATTCTTTGACTTTGAAATCCAATAAAGGAAAATACCAATACTGAATTTTCCCCAACCTCAATCGAATAATCGCCATCCATATTGGTAACGGTACCCTGATTACTGCCTTCCACGAGGACAGAAACCCCTGGTAAAGGGATGGCATTGGTGTCCGTAACTTTACCGGCAACTTCAATAAACCACGCTACATCATCGGCTACTTTGGAATTTAAAAATGAATTTTTAAATTTTTCGTTTGATTCCGTTTCCAGGGAACCATCGGTAAGCTCATAGGAAAAGACCTGTATTGGGCGTCCAAAAAGGAGCACCAGTCCTGCTAAAACCACTAAAAATAAAGGGCAGGTCTGCTTTTGGTTAAATAAACGTTTTCTCATGGTATTTTGGGTATAAATGGTTAATTATGATATAATTGGACATAGGGTAAAATATATTTTGATCGATTTTTTATAGGGTTTTTGACAATCCGATCACAATTGGGATATTCTCATTGGTAAAAAAGCAGCAAAACGGTCCGGCGTATGTCTTAGAAGGAACATACTTTGTTTCCAACAATATTTATTATCAATTTTCACTCCCAACAAGATCCATTGTGATATATCCCTTTTGATAAAAATTTACTTACGATAAAGTTTATTTTTACAGTATTTTTAATTATTTTAATTTAGAATAAAAAAAAATTATTGTTGGATAATATTTTTTATAAAAAAAGAAATGATCAAAAAAATGGATTTCACAGGAGTGAATGGAAAAAAACGCTTCAAAAAACAATAGATTCATTGATTCAAAAGATAATAAGGGTTAAAGAGATATAAAGGAAGATCCATGAACTCAAATCGAAATTTTGGGATTATAGGATAAGTTGGAGATCGTTATTTGGTTTCCTGTTAATAATATGTATATTTTTACCATTAATCAGTCTGTTACAAAGGTTGAGCAAAATATAAAATGTGAATATGCAAATCATTCTATTCGGCATCGCAAAGGACATCATTGGAGCCCAAAGCCTAACCCTTCCCGGTGGACATGGTGTGCAAACTGTTCATGATTTGAAGAACTGGCTACTGGACCAATATCCTGCCATGGGTAACCTGAACAGTATGGCAATAGCCGTTGATCAAGAATATGCGCAGGATGAAATGAATCTTTCGGAAAATCAGGAAATTGCTCTTATACCGCCGATTAGCGGTGGATAAAATGAAAACGATAAAATTAGTATCCCATATCGACCTCAATGAAATTTATGGATTGCTTCAACATCCTGAAGCAGGGGGCATTGACCTTTTTATTGGAACGGTTAGAAACCATGCCAAAGGGAAAAAGGTGTTGAAACTGGATTTTGAAGGGTATGAGCCCATGGCCTTAAAAGAGATGGAAAAGCTGGCTGATAAGGCTGCAAAACAATGGCCCATTCTGCGGTTGGTCATCATCCACGCCCTGGGCACCAAAAAAATCGGTGATCCTGTGGTGGTTATCGGCATTGCCTCCGCCCACCGAAATGAGGCTTTTGAGGCCTGCCGGTTTCTAATCGATGAACTTAAGGCCACTGTTCCCATTTGGAAAAAGGAGTATTTTGAAGATAAAACAATGTGGGTAAATGCCCACCCCTAAGACCAGGTGAAAAATTTAAACTTGGAAAGAAAAACTTTATGCAGCCAAAATTAATAGATTCCTACGGGAGAGAATTAAATTACCTGAGACTTTCGGTGACTGACAGGTGCAATTTTAGGTGCTACTACTGTATGCCTGAAGAAGGCATCGATTTTGTCCATCGAAAAGACCTTCTTACTTATGAGGAACTGGAATACCTTACGGGTATATTTGGGGAATTGGGCGTAAATAAAGTCAGGATAACCGGAGGAGAACCATTTGTCCGTAATGGCATCATACATTTCCTTAGATCTCTTAGCCAGATACCTTCGATAAAACACATTACGGTTACCAGTAATGGTACCATCAATTTGGAGCAAATCCATCAATTGAAAATCATGGGCATTAAAAAAATCAACATCAGTCTTGATTCTTTGGACAGGAAAAGGTTTTTTGAAATGACAAGGCGGGATAAATTCGAAGAGGTATTTTCATGTATTCTTTCCTTATTGGAAAAAGAATTTACGGTAAAATTAAATTGTGTCGTTGATGACAACAAAAATACCGAGGACATCATACCTTTCGTAAAACTTACCAAAGATTACCCTCTTTCTGTTCGTTTCCTTGAAGAAATGCCTTTTAATGGGACGGAAAAATTTGAATTGCCCAAATGGAATCACGTCGCATTGCTGGAATACATTTCCAGCCATTTTCCCAACTTATATAAAATTCGGGACGAAAAAAACAGCACCTCCGTAAATTATCAAATACCGGGGTATTTAGGTACTTTCGGTATCATTCCTTCTTTTAGTCGTACATTTTGTGGAACCTGTAATCGGATCAGACTATCCGCAACGGGAGAAATGAGAACCTGCCTTTATGGTCCTCCCGCTTTAAATTTAAGGGATATTTTGAGAAACGGTGCCAATAAAGAGGAGATGAAAAGTGAAATAATAAAAGCAGTGGCCAAAAAAGAAAAGGATGGTTTTGAAGCGGAAGCCCTAAATGCCAAAGCCCCGAAAAAATCAATGTCTTTCCTGGGAGGATAAACCGATCTTGTATAGGTTGCCACTTTATAATCCAATGATCCTACTAAAATAAATAAATAAATGATCACTGTAACGGAAGCCTTTAGGTTGGTAATGGAAAATCCCCTGCCGGGGTCCGTCGAAAAAATTAACTTGTCTAGTTCCCTTAACAGGGTATTGGCTCAGGATATTTTTGCAGATAGGGATGCCCCTCCTTTTCATAGGGTAACCATGGATGGAATTGCTTTAAAGGCTTCAATGATCAACAAAACAACTATTTTTCCAATTGAAGCCATTCAGGCTGCGGGACAGGAGCAATTATCCCTTGGCAAAGAAGAAAACTGTATTGAAGTGATGACGGGGGCCGTTTTACCGGCCAATACGGATTGTGTCATACCCTATGAAAAAATCCAAATAATAGAAAACAAAGCCAAAATTTTAAACCACTCCTTTTCAGCATTCCAAAATGTGCACCTTAAGGGCACAGATGCCCAATTGGGAGATGTATTGTTACCAAAAAATACCTACATCCACCCGGGTACCATTGGCGTTTTGGCAACGGTTGGCCAATCCGAAATAGAGGTGTATAAAAATCCTAATATTGTCATTTGTTCCACTGGAGATGAATTGGTGAACATTTCGGATACGCCCCTAACCCATCAAATCAGAAAATCAAATGTTTACATGCTACAGGCAGCATTAAAGGATTTGGGCATTGATGCAAAAACAGTTCATATCAGGGATGACAAGGCCCAATTAAAAAAAGTATTGGCCAATCTGCTTGAAGAACATGAAATATTACTGTTTTCCGGTGCCGTTTCCATGGGTAAATTTGATTTTCTCCCAGAGGTTTTGGAAGAATTAAATATCATTAAAATAATCCATGGCGTTTCCCAAAAGCCAGGAAAGCCTTTTTTATTTGGCATGGATGAAAGCCATCGGGTATTTGGCTTTCCTGGGAATCCGGCCTCTACCCTCATCTGTTTTCATGCCTACTTTAAACCTTGGCTCATGCAGCATCTTGGAAGAAAAATCAACAGAAATGAGGCCTGTTTATCCCAAGAAATAATTTTCAAAAAGCCTGTGTCCTACCATATCCTGGTCCGGGTTAAAGGTGAGGGTGAAATCTTGAAGGTGGAACCTGTTTCCAATTCAGGGTCTGGGGACCTTGTACATTTGGCTGAGGCAGATGGGTTTCTCACCCTTCCGGCCGACCAGGAAATTTATGAAAAGGGGTCTGTTTTTCCCTTGACTTACCTGCACCATTCATGGCTTTAGAAATGAATGAAAAATGAAAGAGATCAAGGAAATCATCAAGGCTTTTGATTTATCCGTCAAATCAAATGAGCAGGTAGCTCTGGCTACTGTGGTACAGGTAGAAGGTTCTTCTTACAGACGGCCTGGCGCACGCATGTTGGTGACTGAAAACGGCCATTTAACCGGAGCGATCAGCGGGGGCTGCCTGGAAGGGGATGCGCTTCGAAAAGCCCAGATGGTAATTTTTCAAAAAAAATCGATGTTGGTCACCTATGATACCACGGATGATGATGATGCAAAATTTGGGGTAGGGCTGGGTTGCAATGGAATCATACACGTATTAATAGAACCCATTGACCCCCACCAGGAAAACCATCCCATTTCCCTATTAAACCAGTGTTTGGCAGATAGGTATGATAAAATATTGGTCACTGTTTTTGACCTCAACAACAAAAGATCAGAACAAAAAGGCACTTGTATACTTTATCCTTTCCAGGGACAAAGGGTAATCAATGAAAAAATAATATTATCTAAAATCCTGCTTGATAAATTGGACATGGATGTCCAAGAGGCCTTTCGAACCAAAAAGTCAAGCATTGCGGCTTATGCCGGATCTTCTCCTTTGGAAGCGTTTATTGAAATTGTTCAAGCGCCAATTTCTCTACTCCTGGTGGGAGCAGGAAATGACACCCTTCCATTGGTCAGTTTTGCTGAAATCCTGGGTTGGGAGGTGATCATGGTGGATGGAAGATCCAATCTTGCCACATCCTCCCGGTTTCCCACGGCAAAGCAATTCCTTATTGGTAAACCAGAAGAGGTGATCCCGTACCTCAAATTAGACAGCCGGACTGCTGTCGTATTAATGACCCATAATTTCAATTATGACCTGGCCATTATGAAAGGGCTCATACCCATACAAATACCCTATCTAGGTGTATTGGGTCCTAAAAAGAAATTGGAAAAAATGTTGGAAAACCTCGGCCAACAGGGGTTAATTCTTTCTGAAGGAGAAATGTCCAAAATTTTTGGCCCGATGGGTTTAAATATCGGTGCAGAAGCCCCGGAGGAGATTGCCCTTTCTATTATGGCAGAAATCAAGGCCGTGATTTCGGGAGAAAAAGGAACATTTTTAAAGGATAAAATCGGACCAATTCATGCAGCAGAAAAGAAAAAATTTCTGAAGGCCTGAAAAAAAAAGAATTTTCCCTTGTTTAAGTGAATTTTTTCCATGGAAGATTTTTCCTGTTTTTCAAATAGAATTCTAAAAACCTGAGATTCTATGTTAAAATGGATCTACTTATAAAGATAATTCCCTCCTGAAAATTCATCGGAACAGGGAATCGCTGAAAAAAGGGTATTAACCTGAATTTTATATTTTGATGTGGCAAAACAGCTTTCCGGCTTGAATGGGCACGGAAAGGATAACGGTACCAATTCCCCCTTTAAAGGGGGTCTAGGGGGATTTTTTCGCTAACAACCAATATTTCAGAAAAATATGAATTAGAATAAGTGTCATTAAATCCCTCCCGACCTTTGCCGGGACAGGTTCTAGCCACCTTGTCAAGGGGGATTCGCTGAAATGGAGAATTGGTGCTATTTCATTGAAATTTGACAGGGCCAATAATCCTCTCCATTATTAAATCGAGATTTGAAACTGCATCACCCACATCCCTTTTCTGTCTGTTCGAATCAAATCCCCCAACCCGTTGGTATTAAAAACTGGCCGGCTTTGGTATTGAAAAGATAATTTAGAGTTATTACGGTCTATTAGCCAATTGAACCCATATTCGTTCATCATCATGGCCTCATCCAATAAATCAAATTTAGAATACTGGGTAGTGATAAAAGGCTGCAGGGTACCCATATTGGCCAAAAGGTTTTCATTAAAGAGGTAACCAAGTTGAAAATAACTCGTTGTACCTGTTCCCATCATTGGAAAAGCGTTTCCAGGCCCATTAAAAGACCCCTGGGTATTTACCCCATTCGTAGGGTTCATGACCCCCAGATTTCTTACATAGTTTTTCCCGTAACTGTTGGAACTAAAGGCCGCATATGCCGTTATCGCCGTGCCCCTTTCCTTGCTGATGGGATGATCCAGGAAAGCATCCACAGAAAGCAAGGATAAATTTTCATGAATGAGCTCCGCATTATCATTGAGATGCCACATCGCATCATTTTGGTAAATGAAGCCAGCTCCAAGATTAAATACGGTCATTTTTCCCTGATAAGAACCCACATTATATGGGGTGAGATTAGATTCACTGTCCAAAAATTGATACATTAAATATCCATGATACTGGAGATGGGGCGGTTCTGCTGAAAAAAGAGCATTTTGGCCTGGACTGGTGCCTTGAACAGTTGAATTGGCTATGGTCATTGGCTTGGACATCGCCAGCCGGTAATCCATCCCTCCTATTTTTCCCTTGGCATAAACACTGTATTTTCTTAAAAACTGATCCGTTGCATCATTGGTGGCTTGCTGGTACAGAGGGGCATCCAAAGACAAAACAGATCCTACTGAAGGGGAGGCATACCTGGACAAACCATTCCACCCGGTAATCCCGGTTCCGACTGCCATAAATTTATCCCATATTTCAATTTCTGCCAGCGCATCATGGAAAAATAATCCCTGTTTACGGTCACCTATATAACTCAGGTTGTTGGTGCCGAACTGTGTGTAAAAAAAGACCTTATCAGATAACTGTCCGAATAATTGAATCCTTGTTCTCCGGAGTCCTATGTCAAAAGTATTGTCCTCCCCATAGCCATCAACCGTAGTCCCAGGGTTATTTTGGGTATTCCTGACCCAAATTTGATTCAGAAAAGTACCTTTTACGTAATGGCTTCCGTCTTCATTAAGGGAAATTTTAAGTTCCTTGTTTTTGTTTTCCCTGCCCTCTTTTCTATCTTCCTGGGCAGGAATTTTTAGTATGGGAAGCATAAAAAAAGCGTAAAAAAGGAAGATGTTGCAAGATTTCATAATGATGGATTCAACAATTAAATTATAAATTTAAATGGTTTGGAATTTACCAAAAGGTGCCATCCAAACCATTTTTTTTTCAAATCTACCTACATAGCAGGGGAAATTACAAATATTGTAAAGATTTTTAGCCCAATTACATTATGGGTACTAATGTCTGGGTTCATATATCAGTCTTAAGAATGAACTAAATCTTTCTGATTCCCTGCTGATCGGAATCCCTGTCACAATCCCAATTAACAGGTTATCTGTAATACTGACCCTCATTTGAGGTCGCATGGTCATATCAAAATCATTATCATTCCATTCTTTGTTAAACTCAATCCCGACAAAATTCCTAGTGCCTGGAATCATATAATGAATATTGCTGTTTAACTCCCACCTCACATGAGTCAAGTTATCACTAAAATGTTTTTGAAAGGCAGGACCTGTGTAAATCAGAGAATGGAAATTCGTTCCCAGTCGCTTGGCCACTATAAAAAAGGGATTATAAATATTTCCGGAAAACATCGTTTCCTCCCGGTAATTCGAAAACTCTGTCATTTCAAATTCATGAATGTACCCTATGGCCATGGATGTTTTATATTTTTCAGAAACGAAAAACGAATACTGGGCTGCCAACTTTAAACTATTTAACCTGCTTCCTGGAGCATTTTGATTCCCGTTGGTAGGGTAATAAATTGAAAAGGGCAATTCCACCTCCAAGCCCAAACGGTCCATAGGCGCCCATTCATATTCTACCAGGGCTAGGTATTCATCAAAATCGTTTCGGTCAGTTAACCCTACACCCAGATTCCATTCTTTTTCCCCTTTTCTGGCCCCAAGGTCACGGATCAGGTCTATGTATAATGGTTCAGCATGAAGGATCTTGACCGGTTCTTTTTTTTGTTCCACTTCATAGATATGGAGACTATCCTCCAATTGATTTTGAATAGATTTTTCAGTTTGTGCCAGGAGCATATTACTGATCATCCCTAGCAATAATATGCCTAGGTATTTAAAATAAAACATTTTATAATAAATTTTGTGTTTATATTAGATAGGATATTTTTCCTCATTCAATGGGCTAAAAGGGAAATGAAAAATAATCTAATATTCCGGAGGAGGGCTGGAAATGGATATTAAGGGCAATTCAAAATTCAAAGGGAATAAGAAACCCCTATTTAATTTGGTTGGGTTATGATACGGCTTAAGCTGCGTCTCAAGAACAGAAAAGCCAAAAAAATCAAAAGCAACTTGTTTCTTAGTAGAGGTTTTTTGATCCCCATCTGCATCCTCATTTTCAGGGATGGCATCATCCA
>JBBDSB010000582.1:0-14004 GCA_040905205.1 Cyclobacteriaceae bacterium
TGATTCAATTACGTCACCGGTAGGCTTAGCATTTAGAAAATACACAAATCAGGATAATAGTGTTTTTTTTTCAACACTTTGATTTACAGGTATTTAACAAATACGCCATCGGTAGATTTCATGTGACCACTTAAGAACAAATTATAAACACATGAAATGGTTAACTTATTGTTTGATCACCCATACGTCCGTTACCCGCGACTGCTGGCGCCAGTTCAGGTGTTCCTCATCGGGTTTGTCAAAACTGATTTTTAGTTTGCCCTCGTTGATCAAGTCCCCGGGAAGGGGAAATTCCTTGAATTCCTCGTAGCCCCTATCGTACCTGGTAGGAGTAAGGCGTTGTCCATTGGCCCGCAATAGTGCTTCCCCATAGCCAGAAACCCGGATCAGGTAATCGGAATCAGGGTCCAGCTCATCATAGGCCAGGGTGGGCGTAAACTGGAACAGCTGCGTGGAGAGTCGCTTTCTATTGATCCCGTTGTTTTCCCATAAAAAGTCGATGGCATCATCGGTTTTGGAAGTGACGTGTTTGGCATCTGCGCTGGAAATATTGTCGTAAAAGCTGCCCTCTCCCGGATACTCATAGGTCCGGATAAAGTCCAACCGGGCCAGTTTTTCAGCCTCGGATCCGAGCGTACGCACCTTATCAAACTCGTCCTCCAGCCACCAGCGGTTGTTGAGCGGGTAATCGATAAAATCCAAGATTGCTCCCCTCTCGGCACCACTTGCCTGGTACTTTTCCACACTGGTCTGCGCTCCAACGCTTTGGAAAAGCTTTTCGCCATAGTCCAACACTTTTTCCTTTAGTTCCGGGGAAACGGGTGCTGTATCTGCTTTTTGCAGCTTTTGAAGTGCTTTAGTCATGGCTTGATCGGCTCCAATGGAATCAGCCAAGGCCAGGATCTCGTAGGCTTCAGCCTCCAGGCTTTTTTCGAAGGCCAGCCGATCCCGGATATAGGCATCGTAATAGGCCCGCATCAGCAATTGTTGCCAGCGCCAGTTACCGGACAGTTGGGGGTTATTGGCTTCCAGCCTTTTCCAAAAAGCCAGGGTTTTTTCTATGGCGGGATTCTCCAAAATGGGACCGTCCCAATTTTCTTCCAATGCGAATATACCCCTGGCGGCGGCTTCCCCTACCTCAGGACCAAAGAAGAAACGGGTATATTCAGCAACGATAGTGGCGGGATCTTTCCCGGGATCCCATCCCAACTGGCTCCAAATAACTTTGTTTACATCATCATGGGTACCATCGGAATAAGTAATAAAACCGTCGGTGTAGGGACTGTCCCTTTGAAAAAGCCGTGTGTACATTTCTGGTTGGGGGTTGCAGGGTTCCCTTCCCAATGTCAAAGCAAAGGCCTGGTCCCAGTTTTCCACGGGATAATGACAGCGTACCGTATGGGTGATATCCGGATAGAATCGATGCATGTATTTTTCCGGCAAAAGCTCGCGTTCCAGGGCAATCGGCGGACTACTGGGTCCATAAACCACGCCTTTTAGCCAATCCGGACTGTTGGTCTGGAGGTAGTCAAAAAAGTAGGTTGTTTTTTCTTGATTAAATCCCTGCAGGGAAACCCAAATCCCTGCATTGGGATGGTATTGCTGCAAAAGTTCCGATAAATCTTCGAGATATGGAATAAGTTGCGCGGGGTGGTTTTCGCCGGGATCCCCTCCGGGAACAAATACCGCATCCAGTCGGGGACATTTGGCATAAAAGGCTTCTTGGGTCTCCAGTCCCTCCTGGTGGGCTCCTGCTTCGGTCAGGTCCCGGGGTGCCGGTGTCCACACCCAATAATCAGCAGCGTATTTTTCGCAGATTTTGCTCAATTCAACTTCCATGACTTGTGGATCCACCTTGAAATGGGGGCTGGACCCCGCTTTCTGAAAGGGAATGTTTTCAAAACTATTGGCCCCAAAGAGCACTTGTTCCCGGAAATGCTGGTCAAATTGCTCCACCGTCCAGGCATCCCAGGAATTGGCGGTATTCCGGTACCCAAACTGATGTCCGCGAAGGGCATATTGAGGGGATTCGGCAAAATCAAAGCCTTCATCCAAACTGATTTTTTCCTTGCTCAGTCGGGCCGTCCGCAGAAGTTTGCCAATCCCATAAAGGATTCCCCGGGCGTCTGCGCCAACCACCCACAGGGTGTTCCCGGCTTCGCTAGATTCATGAAAGATCCGGTAACCCTCTTTTTTTCGTTCCGGAGCATCGGAGCCCTTCCGGGAAGGAATTGGTTTTCCAAACAGGGTGGTATCGGAGACCAGGACCATGGCAATGTGGGTTTTGGAATCCCAATCTCTGTTCACTTTCAGTGAAATTCCGCTCCGCTTTTCGATTTCTTCCATTATTATGGTGCTTGCGGTTTCCTGTATGGGCGAGGTGATTTGGGGCGAAATCAGGATGATGGCCTCCGAGAGGTCCAGGGTTTTTTGGTCTTTGGCTGAGCAGGACAGCAGTGTAGCCGAAATCATGCACAAAAGCCATATGGGGAGATTATTTTCCATTAGGTAAAGGTAAATTCGTTGGTATATGAATCGTGTTTCGGTGTTCTTGGCCAAAGACATCCTCACCAATGAGGACCCCAATAGGTAATACGCCAGAGTTAACGAATCCTACCAAGGCAGAAGTGCAATTTTTTTTTAAAAAACATATCCCTTGTTTGAGAATTTTATTGAGGATTCAAAATAAGTGTCTTTTAAATTTAGGTGCTAAAACTACAAAAGGGTTAAATCATTACTCATTTCAATATTCCAAATTGGTGTTCCTGTAAAAGGCTAGCGTTCTTGTAAAATTGCTTCAATTTGTTTCCTGTTTTCTGGAAGATAGTTCGATGCCACATCCCATAAAATCTCGTAATCAATACCGAAATATTCGTGCGACACTTTGTTTCGCAACAAATACATTTCATTCCAAGGAATTTCAGGGTAATTCTCTTTGAATCCTTTAGGCAAATTTTTTGATGCCTCCCCGATTACTTCGAAATTACGTATGACTGCATCAATGGTTTTATGGTCCTGTTTAAACTTGGCAAAAGAATAGCCACGGATATATGTTGCAATTCTCTCCATGGCCAAATTCATATCTTCAAGGTACATACGGTAGGTTCGATTCTCTTTTTTCACTATACAAAACTTACTTTTTTGAGAATCTGGTCTTTTATTTCCTTTTTCAAACCATTTTTTGTCACTAGATCAACTTTCTTGTCAAAAACCTCCTCTAAAAAAAGCTCTAATGTAAAAAATCTCCAGCCAATCGGTTTCTCTAGTTCGATCAATAAGTCGATATCACTGTTTTCGTTATTGGTATTGTCAGCATAAGAACCAAATAATCCAATTTCTTTAACAGCATAGTCCCTATAAAGAATTGGTTTCATTTCAGTTAGTTTGGATAATATTTCAGCCTTTGTAATCATCATCCGAATATAATCAATTTAGAAACACTGAATTTCAGTTTGTTTTAGATCCAAAATACATTTACAATTTTAATTAAAATAAGGGTTGCTCTTCTATGCAAGAGATACGTGGTATGGCTTCCGCCTTTCTGGTTTTAAATTAATAATATCTTTTATGATCGGTTTACCATTCAGAATTTCCGGGTCACTTGTAATATATTGCCTCCAGTCTAACAACATCCCCTTTTTTCATTACAAATTAATCTTTTTTCCTATACCCTACAATGGCACACCAGCATTTTTTACTGTTGCTCGGTATTTTTAACTGCAGTCTCGTTTGCAGGAACAACCAGGAAATTCACGCTCCCTTGCTGACAAATTCGACTTCAAATGCATGGGTTTCTCAACAAAAGCGAAGGATTGGATTTTTCTTCCCATTTTTAATTACAACCCTTCAACACAGAAAGATTCCCTAAAGTAATTCAATGATTGCCAAAAATCCTCAAGACATTCGCATGATCTGGTGAGGCGTATGGAAAAACATTTCAGGTTCCACTCAATTGAGGTTAACAAACGGCCGATAATTTACAAAATAGGAAAAGGTTGCTAATTTGAAGGATTGAAAAAACGGATAAAATAATGGATTGTTTCCCCTCATAGGGCAGAAAGATCTCCACATGCCCTTTTTGTTGAACAAAAAAAGCCTAAGGAAATCTTTCCAAAGGCTTTCGTATATATCTGTAAGTATTTCAATCCTATTCCGTACCAAATTTTTCATTTTCCCCCAGGTTAGGCGTTGAAGACTTTATCAGGTTTGATTTGGCAATTTCAAAGAGCCGAACCAACTTGTTGTTTTTTGAATCCCAGTGCTCGCCTTTGTTAATTTTCACTTGCAGCATTCCCAGGTCAGGGTCGTCCTTTCCATTTTTAAACCAGGCGGCTACCCAGGGATTCCAATACCGATCAATTAATTGCTGATCTTCAGAGATCTTTGCTTTACCTGAAAGGGAAACATACACATTGTTTTTCGGGTTGCTAAAGGTCAGACAGATATCCCTGTCTTGCTCAATTTCAAAGGCCTTGGCATCACTTTTCGAGGTATAAAAAAATAAAGTGCCGTCATAAGCATCCTGTACGAGACTCATTGGTCGAGCCCTCATAGTACCGTCCGCATTTTCATCCTGAGTGACGAGCATTCCTACTTTGATATCTTTAATAAGGTCCCAAATTAATTTTTTGTGTTCCGGGCTTGACATATTTGCTAAATTTTTTAGTTCTTTTTTAAAACAATGTAAAATGGATTGTTTTAAGCACCATCTCTTGGGCTACCAGTAACATTAAGTGCAAATCACATTCCAAAAACAATATCGGTAAGGCCTAATGTCTATTATTCATTCAAACTTTAAGTTGTTTTGCGTCACTTTTATTTGATTTTTTTAACCACATAGTTGCATAGTTCACATCGTGGTTCTTAGCTCTGACAGATGGCTTTTCAATTTTCTTTTTTTAACTATCCGCGCTATGTGTCCTATGTGGTAGACTTTAAATTAAAACAAACGTCCCTTAATAAAGAGGTGAAGCCTGTCCTGACCAAAGTCAGGAGGGGATTTTTTTCGTTCCCAATAAATAATCAAACAGGTTAAAACTTATAATTTCCGCCAACTCCTCCCTCACCCCTTAATATACGGGAGTCGCTGAAAATGAGATTTGGGTTGATACTAGGATGGTTTGCCTTATCAGTGAATTACCCATTTGCTTCGGAAAGGATTAGCAGCCGCAATTGGCCCTATTTTAAAATTGAGCTCTCGGGAAAGGTACCTTACTTTTTTTTACCAATGAATGTAAAATATTGCCAGGTCAGACCATATGCAAACTACGAAAGCTCAAAAAACGTAGTATGGTCCAAATTTTCTAAACCTGTCTTTTTGAGTTCCAACAAGGCATTTTGGCGATAATTCATATCTACACAATGGATGCGGACAGGGCGGTCGAGTGTGTAGTCCAGCGCATTGCAACCCGCACTCGTAATCATCACGATTTCCGAATCTGGCTGTAAATCCATCAACATACGGTCACAACGCGGATCTTCCCAACAGGTATTGTAAACAAGCTTGTTTTGGTGTATTTGGGAAAAAATCCAGTCTTTGAAAGAACCATTTTCTGGCATGAAGTTTTAAATCAATTAGGTGGAAAGGATTGAAAATCAAAAAAAAGTTTTACTGCCTGGAATAATATTATATGTGTTTTTACCAAGCGGGGTAAAACTATTTTCTTTTCAGATCTTCACTACTTATAATCTCAAATGTAGTTCGTAAATCGCCCTTCCTTCAAATTTTTTAATTTAAAAAATCGTTATGTTTCTGTAAAAAAAAGGTAACAGGAAATTTTCACGGATGGATAATATCATACACGTGAATGCCAATCGGCTACAAAAATAGAAGAAAGCAACAAGATAAATCAGATAGGAAAGACCATTCTCCATTATTACAAGCTCCCAAACCTCATTGCTATATATGTTCGGCAAAAATACAAAACTGTAATGGCTTTGGATATTAAAGGCTCTTGCTAAATTTGAGTTGAATGGTTGATTTCACAAATTAAGATTAGTGATATTGAACCTGATATAGCAGCCCTACCAGCTGCCACCTGCGCCGCCACCGCCGAAGCTGCCGCCACCAAAGCCGCCGAAGGACCCTCCTCCACCGCCACTAAAGCCTCCTCTGCCGGAGGAAAAGTCCCCGAATTTGCCCTTGCTACCTCCGAGCATACTGGCAAGCATCATCGTGGTGAAGAGATCAACGCCACCACGTTTTCCACCCATGTGGTTGTTGTTGTCTTTTCGGTTTTTGATCAGGGTCAAAATCACAAAGCCAAAGATAAAAATCAATACCAGCGGCAATGCGCCTCCTGGCCGGTCCGATGAGCTTAGCTGCTCCGCATCGTACTCCCCAGAAGCAAGCTTAAAGATCATGTCTGTGGCTTGGTCCAGGCCTGTAAAGTAGTCTTCCGCTCGGAAGTTGGGTACTATAACCTGATCGACTATCCGCTTCGCCAAAGCATCTGGAATCGCTCCTTCCATGCCATATCCCGTCGCAATAAAAACCTTGCGGTCTTTCATCGCGGCGAGGATAAGAATGCCATTGTCCCTGTCTTTTCTGCCTATCCCCCATTTGTCTCCCAATTGAAAAGCATAATCACTGATATCATAGGGCCCCACGGAATTGATCAAAACAATGCTGACCTGGGAGGAGGTGCTGTCATTGTAGGACAAAAGCTTACTTTCCAGCTGTCTGACCTCCTGGTCTGAAAGGGTCTCCGAAAAATCATTAACCAGGCGGGGTGGATTGGGTTTATCGGGAAAATCCCCTTGCGCCCAGCTTGAGAATGAAAGTGCCCATAAAAGTAATAAAGTAAAAAGCCGTCTTTTGATCATAATGTTCTATTCGAAGGATATATCGTTGGGTAGCTCGTTGATGTCCCCTTTTTGGTCGTAAGGAAAATGTTGTTGAAGCTGCTGGCCGGACATTTCTATACCTTTTCTAAGACCTTCGGTAAATGCCCTGGTCTTGAAATGAATAAGCATTTCTTCTTTGATTTGTTCCCAGAAATTTTCGGGAACTACCTTGTTGATTCCTGCATCTCCAAGAATGGCAAACTTATGGTCTTCCACCGCAAGATAGAAAAGCACCGCATTGCGGTACTTTGTTTGATTCATCTTAAGTTTCTCAAATACCACAGCAGCCCGGTCGAGCACATTTTTTTTACAGTGGTTTTCGATGTGGACCTGGATTTCTCCGGAAGTTTCCTTTTCTGCATTCCGGATGGCTTCCGTTATAATGGCCCGGTCCGCAGTACTGAATAATTTTTCGGCCATGAGATTTTTATTTAAAATTCTACCGTGGGGGCATTTTCAGCACCTGATGCGGCTTCGAAATAACCCTTAGTGTCAAATCCATACCAACCGGCAAAAACATTGTTGGGAAAGGTCCTGAGATTGGAATTGTAGCCCTGCACGGATTGGTTGAAGTTTCTTCTTGCCACGGCAATCCTGTTTTCCGTTCCTTCGAGTTGGGCTTGAAGTTCCAGAAAATTTTGATTGGCTTTCAGGTCAGGGTATCTTTCCACGGCCACAAGCAGTCTGCTGAGTGATCCGCTCAGTTGGTCCTGGGCTTCCTGGAACCGTCCAATATTTTCAGGTGTGAGGTCTTCCGCCTGCAAAGTAATGGAAGTGGCTTTGGCACGGGCCTCGATTACTCCCGTCAGTGTTTCTTGTTCAAAATCGGCATATCCCTTTACCGTATTCACCAAGTTGGGAATCAGGTCGGCCCTGCGTTGGTATTGGGTTTCCACTTCGGCCCATTGACCATTGACGGTTTCTTCGGTTTGCACGAAAGTATTGTATATGCCTACGGCTTTGGTGTAAACAAGGAACCCGACCAGTGCGATGATAATTATAGGAATTAATACTTTTTTCATAGTTTAAATTGTTAAAAAACAGTGCAGGTATTTGACGTAAATTTAAGCCGGAGGGTTGTAAAAAACGATAATTTTCAAAAAATCCAGGTACAATTATTCTTTTAATAATTCATTTTCTATTGCATTAAGGTATTTTTTTGCAAAATGTTACCTGCCGATTTAATTTTTGTCAATCATTAAATTTTTTCATCCGCCTGATATTGCTATAAAAAGTCGGGACAAAAATCATATTCATTAGGCAATAAATTCCTCGTCCATTTTCGTGTTTCCGATTGATACTTCTGTGACGGATCCCTATGGCTATCATTCAATAGGTGTCAACACGATATTCCGGTAACTTACCTTTCCGTGATCTCCTTGTAGATAAATTGGACCCGGGGCAAGTACATCGGCACTTATGGCACCACCCGTTGGTCCCCAGGCCGGAACGTTGTCAATAATTTTTTTGCCATTTAAAATGACGGAAATGTGGCGATCAACCAAGGTTATATCCATGGATTGCCATTCACCTGCTGGTTTTTCAGCAGCCATACCGGGGGTAATGCGACTATATAAAGCGCCCATATTGTGTGAATCCAGGGGTTTTCCATAGGAATCTACCACCTGGATTTCATAAATACCCCGAAGGTAAACGCCGCTATTATTTCCTTCAGGCACATTTACTTCGAGTGTAAGATTGAAGTCTTCGAACTCCTGTTGGGTACGAATATTGCCATAGGAAATATGTTCCCCATTTTCAGGCTGTATGGGATCATTTACCATGGTCCCGTTATTTGCCGTAAAGCCGTTCGTTCGTTTTGGGTTCATCAATTCCCAACCGGTCAGGTCCTTGCCATTGAATAAAGTTATGGGTTTTCCATAGCTGACTTTTGACAGATCTGGCTTTTCCGGCATGGGAGGCATTCTTTTGCCCGTAAATTGCATTTGGTATTCGCCGGTTCTGGCAGGCCCTGTCATGGTCCCTTTTAAGCTTTCCCCGCCTTTTTCTACTCTGAGGGTATGGGTAATGGTATGGCTTCTTTCGTCACTCTTCCTGGAGGTAGTTGTTCTGGTGACGACAAGTGTGTTTTCATCGGCAAGGTACACATTGGCTACCGGCAGAACACTTCCACCAATCCACAGCAGTTCGGCATCGAGAAAGCCCTTTTCTTCATGGACATGCAGCCATCCGACCCCTCCTCCTTCAATTGCCAGACCCCACATGCCCATAAATGGATTGGCCAGCCGGCTTTCAGAAAAGGTATGACCAAAACTGCTTAATAGAATAGCCAGCAATAAAATAGGGTTTTTTGAAAATTTCATGGTGTTTTATTTAATGAATATTTCAGATTTCTTTCCAAAAAAGGGGATAATCTCTGAATGTAACATTAATAATTTAAATTAAAATTTCCTATTTTATGGGATTTAACTGACACTAACCTGTTGGGGATTAGATCAATTTAAAAAATCGACTTTTTTAATCCGGTTAATTTCTTTAAAAAACAAAATAGTTATTTTTGAATTAAACATGCGTTTATTAATTCTATGGGTTCATTTACAATTTTACGGTTGGTAAGGTCGGTCTATATTTTCCGGGTATAGGTCCTTCTAAGAAACTAATGGGGGAAAAAGAAGCCATGGAAATGGTTGAATTGAAAAGCTGAGGCAAAAATACGGGGAGATATTTTACAACCACACAGCCCTTGACGCCAAGAATTTGGAAAACCAGTGCTGTTTGTGTATACCTTGCAGCATCAGTTTCGCTGTATCCCATCAGAGGGTGATGGTTCCAATCCCAGGTCAATAGACAGTCGGACAAAGCCCATCTCGTCTTCCACATTCACAAACATCCAGATCTTGCCGTCCTTTACGAAATGCTTCAGCGGTGGCATGGTGATGGCGGGTATTTTGGTCTCCGCCAGCATATCCAGGTTTTCGTCAAAGACGGTCATGAACACCTCCGCAGAAGTGGCATCCGGCCATTGAAAGGTTTCCGTATTGGCTTCTTCCAGGAGCTCTTTGTAAGAAAACCTATAATATACCCGGTTGAGGTCATCCCATACGGGTGGGGAAAAACTGATTTCTTCCCGTACCTGCCGGATGGCCCCCAAAAATTCTTCCTGGGAATCAAATTCATGGGCAGCGGGAATCGATTTTTCATCCTCAGTAAGCTGGCTTTGGTAAGTTTTTACCACCAGGCTATCCGATTCGGGTAGGTACTGGTAAAACTCGTTTGTCAGGTTAGTTCCCAGTAAAATTTTACCCCCCTCCATGATTAGGAAAGTTTGAGGACCAGACACCATATAACCTTTGCCATCTGTAAATTGCAACTCAAATTTCCTTAGGTCCTGGGATTTGGGAATGACCATTCTTTTGGTCAAACCTTCCTTTAAGTCAACCCGCATAAGTTCGGTGAATTTCTCCTCGATATTTCGTATAAAACCCAAGTACTGGCCTACCTTGTTTGGAAGATTCGTAGAAACCAAAAAAGCCTCCCCATCACCGATTTTATCGGCATTCTTGCCCACTCCCTGAAAATTCAATTCCTTCAGCTTCTTACCACTCAGGTCAAAAATTCCCGGATTTGGAAAACTGATGATTACCATGTGATCATTGTCCAAAAGGAAAAAAGAGCGAAAAAACTCCCCGGTACCATTAGGCCCTTCCTTTTCAAAGGCGTGTTTCCGAACCAGTTTTTTTTCATCCAAATCAATCTGTTCGAAGCTGTGGTCATGCTGATTGAAATTATATAAATACCTGCCGTCAGGGGAAAGGTCCGAATTGTACAACCTTCCCGACACAAACAGCAATTCCTCTCCCGGATCAATGACCACCGTGTCCAGGGCATAATCCATGGAGGTACTGCCACTCAGGTTTTCCAATTGGTTTTCGCTGGTACAGCCCAATTGAAATACGAGGAATAACATTAAAGGAAAAAGCTTTGCCATAATTTCAAGATTTTATAACTATAAATTTAAAAATTATAACTCAAAAACCTATTAAAAAATTAATTTAAAATAAGAAACTTAAATCTTTATTATTTTTGGTGGTTGAATTCATTATTAGATCAACATGTTTATTTTTGAGTCAATCATCCATTCAATCAATTATTCCACTAATCCGGACTTTAGCTATTATGAATATCCGGGAGGCAGCCATTGGTTTGGTAGCGAAAGTGTGGACTGGGAACCCTTATTCGATTATTTTAAATGGCATAGCACACGCCGGACAGTCTGACCCATTCAATAAATTTTTCCACGGCCAACACAACGGTATCCTCATCCAACAAATGGATTCATATTCTCCAACAAGAAAAAGCTCTGGCCTACTCAAGGGTTGATATTAAGCGATCTTTTGTAGAAAAAGAGATCAAAGGAACCACAGAAAATATAGCTGTTTTGGGGATTGATATAAGGGATTTCAATAAGGGCGACACCATAAAATTGGAATTGGACGCACAAAGACTGGAATATATAAAAAAACCAGCTGACTTTCTCCACCTGCATAGAAATGAACAAGTCTGGGAATTCGGTAGTGCACCGGATCCGGCAGCCAAGGGTATCCATAGAAACGGCACCTTCAAAGAACCCTTTAATCACCGGATGATTTTCGTGTACGGCACTTCCGGAAACAAAGCAGAAAACAACAAAGCCCGCTTTGATGCGGAAACCTGGTATTACAGGGGAAATGGTGCCGTGAATCTGGTTTCAGATCGGGAATTCGATCTGGACAAATATAGTGACAGAGGGATCATTGTTTACGGTAATGCCGATACCAACCGGGCATGGAAAACACTTCTGAATGAAAACCCCCTTCAAGTGACAAGAAAAGAGATCACACTGGGTGAAAATATAATCCGTCAGGATAATCTTGGCGCATATTTTATGGTTCCCCGAAAAGACAATGACACCCTCAGTATTGCGGTGGTCAGTGGCACAGGACTGAAAGGATTGCATACGACCAATGCCAACCAATATTTTGCCGGAGGGAGCGGATTTCCCGATTTTGTAGTATTTACCTCTGAACTGCCTGTAAAGGGTATTGATGCCATCAAGGCTGCCGGATTTTACGGGAATGACTGGAGTTTGCATGCTGGGGAATAAAATAATAAGTATCAAACCACCAGGAAATTGCTTAAACCCATTATTTACCGATAAAAAACCTCCTTGGTTAAAAACGGTCCAGTAAAAAAGATTTTTTTCAAATTTCAGAGCCAAACGATACCCCCTTGAAGGCACTCCGGATCCTAACTATCGCTTTTATTTCCATGAAGTTATAAGGTTAAACTATTGTATGAATTCCATACAAAGGAATATTGACTAACCAGTCCTCTTTTCTGTAATCCGATAAAGAGGTGCGGATATTCGTGACCGTTTTATACTTTTCTACAAATACTTTCAAGCTTTTTGCTTTTAAGTTTTCTTCCGCTTTCACTTCAATGGGAATGATCTGTCCCTTGAGTTGGATTACGAAATCAACCTCAGCAGTGGCGCTATCCGCTGACCAGTAAGCTGGTGCTAATCCCAATGCTACCAATTGCTGTAAAACAAACTGCTCGCTAATGGCTCCATTGAATTCTTCAAAAAATGGATTGCCCTCCAAAATTGTTTTGACATCCAGGTCAACCATTGCGCCCAGAAGACCTATATCCAAAAGAAAAAGCTTAAAAGCGCCAATGTCCTGATAAGCTTTTAATGGAAGTCCACCTTTTGAAACCCGGTTGACTTGATGTACCAGTCCACAATCTATTAACCACGCCAATGCCATCTCAAAATCCTTAGCTCTTGCGCCCTTTTTAACCTGCCCATAAATAAATTTTTTATTCTCTTTGCTAAGTTGAGCAGGAATGGCATTCCAGACCATCCTGATCCTTGGTACAATTTCAAAGGGGGCGTGCTTAGAAAAATCTTGTTGGTAAGCATCCATGATCCTGTTTTGAACTGACCTAACGAGCTCCAGGTCTTTCGTTTCAAAAAAGGTCTGAACAGCCTCAGGCATTCCTCCTATGAAAAAATAATGTTTGAGCAGATGCTTGAGTTTTTGTGCAAAAGGTTTGATCATTTCCCAATTACGTGCATGGAGAAGCTGATTTAACGATCGCTCTCCTGTAGCCCCTAAAAATTCTTCAAAGTCCAGCGGGTAGAGATCCAGAAATTCTACCTTTCCGACGGGGAAAGAAGTTTCCCTGTGCAGTGCTACTCCCAATAATGACCCTGCAGCTATCACATGATAGGAAGGGGCATTCTCCTGAAAATATTTCAAGGATGTCAACGCACCTTTGGATTCCTGAATCTCATCCAAAATCAATAAGGTATCGGTAGCGTTTATCTTAATTCCTGTTTCAATCTGAATAGCCATGAGCAAGCGGTCTGTATCAAAGTCTTGTTCGAAAACCTTTCTCATTGTCTGATTACTTTCAAAATTCACATAGGCAACCTGCCCATAAAGTTCTGTTCCAAAAGATTTCATCAACCATGTTTTCCCAACCTGTCTTGCCCCTCTGATGACTATGGGTTTTCTTTTGGGACTGTTTTTCCAATTGACCAGTGATTGAAATAGTTTTCTTTTCATCTGTTAATAATTTGACTTTTAACCGTCATAACTTGGCCCGTACCAAAGGTCGGGGTAGCCTGCCCCGCCTTTTTTCGGGGGAATCGCGCTATGATAATCATCCCTGTGTGCGACGATTTTCGTCATGCCTGTCTGCTTCAGGCAGGCTCGATTTCATGCCTAAGTGATTAGAAATCGAAATTACACTTTTTCAAAGGAAAAAATGCATACAAACACATTTTTTCAAAGGAAAAAATGTGTTTGTATGCATTTTATTGAACTATAAAATCATCGTGCTTACTGGTGTATGCATTTGCTTTCGGCTATTGAAGGTGCCAAAAGGACGAAATTCAGGACTTTTGACTGAGGGATTATTGTTTAACTGGCCCTAACAAGTTCATAAAATTCTCCTTAAACAGTTTTTAAGTTACCCCACTTTTGAGGCATCTCTCAACAATTGAAATTTAGCTATTCACCAAATATCCGGCTTTTCGGTGAATTGATTCACCAATAGTCCGGCTTTTTGGTGAATAGGGTATTCCAGGCAAATCAAAGGTTCAACCCCATCCGGGGTTGGAGGTAATCGGTAGTCCCTAAGCCGTGGGCT
>JBBDSB010000582.1:14104-19397 GCA_040905205.1 Cyclobacteriaceae bacterium
GGTGCCGAAGCCTGAAGGGCTTCAACAACAATAACCCCGGGCGAAACCCGGGGCCTGCGAGAATCCATCTTTCACCCAACCCCGGAGTGGGTTGAACAATGTTCTGCCAATCAACTGTCCTATCCGGGAATAAAGTCTCCTCTGCCAATCTCAGTTCCAAATGACGGTGTATGCATGAGGATAGTTGATCTTATAAAGACACCTACGTAAGGTTCAACCCCATCCGGGGTTGGAGGTAATCGGTAGTCCCTAAGCCGTGGGCTGCACCCACGGTTATTGTTGTTCAGGCCCCTCAGGCCTGAGATACATTAGGAAGTCGAGCATATTTAACTTACTCCTACTCCAATCATTTTACCTGAAATCTCAAATCACTTCCGATCCAGTTCCAAGCTAATCGAATTATTCGACTTCTTCCCTCATTATCAAACTCCTCCCCGGTGCCGAAGCCTGAAGGGCTTCAACAACAATAACCCCGGGCGAAACCCGGGGCCGGCGAGAACTCATCAACCCATCGAACAATCCACCTATCGACTAACATACCTATCGACCAAAATCATAAATCCACATTAAGCCTTACAAAGCCCAATTCATCCTCCATATTCTCAAAAATCCAGATGGCTCCATCCTTTACAAAATAAGTACGGGGAATGTTACTTAATTCGGGCACAACAGACTCCGTTATCATTTCCAAATTTTCGTCAAACACAGTCAGGTAAATAGTGCTGCTTTTTGCGGACATGTAATGCCACCCATCCGCCACAACCCTTTCCATATCTGCCTGGTAGGAAAAACGGTAATATCGATCGTTCCAATTATCCCAAATTAATCTCTCAAATTCAATCTCTGCCAATCCTTTGGCATATATTCGATACATAGCCTCATCATTATCTACTTGCTTGGGATTGTAAGGAGACTTTTGATTTGGTGTTAATTTGCTTTCAAAACTTTTCAGTGCCAAACTGTTATCATTTGGATGGAGCACATATAACTCATTGAATACACTATTACTCAATATAATTTTTCCACCTCCCTTCTCCAGAAAAACTTGAGATCCTAAAAATCCGGTAGATTCACCTCCTTCGACTTTTGCCACTCTATATTCTTCCAGCTTCTCAAATTCGGGAAGATCCAATTCAGATAGTTGAAAATTGGACATATCCACCTTCATCAAATGCTTAAACTTACCGCTCCTCCAATCGGTTCTAAAGCCTAAAAATTGATTATTCTTACCTGGAATAATTGATTTAATTCGAAATCTGTCCCCACCTTCCATTTTCGCCAACCCGTCAATGGTTTGCTGCAATTTCACCTCTTCTAATTTCTCCCCCTTTAAATTAAAAATCCCTACATGCTTCAGCGATCCTGCCACTAAAATGCTGTCTCCTCCCAAAAGGAAAAAAGGCGTGAAAAAGGGGCCCGTACCTTGAGGCCCTTCTTTTTCAAAACGTATTTTTTCAACCAGTTTTAATTCATCCAAGTCTATTTTTTCCAGCGCATGGTCCGTGGGATTGTAATTGTATAGAAACCTTTCGTCCGCTGACAATTCAGCTTCGTGCAAATTTGCCCGGAGGTAGAGGATTTCATCTCCCGGATCGACAAGGACCGTGTCTAAAGAAAAAGCAAGTTGCCGTTGTTGTCCGAGATTTCCTTTTTCAGGACTTCCGCAGCCGGCTATTAAAAGAAGGATGATAAAAAAACCAAGTTTGCTCATGATCAGGGGTTAAGTAAGCAATATAAAAATTAATAAAATAAAATTTCTTTTTATAAGGAGTTTTTAGTTTGGTTCTGTTCCATTATTTTCTTTTTTAATAGCTTCACAAAATTCCAGCAGGGAATAATTTCTCACACTTTCTTTCAGTGGAAAACCTTCTTGCACCCGTGAAATAACCGCCCCCTTAGCGGCCTTCGTATCCTCCATGCTTATAAGAAATCCCTTGCTAATTTTAGGCGAGAGGGTGTTTTTGATTTCAATGGCCCATTCGACTTTTCCGGATCTTACCAGTAACAAATCACATTCCGCCCCCTGATGGGTTCGGTAAAAGTAATAGTGGTAATTCGGTCCAAGCACATTGATTATTTGCTCGATGACAAAGGTTTCCCAGGAAGCGCCTATCAGCAACTGATTGATCAATTCGTCATAGGATTTTACACCTGCCAAAGCATGTAACAGACCTGTATCCCGGATATAAACCTTGGGGGATTTGACCAAGCGCTTTTTAACATTACGGTGATAGGGCTGTAGAATTCGGACCATAAACGATCCTTTCAGGAATTCCAGGTAAATAAAAATTAAAAAGCAGGTTTTTAAAACTATTTTACCATGAAAATCGAATATCATATTTTCGATTTTCATGGTAAATTGGTAATCAGAATAAATGAATCGAGGAGATTGTAGATTGAGGATTTCAGATTGTAGATTTCAGATTGTAGATTGTAGATCGGGAATCGGGGATCGGGGATCGGGGATTTCAGATTGTAGATTATATATTTTAGATTGTATATTTAGGATAGAAAAAATCATAAATCTTAAATCAAAAAAGGTGGATAGCAAAGAACTGCAAAATAGAACAAAGAGGTTTGCCCTGGATATTATAAAATTGGTAGCCAATTTACCCAATAATAGGATTGGTTGGACTATTTCCGACCAAATAATACGTTCATCAACATCAGTTGCTGCTAACTACAGAGCAGTGTGCAGGGCCAAAAGTGACAGGGATTTTATCAGTAAAATGGGTACTATCATTGAAGAGGCAGATGAAACATTATTCTGGTTGGAAATGATTGAAGAAGCTAAATTAATGGCTGAAGATTTAGAAATATTCAAATTAAAGACCGAAGCGAATGAATTGGTATCAATTTTTGTATCCTCAGCAAAAACAGTCAAAAACCGACTCAATCGATGATTCTTGTTTTATATTTGGGAAAATCATAAATCATAAATCAACTTTCATTCCTTTCGCCGGATCACATAATTCTTGATAGGACTGTGCATGCTCGCCCGCTGCAATTTTCCATTTTAGTATTGGTAGCTGTTTTCGTTCCCTACCACATAGGTATCGTAGGCACCGCTTCCCTGGGAAGTAATGGTGGCAAACTGTCCGTGGTTTTCGGTCATCATCCTTCTCTTTCCTTTGGGTTCCTCAAAAAACAAGCGCACCGCACTGTAGGTGATTTTTTCGCTGACCCGATCATTGAATTCGTATTTATAGGAATTGGCCCGCACTTCATATACCCCATCTTCAAGCCAGATCCTCGATAAAAATTCTCCCCGGTTGGTCTTTGATTCCACGGAGGATTCGATAAACTGGCCTTCATGGTATTTTACCCTGGTGGTATAATCCAGGTTGATCCGGCCAAAAAACCAGAAGCTGACCTCACTGCGCAGCAAAAAATAGGTTGTATCGGCCTTGGTTTCCTCGTCGCCACCATTTCTCCAATATCGATACCCAGATTGGAAATATCATATTCGTGTTTTTCCTGTGCCTGAAGCAGATAGGTGAAAAAACTAAAATAAGGGCAGCAATTGGAACAAGTGCATTTTTTAACATTCAATAGCTTATTTATAATTTCTGGTAAGACCGATAGGTTTTATTTAAACAACAACGAATCAGATTTAAAATAATCTTAAACTTACCAAAAAATACTTCAAAGATGGGATTTGGGATTGATGATTTTTGATTTAGGAATAGTGGTGGGAATAAAATTTGTTAAGGTTTAAAGCCCTTATGTTTTTATAGGGGTGTTTTTTCTGTGGTTTTCTTAGTTAATGAGTTGTTAACCATATTCTAGAATTTGTTAAGGGTTAATTTGTATTCGTTGAGATAAAACCACCTTTTTTAACCACCACTTTTCCACCAGATGACCTGTATTTACCTTCCTGTCCCTGATAAACAGTATTAGCTATCCTGCTTCCGTAAGCTCACTTTTTAAGGATTAGAAAAATCCAAAACCCTGAATTCAAGATCATAAATCAATACTCATCCGAACAAAACCCATTTCATCTTCCAGGTTAACAAAGAGCCACAACATGCCGTCCTTGACAAAGTGCCGGGAAGGCGCCTGAGTCAAAAAAGGTAACCTTGCCTCCTGAATCCAGTTCAGCTTTTCGTCGTACAAGACCAGGTAAACATTTGCTCCTGAAGGCTGTGGAAAAAGCCCCTGCTGCTTTCCGCTTTCAAAAAAATTCTCATAAAATAACCGCCAATACCGTTTGTTTTGGGCATCAAAAACAGGCAAAAAGTAGTGGGGTCCTTCCATGTATTGCTGAAAGTACCTGGAAAATTCACCTGCAGAAGCAAAATCACGCCCTTTTGCCTTATTTTCCGCCTCCAACCACTCACTATTGGAGGAAACAACCTTGATGGTATCGGCTTCCGGATCGTAAAGGTAAAATTCACTTCCGGTTTGAGCTCCGAACAGTACGCCGCAATCCATTATTTCAAGATAAGTCTCCGCTTGATAGTAGGCATAATTTTCTCCATCATTTAAAGAAGCGGTATAATTCCGAACCTTATTTAGTAGGGGTAAGTCCTTTCGGTATATTCGCTTTTTGTCTAGGTCCAGCCGGGCAAATTCCACCACGTCATTTCGAAAAGCCCTTGCCAGACCATAAACTTCTTCCTTACTGGATGGGTTAACCTGCATCCCCATCAGGGATTCCTTATCGCTGAGCACATCTCCGGAAAGTTCCTTCGGATCCACCTTCCAGGAATGTTAGAGCTGGCCATTCTGGTCAAAAAGCAGCGGCCCCTTCCAGGTACTGAAAAATATAAGATCTCCTTTCCAGCCCTTTAGGGAATGAATACCGTTCAGTCCATTAGGACCTTCTTTTTCGAAGGGAATTTTACGCTCCAGAACCAGGCAATCCAGGTCGATTTTTTCGAGCTGGTGCTGCTCCAGGTCAAAATTATACAGGTAGTGGCGATCCTCACTCAGTCCGGAGACCCCAAGCCCTTGTTTGAGAAACAGCAACTCATCGCCTGGATCGATTCGGACGGTATCCACCAGAATGGACAGTTTCCTTTGTTCTTGGTAATTTCCACTTTCATGATTTCCACAGCCAACCATCAAAAGAAGGATTACAAATAAACCAAATTTGCTCATGATCAATAATTTAGTAACACGCTCATCAATCCCGCCTCATTTCTTCCAAATCTTCTATCCAATCGATTTTACCGTCCATACCGGCTAGTTCCTCCCGTTTCAGTTTTTGTAGGAATTCCTTGAGCGCTACATGAACGATTTCTCTTTTTGTTTTTATAGAGGTTTTGTTGATGATTTCTTCCATCAATTT
>JBBDSB010000583.1:0-3195 GCA_040905205.1 Cyclobacteriaceae bacterium
CGGTTTGCTACTTATGCATTGGTGAAAATCCCTAAAATAGATGGTCTTACCTATAGGTTCAATTATTCTATTAATGCCAATAATAATATCCAGGACAGGTTTTTTCACGAGAACTACTATATCCGGGAACAATTGGTAGAACCATATATTCAAAGGTATTCCCCTTCGGAGCTGGCCAAAACACTGGCTCAGGCAAATGGCTATAATAGGCGTACGAATTATTACACCTATGTAATGGACAATATCATCAACTACAACAAAGAATTCGCAGACCATTACCTGGATGTAACTTTAGTAGCTACCAGGGATTACTCATATACTAAACTGTTAGAGGCAAGTGGTAATGATTTTTCAGCAAATGGCAACACTTTATTGGGTGTAAACGGCATCCATAAAGCGACTGTTCAAAGGAACAATCTAAATATAGTAGAAAGGGCAAACATAGGCTATGTAGGGCGTATTAGTTATTCTTTTAAGGATAGGTATAATTTGACTGCTACGGTTAGAAGGGACGGATCATCGGTATTCGGTAACGAAAAAAAATGGGGTAATTTCCCATCAATTGGTGTTTCCTGGACACTCTCGGAAGAAGAGTTTTTGAGGGGGAATGACTATGTTGATTACTTAAAAGTAAAAGCATCTTATGGGCAAAATGGCAACCAGGGCGTTTCACCTTATGGTACCCTGGCCCCTTTTTCCAGTGGAAGTGATGGAGGCATTCGATATCAATTTGGAGATGCACCCTCTACAATTTTATATGGTATTGCCCAGGATGGACTTGGCAACCCGAACCTAGGATGGGAGACCACTACTGCTTTCAACGGTGGATTCCAATCCGCCTGGCTGGACGGTAGGGTTCTTTTGGACCTGGACTTCTATTTTTCCAACACCACGGATCAGATATTTGTAAGGCAAATACCCATAATGACCGGCTTCAGTTCTATCATTTCTAGTCTGGGGCGGGTAGATAATCAAGGAATCGAAATCAGTCTTAGAACCACAAATATTTCCAAAAAGGATTTTACCTGGTCTTCGGGATTTATGTTCTGGCAAAACAGGAATAAATTAGCTGAATTGTACGGCGACGATATTGATGGTGATGGCAGAGAAGATGATGACCTGTCCAATGGCCTGTTTATCGGAAAACCATTAAATGCAATTTATGGCTATCAATATGATGGAGTGGTACAGGAAGAAGACACACAATATATTGCCAATACAGGAGCCGTACCTGGTGATGCGAGAATCAAAGATCTTGGAGGCCCTGAAGGAGTTCCTGATGGAATCATTACTGCAGATTATGACCGCAAGATCCTTGGTTACCGTCAAGAGAATTTTAGACTTAGCTTAACAAATACGTTGAAGTATAAAAATTTCAGCTTTTATGTAATGCTTTCGGGTATTTTTGGAGGAGGAAGTGACAATTTTTACCAGAGGGAAAATCCCAGGCACAATTCTTTCAATAACAGATTTGATACCAATGAAATAGACCACGACTGGTGGACCCCTGAAAATAAAAGTGAATTTTACCTGCGCCCTGACTTTAATGGCAATCGCTATTTGGGTTTAATGTCCAGGGGTTTCCTAAGGATTCAGGATATAAATTTATCCTATGACCTACCGCCGGGAATACTGAGTGGTATCAGTGTATCTTCCTTACAGTTATACGGGAGCATTTATAACCTGTATACCTTTACCGATTGGTATGGTGGAGGTGATCCGGAAACGGGAATCAGGCCTGGTGACAATATTAATCCAGTGCCTACTATATATACCATGGGTTTGAAGATAGGTTTTTAATATTTAATGACAGAAATCATGAAAATCGATAAATTTAATATTCAGTTTCTTACGCTATTGTTGGTTGCAATCACAATGGGGTGTAATGAGGACGAATTCTTACTTGAGGAGCCAAAAACCTTTTATACGTTTGAGAATATATTTTCATCCGAATCCCAGGTTGACCAGCTTTTGATCACCATGTATTCCCGGGTGAGAAATTTCAGAACCACTAATTATCAAGCCAAAGGTTTCAGTACCGATGTAATGGACGCACCGGAATTCAGAATCGTTACCACTTTTGGTGATTATAGCAGAATAAATCCTGAAAGTTCAGAATTTAGCAATACCTATAATTTCTATTACCAACTGATTTCAACTGCCAACACAGCCATATATGCTGCCAATTTGGAAGAGATCACTTTTGAATCGGAAGAAAAGAGGGCCTATACACTTGCACAAGCCAGGTTTTTTCGTGCCTATGCATATGGAATACTCGCGGAATTGTTTGGTGGCGTGCCCATTGTGACAGAAATCGCTACAGAGCCAAGATTTGATTATGTCAGGGAGACCAGGGCAGCTACCTATCAGTTTGCTATTGATGAGCTGGAGGCTATTCTGGATAACCTTCCTGAAACCACTGTTCAGGACGGAAGGATTGTTAAAGGAGCCGCACAGCATTACCTGGCTGAATTCTACCTTGGATTGGGAATAGAAACTTCGAATGTCTCAGCTTATGATCAAGCCATCAAACATGCTTCTGATGTGATGGATGGGGGCACTTATACCTTAATGACAGAGCGATTTGGTGAAAGAATGAATGAGCCGGGCAAAGATGTGTATTGGGATCTGTTTCGTATCAATAACATCAACTATAACGATGGAAACATGGAAAGTATCTGGACATTCCAGGTGGATTTTGATGCTTTTCTCACCGAGGATGGCCAATCTTCTTTGAATTATCCGAGATACTATATGCCTGTTTACAGAGCCATTTTGGGATTTGACGGAGTAGCGGAAGACGCCGGGGGCCGTGGTGTTGCCTTTTATAAGCAAACCCCTTATGCAGGGGATATGATATGGAATGATCCCATCTCTGCCAATGATCAACGTGGAGCAGAACACAATATCATTCGAACCATAATTTACAATGATCCCAATTTCCCGGATCTTTTTGGAAAAGTAGTGCCACAGGAGGCAATAGATGAGACCAATGCTGGACGTGGCTGGGTTTACCCCATTATTTTTAAACTTACGACCGATCAGTTCGTAGGTTTGGATCAGGGTCAAAACAGAAGCAATCTTTTTAGGGATGACTACGCCATTCGTCTGGCAGAGACCATCCTATTACGCGCTGAAGCTTATCATCGAAAAGGTGACAATCAAAATGCTGCAAATGATATCAATAAAATCAGG
>JBBDSB010000584.1:0-3188 GCA_040905205.1 Cyclobacteriaceae bacterium
CATCCCGCCTGAGCTAAAACCAATACCTTTAAAGGTATCGATCTGAAGGGTATCCATTAATCCGTAAATATCCCTGGCTGATTCTTTGTGTGTGAAATTATTTGTGGGATTTGTGGATTTACCATGCCCTCTTATATCTACCAGGATCACCTTGAAATTCTCAGAAAAATCCTCAATAAATTGATCCCACATTGTATGGTTTAAAGTGAATCCGTGTATCATTACTAATGGCTCACCTTCACCATGAACTTCATAGTAGATCTCAACTCCGTTTACATTGGCAAAGTTGCCTTCCTGCGCATAGGCTTGAGTGTAAACTGAAAGGGCTAAGAAAAGTAAAATTAATTTTTTCATCATTTTGGGATTTTTTCTAATTAGGATACATCGGCAAACAAAACATCATTTGAGGCCCCACTTCATGAAGATTAAATTCGAAGCTTGTGATTGTTTTGTTCTCCAGCATGTGATCTCCATTATTTAATTAAGTGCGTGAAAGGTGTTAAAATTGATGACCATACCAATGTATCATCATCAATGTAACCGAATGTACTCATTAGACAGGCTCTGCACTTTTCTTAAACGTTCAGAAACTTTACTTATCAGCCCAATCTCTCCGATATGCTGATGGGGACATGCCGTATTCGGCCTTATACGCTCTGCTGAAGTGCGATAAATTAGTAAAGCCGCAATCGAAGGCGACCTGGCTAATCGATTTATCCGTGGTTTCTAAAAATGCTTTTGCTCTTTTCAGCCTTCTCTCAGTAATCCATTTTCCAGGGGTGGTTTGATAGTGTTTTTTAAAATCCCGTTTAAAGGTAGACAAGCTTCTGTTCGCAATATTGGCAAAATCTTCGATCTTTAAATCGTACATATAGTTCTCTTCCATCACTTCCCAGACCGGGGACTGATGGCGATCCACAATTTTCAGGATATAGGCAAGGATATGTTTGTTTTTGGGGTGAGAGAAAATATTAAAAAGTAACTCTTTGAACTTATTTTCAAGAAGACTCTCCGGAAGTGGCTTACTATTCCTAAAATAGGGGATAAAGCTTTTATAACAACTCCTGATATGTTCGTCAATCTCAAAGCTTTCGATCATTTCACTATTTGGCTCAGGTAAACCGGTCAGGGACAAATGCGATCTGAACTCGTCAAATACAGAACGGAGGTAATCATCTTTCAGGTAGAAAACCATTACGTCCCATCCACTATAATCAGCTGGCAGTTCCTGTAAAAAAGCACATTTTTTTATTAATCCACCTTTTTTTGGACTGGAAACCCATCTTTGATTTCCATGACTTTGAATTTTTTTCCCGCTTAACGTAAAACTGATCTGGATATGCTTAGAGTAGAGCTGCATTATTTCATCCCGCTGGGGACAACTATAGTATAAAACCAGCGTGTCTTTCACAGAAAATTGTGGAAAGACTTTAGGATTCGATAATTGTAATTCATACAAGTCCATAAATAAGGGTGTGTGAAAGTTGGCATTACACCTATTATTTATCAAAATATCCTACATACGCTCTCTTTTTTTAAATCTTCTGGATAAAATGGAGAAATCAGGAATAAATTCAAAGTTTACCATTAAAGTATCCAACCGACTATATATTACTTGCCCAATTGTCCAATTCGCAAAATCATTTTTTAGCGATTTTTTGTGCTTTAGTCCTATTCATGTTCGGTTATGCCTTCATTACTTAGTTCTATGAAATTACTTCTGTCTAATGCATTCTTAATAAGCAAAGCGTTATTCCGGAACAAGTTAAATAATTGTCTGTTTTTCAAATTTCCAGTTGTGATAAGGAATAGTTTCTTTGGCTTCCCTAAAGTCATGTATGAGTGATAAAAGTCAAAGTCTTTGGTTGCCACAATAAGATTTTCACTATCAGCAAATTCGGTAATTTCTCGGTCAAGTGTTTCATCTCCTTTAGGGAGTTCATCAACATGGATGGAATCTACTCCAAGTTGATTTAGGATTTCACAAAGCTTTACTGGAAGTTGAGCGTCCACAATCAGTTTCATACTGAAATTTTAGTATAACTCGAATACTTTGTTAGTTTCGTAGCGTAGGCCAAACATGCCAATATATCTTCTTCTTCCAAGTTTGGGTAATCTTCTAATATTTCAGCATGGGTAGATCCAGCAGACAACAGATCGAGGATTAAATCCACAGTATAGCGTTTATCCCTAATGGTAGGTTTCCCGTGACAAATTTCAGGATTAACTGTGATTCTTTTTATAAGTTGATTTTCCATAGGATAAGATACAAAAATATAACTATTGCGTTCTAGGATAGAGCATTACAACTGAATATCACTATGACTATTCTGTTTATCCTTGTAATCGTAAACAAATTTTAATGGTGTTTTTATTTAAAGAACGAGAATGAAAATAATAAATTGGTAATAATATCAAAGGTTGATTATTGCTTCATTATAATAAATAAACCTTTGCTTCTGTTTTAGAGTGTTCCTCAGTACCCATGATAGTATTATGAGTAATACTAAGACTAATCCCAATAAAAAGATCAGCCCGGAAAGTTCACATAATCAATTGTATTTGATTGCCCGGAAGGAAAGATTAGTTTCGTCGCCTGATTGGATTCTCCATATAATCCAGTGTCATTCCTACAAAAGCTTTTACACCCAGATTTAATTGTGAATCATCAATAAAAAAGTCGGGTGTGTGGTGGGCAGCAGCTTCTTCTACCGGCACATCAGAAGGGCGTCCACCCAGAAATAGAAAGAGCCCCGGAACCTCCTGTGAAAAAAATGAAAAATCTTCAGCTCCCATTACCGGATTTCGTAAAGATACATGATCTGCACCCGCAATTGCTTCTATCACAGGCAGCATTCTGTTTGTAAGATCAACATCATTATAGGTTACAGGGTAAGAAGTTGTGACCGGAAGAGTTAAGGTCGCTGTAACACCCATAGCACGGGCCGTATTTTCGATAATTTCTTGCATGTGCCCGATGATCTCAAGTCGATCATCCGGATGCAAAGCCCGCATCGTACCCAACATTTCAACTTCTTCAGGAATGATATTTGATCGGACACCACCTCGTACCATTCCAACCGTAACCACAGCCGGATTATCAGTAAGAGTCATACGTCGGCTAACAATTGTTTGCAATGCAGAGATGATTTGAGCCGATGCCACTATCGGATCGGCTCCGTTCCATG
>JBBDSB010000585.1:0-19296 GCA_040905205.1 Cyclobacteriaceae bacterium
AACACTTCGGCATCGGAAGGTTTTCTATCCAGCAATTCTTCGAAATAGCTTTGGGCAAGATCATATTCTTTATCATTGTAGGCTGAGATGGCCAATTGCATACTGTCCCGACCACTCATAGTCTGACTTAAAATTTGGAAGTTTGAGGCGTAATATTCAGTTGCCCTTTGATTTAAATCTGCAGGTCCTGACCCAAGAAAAACAGCATAGGATACAATAATCAAAACAAAGGCCGCAGCTATTCCTGCGTAAAAAATGTTGCGGTTCCTTTTCACAAAAGGCACTGATTTACCTGAACCTGTAGCCTTGGATTTTATATGTTTATCGTTCAAAATCTCCAAGGTGGACCTGAGTGCAGCAGATTCTTCCTCCAAAGCAGACAAGTACCGCATTTCTGTCTCTATGACCCTGTATACTTTAAAAGCCTCATTCATTTCCTGATCTGAAGCCAATTCAGCTTCAAATTCCTGTTTATCGCCTGCCATCATTTTATTTTGCAGGTAATCTTCAAATTTTTCCAACCAGATTTCGTTCATTCCCTTACCATTTTAAAGTCCTGTATTTATCAGACTTTTTAACCAACATAATCAATTTTGCCATGCACTCGGATTTCTTTTTCCGGGCATAGCCATAGGAAAAATCCAGTAAAGCAGCTACTTCTTCCATCGATTTTCCGGACCAGCTCAGCTGAAGGAGTTCCCTGCAAGCAGCACCAAGTTCCTTTATTTTCTCTTTCAACAAACCCATTCTTTCTTCTTCCATCAGGCTCTCTTCTGCAAGGAGAAAACTATCCTCCCCAAGAATAGATCGGTCTTCTTCCGTAATTGTTACCCTGGCATTCACCTTTCTTTTGCTTAAAACATTAAGCCACTTTTTCTTGCATATAAGATGCAAAAAAGCATCCAGAGGACAGGTCAACTGAAATTTTTCTGTCTTTGCTTTATGGAATAGGTTCATCAATGCTTCCTGAAAAATATCAGCGGCATCATCTTCACTGCCATTGTTTTTTAACACCATCCACTTTATTTTTCCTGAATATTTTGAATAAAGTTCATCAATTAATTTTTGATTGTTGTTTAACAAAGCATCGATATATTTTTGGTCAGAATGTGGCATCGGCTGAATTTAATTTTTTTTCATGACTGAAAAAAATATATTTACAAAAATCAATAAATCTCTGCCCAACTACTATGGTTGTCATACCTACAGATTTATCTTAACTTTATAATCTGAAATAAAATTTTATGAAAATAAACGAAAACACCTTCGTAGGGCTGACCTACGAATTGAAAGTAACCAATGACGAACCGGATGCCACCCCTTTCAGTGTAGAAGTCAGGGATGAGGAAGATCCCTTCTTTTTCCTGTTTGGCAACAGCGGCTTACCAGAAACATTTGAGCAAAAACTGGCCAATATGGAAAAGGGAGACAAATTCCAATTTGTTTTGGAAATAGAACAGGCCTATGGCAGACCTGATGATGAGCTGATTGTATCGGTACCTAAATCCCAGTTCAATAAAGAAAGTGGATTTGAGGAAGAAATGTTACAGGAAGGGAATTTTTTACCGTTGGTAGACGAAGAGGGTTATCCCATGCAGGCTAAAGTCATCAAAGATCTTGGAGAAGAAGTCTTGCTGGATTTTAATCATCCCCTCACTGGAATGAACCTGCATTTTGAAGGGGAGGTACATGAAGTCAGGGAACCTACAGCAGACGATTTGGAAGAAACAAAAATGGATTGACCTCACTCTTTTTAAAAATTAATCCGCTGTTTTCAAGTTCAGGGCCTCCCGATGGGACCAATCCAGGAAAATGGTCCTGCCCTGTTGGATGTCCCTTCTGGAGGATTCTACTTGCCAATATTGATCCAAATCTGGAATTTTTATGGTAATCAAATCATAAAGGGGGAGGAATTTTTTAAAAAGAACCACTCCGCTAATCTTTCCCTTTTTTTCATCCACACGCACGGAAGAGGACCGGATAAATTGACCTGCTTTGCCGGGTATAGGATTCAAGGGACCAAAAAATTCCGCTGTATAGGTATTTTGGGGATCCCTGTATAGGGCTTCAGGACTACCTTTCCGAATCAGTTTTCCCCTTCTGAGCACACATAACTCATCCGTCAATATCAAAGCATCCTGTATATCGTGCGTTACCAAAATAAGGGCCACCTTTATCTGCTGAAAAATTAAATTGAGTTCGGACATCAATCGTCGTTTCTGGAGTGTATCCAGGGAGCTGAAAGGTTCGTCCAGCAACAACACTTCCGGCTCATTGCTCAAAGCCCTTGCAATACCTACTTTTTGCTGCTGACCTCCTGAAAGTTGCCTCGGATATTGGTCCTTTTTTTCCGCCAATCCAAAAATTTGCAATAAGACCTCCAATCTTTCCTTTCCATAAACCTTATCATAGGAAAGAAGCGGCCTCCCAATATTCTCCGCCACAGTGGAATTAGGAAATAGACCATTGTCCTGCCTTACCAATTGAATTTCATCGTATCCAGGCACCAGTTTTTCATCAGGGTGAAGGATGGGTTGATCCTGTAAAAATACCTTTCCGGAATCAGGTGTTTCCAATCCGGCAATGATTTTCAATAGGGTGCTTTTCCCGCTTCCACTTTCCCCAATAACAGCAAGCCTATCTCCCCTGGAAATTTCCAAAGATAAATTTTCCAAGGCCCGGATTCCATTTGGAAATTGCTTATCCAGACCCTCCAACCTTAAAAAACTCATAATTTGAGCTCATCTCTGGTTTTTTTGGGAAGACTTTCAAAAACCAGTTGATACGAATGGTCTACCAGCTCCAGGATAACCGGATCCGGAACACTGCCATTAAAAGAAACGGTATTCCAATGCCTTTTATTCATGTGATAGCCCGGCATTATCCCTTCGTAGGATTCCCTTAACAGTATGGCCTTCTCGGGATCACATTTCAGGTTGACACTTTCAAACAAATTGATATCTATAATGGCAAATATTTTATTCACCACTCTAAAACAAAGGGTGTTTTCATCAAAAGGAGTATCCTCTGATGTTCCAGGTTTGGATAAACAATAATTTCTAAAAAAATCAATGGTCATAAAATCAATCTCATTTAAGATATCCTTTTGATAATCCAGAAAACCAAGGCACCAAGAAATACCAATATGGAAATCTTATTGATGCCATGCATCATACTCAAATTGAAATTGGATGGCCTATCCGGATCCGGTTTTTTAAAAACCCGAATGAAATAGGACCCTACTTCCCCTAATTGGAAAAACTTTTTGATTTTGTTGGACATAACGTAACTATTTCTAATTGAACATTTTAAATTTATTCTACCACATCGGGTTCAATCCAGTGCCCGTCTTGTCGGATAATTTCAATCAATTCGTCGACGGCTTTCTTTGAAGGTACCGATTTCTTTATCACTTCTTTACCTTTGTATAGTGTAATTTTGCCTTTTCCCGAACCCACATACCCATAATCCGCATCTGCCATTTCCCCAGGTCCATTGACGATGCAGCCCATGATCCCGATCTTAACACCTTTCAGGTGGTCTGTCCGCTTCCTGATCATGGCCGTGGTTTCCTGGAGGTCAAACAGGGTTCTTCCACAGGATGGACATGAAATATATTCGGTTTTGGACATCCTTGTCCTGGCCGCCTGCAGAACGCCAAAACTAACCGAATTATGAAACTTCACCTGATCCAATGATTCGGTCTTTGAAGCAGGTGATGGCTGCGCCATGCCCATGAATATACCATCTCCGAGTCCATCTATAAGCAGGCCCCCAACATCCGTAGCGGCATAAAGCACCGTTTTTTCATTTTCCTGAACCGGATAAGAAATGTTTACCACCACCGGCAATTGGATATCGGCATTCAAAAGTACCACAAATGCCCTTCTCAAGGCCTGCATTTTATGCTCCAAAAAAGTATGCAACACCAATACCGTTTTGCTGTCATTACTAAGCAAAGGCAGGGCAAGCTCCACTTCGTCATCCCCCAAAAACAAAAAGTTAAGTTCAGGATGAAATAATTCGGAATGGCTGTAAGAAGCCAGGGAAAAGGCAGGGAACTTGTTTTTCTTATCCTCCTGAGCCAACCAAACTTTATCATTCTGAATTTCTTTCAACCCATTGGGAAGCATAAACGGAATGGGATGGTCCCCGGTAAACACATAATCACTTCCCTGATCATTCATTTTCCACTTATCCAGTTCTGGAAGGTAAAAATGTCCAACCTGCTTTAAATCCTTTTCAACAATATTCCGAAGACTGGAAAGGTCTGCAAGTACCCTGGGAACATTCCCGGCTCCAAAGTTGGCTATCTCCAGGGTCTTACGCCTGGTATATACAAAGGGATTAACGGGATAATGTTTTATGGGTAAAACACCAGATTGTTCAGGGCGGGTTTCATACCGGTTGATCAAATTCTGAACCACCGGTGATTCAAATTCCGGGTCTTCTGTAAGGGACACCCTTACGGTGTCTCCCAGCCCGTCTTCCAATAGGGCCCCAATCCCTACAGCGGATTTGACCCTACCATCTTCCCCATCACCCGCTTCGGTCACGCCAAGGTGTAAAGGATAGGGTTTAAATCCTCCTTCATCCAATTTTTGAACCAGCAATCTGTATGCCTGCACCATCACCTGGGTATTGGATGATTTCATTGAAATGACGATATCATGGTAATTTTCATCCTCACAAATGCGCAGGAATTCCAGGGCGGATTCCACCATTCCCAAGGGGGTGTCACCATACCGGCTCATGATCCGGTCCGAAAGGGAACCATGGTTGGTTCCTATTCGCATGGCAGTACCCTTTTCTTTACATATATTTACCAGGGGTAAAAACCGGTCCCTGATCCTATCCAATTCCGCCTGATAGCCTTCATCGGTATATTCCAATACTTCAAACTTTTTTTTATCCGCATAATTCCCGGGATTGACCCTCACTTTTTCTACTACCCGGGCGGCTACCTCTGCTGCGTTGGGGGTAAAATGTATATCTGCCACGAGAGGCGTAGTATAACCACGCTTCACCAAACCTTCCTTGATCTGTCTAAGGTTTTCAGCTTCCTTGATACTGGGTGCGGTGATTCTCACCAATTGACAACCACTCTCTATCATTCTAATGGATTGGGCAATGGATCCTTCTGTATCCATAGTATCCACAGTGGTCATGGACTGGACCACTATAGGATTATCGCCCCCAATGATCAAATCCCCCACTTTTACAGGTATGGTTTTTCTCCTTGAATAGTTCGTCAGACTATTGCAATACTTGTAGTTTTCTGTCAGTGTTTTTAATTCCATATCAAATATCCCCTAATTGTGGGCGGATTACTATTTCTTCAACTACCGAACGGGGTGAAAGGTTATAAACGGACCAAACCGCTTCTGCCACATCCTCTGAGGACATAAACCTTTCTTCAGGGATCCCTGCCCCCTCCCAACTGGCCGTAAAGGTGGCTCCCGGTAATACTGAGGTCACTTTGATGCCATGGGGCAACAATTCCTGTCTCAGACATTTGGTAAATCCCAACATGGCCCATTTTGAAATGGCATAGCTACCGCCATTGGCATAGGCGGTCAAACCTGCGATACTGCCAATAGAAAATATATGTCCGCTCTTCCTACTCATAAATGAAGCTGTAAATGCTCTCGTTAGATAATAAGCACTGTAGAGGTTGGTTTGCATGGTCAGTTCAAAATTTTCCTCTGGCTCCGAATGAATACTGCCTGGCAAAAATATTCCTGTATTGTTTACCAAGACCTCAGGTATCGCCCTATTTTTAACAAAATCAGCAAACGCTTTGGTTTCCTTTTTATTGGAAAGGTCTGCTTTTATTACCTGTACCCTGACAGCGGGAAATTCAGTTTCCACACTATGCTTCAAAGCCAATAGTTCCTTATCATTTCTGCTGCAGGTGAAAATATCGAAACCTTCAGCTGCAAATCTGTAAATGATAGCCTTACCTATGCCCTTGGTTCCCCCTGTCACCAATATACTTTTTGTCATTTAGTTAAAATTTTAATTATTAGTATAACAACCAAATAATTGTTACAAAGTTACATTATTTACTTGTGCCTGCCTAATCAAAATAGCGCTGAAACCTGCATCCTGCCGGTATGCACCATTCTATCCAAACCTTCGGAATTTCTCCCTTCGTATACCATGTTCATTTGTAATCCCTCCCCAATTTTCTGAATCCAATTAATGCTCCATACAAAATTATCCCCTGGTGTTAAAGCCTGAAGCATTTCATAACCTGTAGGTGTATTCACTTTGCCGTTATAATCGATATAGGTGTATCGAAACTCCGAATTTAAGGTGGTTTTTATGGCCTTTGCAAACCTGATATTTAAGGCTGCTTCATGGAGTTTGGCCATTTCCTCAAACTCTAAATTATCCATGTTTTCTTTTTGGGTAATCTTATATTGTAAGGTCGTCCGAAAGGAAGGATTGGGCTGTATGTTCAATTCAGGGCCAATGGCATGTTGTTGCACCCTGTAATTTCTGTTATCAAGAAAATCGGAGGCTGATTTTCGGATGGCTTGATTCAGCAATACCAAAAGATTCCACTGGGGGTTAAAATTAAATCTGGTGTTCAAACGCCAGTCTTCCTGCAAAAGGTCTTCAAATCCTCCCGTAAGCAATTGTTTATTTTGACTGCTTAAATGAGATAAATCAAACCCGAATTTTGGTGAAGACCTGTTGAAGAACAGGGAGGATCTGAAAGATTGTCGGATGGAAATCAGTTCCTCGCCAGGAAGGTTGGCGTTGAATGGACTGATCCTGTTAAAAATATCATTTGAAGTAATTTTTTTTTCAACATTCCAGTTGGTACTGTTGCTGAATTTCGAAAGCCATTTTTTCATCCCGGAGGCTTTTTGCCATTCTTTCGGAAAGTTGGCATTTAACCGGTAGTTAAATAAGGTGGTATAAGCCTGGACATATTCGTCAGTTGGCACAAAAACCTTGATGTAATTCTTCTCCTCGGGATTGACAGCCAGATAAAATTCATTTAATTGCTGCACATCATCCCCATTATCATCCCTCCAGGTATGGGTCCCGTCTCCGGTAGGTACCGGAAGGAAAACAAATTCCCGCCTAAGTTCCCTACCGTTTCCCAAAGCATAGGTTATTTCATTCCTGAAATTATTGTCAAAAAGCACACTTTGATAATCCATTTTACCCATCACAGTAGTCTCCTCTGGTAGATCTCTCGCTATATGGGAAAGTTTCCTGTAGGTAAACGTTCCTTTTACCTGGTGAGAGCCAAATGTCCCGTTTATCCCATAATTGGTCGTAAAAGCTTGCGTATCGGGCATCAATTGTCCTTCCACAGGATGTTGGTCCTCCCGCCAAATAACATCGCCAAAGAAAGAATACTTTAGGGTATCGCTTGATTGTAAAAATAATCGATGCTCCCTAAAATTCATGGCGGTACTGACCACCGAATCACCATGGATGTCCTTTACGGCATTCCTGTCAAGGCTGAACCGATAGCCCGGCACAATAACTTTAAAAGGGTATTTCACCTCACCGGTATAGCGCAACCATTGGGACTCAAACTGGTTGACCTGACTTTGCAAATGAAAAAATTCATTGGTAAGCAGCAAATTGCCCCCCATTTGCTGATTAAATCTTGCCCTTTGTTGTATACCTGAAAGGGTACCCTCCCGGTTTCTGAAATCAGCACCATAAGAAAAATGATTGTTTTTATCCTTCACCATTTCCAATGTGGCCCGGGCCATCCTTTCATTGGCATTTACCTGTAAAGTTTCAGGGCTAAGTCCCCAGTCCCTGTCAAATTCTATGTATCGAAACCTGTCGATAAAAGAAAAATGAGCAGAATTATATTCCAATTCCATGCTGCCATTTAGCCGATAATCCATAAATCCCTTTACTTCCCTTCCTTCAGAAATGATTCCTGTTTTGAAAGCAAACCCCCTATTATCATGTTGATCGATTTCAGAGAACAGGTTTTCATCATGATCTGAAAATGCCACTTCGGAATAAATTTGTTCATAGACACCCAGCTTCAATCTGGCTCCGGTGGTAATCATTTGCTTTTTATTGGGAGCGGGCAGGGTGGAGAGAATGGAATAATTACCCTGTTTTTCACCATTTACAGGAGGGACATATTCATAAACTATGCCGTTGGCCAATTGTTGTTTTCTTTTATAATCCCCCATGCCCTGCCCTGTTTCACTGAAAGAAATGGCATAAAAGGCTTCTTCAGGGTTGGTAGAATACTCGTAATAAGTGACCAGATTATTTTGAGCTTCTTCTGCCGTTACTTTCTTATAGAGTATCCGGTTAGGGTCAAACCCTGTGCTATCAATTCTAGGGGTGGATGCCCCTGCAAGATGATCTCCTACCGATGCCAGCAGCATCTTGTCCTTATCTGATAATTGGGTGAAGAGCGGCCTGTTTCGATCATCTTTTTCCCGGTAATAATTGACGTAAAAAGAGATTTTCTTATTTTCCTGGATATGGTTTGCCGCTAATATGGAACGGGAAAAATTCCTTTCTGCGTATTCAAAGTCAATGCGGACCCTGGAATATTGGGTAATCAGTACACTGGGCGTAAAGGTGATTTCTCCCTGGTTATAATCTATTATATAATCATTGTTAAATCCCCTTTTTAAGGGTTTGCCATCCAAAAATACTTTTTCCGAGTTGGCCATTACGATTACAAACCGTTCATTTCCAGGACCTTTAATCCGGTAGGGTCCCAATACCCCTTCCAGGATTTCCAGTTGCATGGAAGCAAATTTTCCTTTGGCGATGGATGCACTTGTCTGAGTTGATGCCTTCCAATTATTATTTACAGCATAATTTGCGGTATACTGTATCCCCTGGACATTTTTATAATACCGTAGAAATTCAGACTTTCGCTGCTCCAGGACCACATCCCCGCCTGCCAGGTTCATTTTATCATTATACAATTCCATCAGAATATTATCGAAATCCTGAATTTGCTGCGTATTGCCTTCAGGTTGGAAGGGAACATTTTGGTCTGTAATGCTTGCTCGGACAAATAGATTATCGGCCAGCTCACCATCCATTTGAAGATTTAGGGAAGAATTGACAAAAACATTTTGGGCATTTCCGAACGATATTCCGCGGGTCATGCTTCCGGATTGGTTCAATTTATCCGAAGAGAAAACCTCCTCCCGAAAGTCAAAATGACCTGCTTCGGCATCATTTTTTTCCTTGAAATAGGCCATTGAGTCATAATCCTGAATTAATGTTCTATTGCTGTAAACTTTATGAAAGGAAAATGGAAGGGTTTGATAGCATATCAAAACTGAATCTTTTATGTCATTTATAAATTCCACCTTGATTTTTCCTGAATTAATATCATAAGAAAACGGTAAAGAAATTCCTAAATCATCCTTTACGACGATGGAAGATTCAAGGGCTGACATGGAATCCAACAAAAATTCAACTTTCCCATTGGGCATGCTTTTCCACACACAGGCAGATTCCTGGGCCATGACTAAAAAAGGAACACCTATAAAAAATAATAAAAATGGTAAAAAATTCCTCACCAACCTCATAACTTAAACGCTTACAGCACACTAAAGTAACAAAATACTTCCGAACTTCCCAAGCTCAAATAACTCGTGGGAATGAGAGGAAAAAAGAAGTTCCCTCTCCTGGTTTTGTAAGAAACCATATCTTTCCACCAGTTGTCTCCACTCCGCGCTTGGCTATGGCCAAGCCAAGTCCGGAGCCTTCAGATTTGGTACTGAAATTAGGCATAAAAACCTTATCCCTCAACTCTTCCTCAATTCCTTTCCCATTATCTCTAATTTCCAAAATCACCTTACCCCCTCCATCAAAATATAAATTCAATTGGATAATTGGCCAACTATCCTTTTCCACTGCCTGAATTCCATTGATGATCAGATTGGATATCACCCTGCCAAATAATTTTTCATCTCCCAAGATCAGGATAGGATGATTTGGTGGTGTACGGTCCTCCAAATTAATTTCAGCATCTTCCCGGTTGCAAAAAAAGGAAACCGTTTCGGTGACCGTTCTCCTAAAATCCATTTCTTCGTTTTTCGGAAGTGGCATTTTAGCAAATGTAGAAAAGGAGGTGGCAATATCACTTAAAGTATCCACCTGTTGGATAATGGACAAAATGGGCTTTTCCAATTCCTCCCCATGTTGCAGTTTTCCCGCTTCCCTCAGCCTTAAAAGGTGCTGAAGTGTCAGTTTCATGGGGGTTAGTGGATTTTTGATCTCATGGGCAACCTGTTTGGCCATTTCCCTCCATGCAGACTCCTTTTCATTCGAGGCGAGCACTTTCTTACTCGCTTCCAACTTAAACAACATATTATTGTATTCATTCACCAACAGGCCAATCTCATCCCTGCCCGGCCAGTTCATGTACTCGTTATTTTCCAGATTGGTATCTTTCAGTTTTTGGGTCAGCAGCTTAAATGGATGGGTAAGGTGTTTGGAAACGAAGTAGGAAATCACCAAAAAGATAATAAACATTACAACGAAAATGATGAGGATATTACTGAACACCTCTGCAATCAGTTCGTTGAGTTCTTCTTCCGATTGAAAAAACGGAAGGGCAATAATGGCATGAAGTTTTTGGTTGTCCCTTTCTCTAAGCGCAAGGTAGGCGGTTTTATAGGTAAGCCTTCCCACTTCTTCCAATTGCAACAACCTGTTTTCCTTGGATTCGACAATAGTACCATAGGCATGGGGATGCAGATAATGGGTGAGGATCTTCTTGTCAAAGATAGTAGGTTGGTTGGTGGCCATCAACAATCCGGATGGAAGATAGATGTTGATATCCGTACCGGCAGCGCGGGATAAATCAAATACCTCATTGTAAATTTCATCTTTATTGAGTCCACTGAATAAATTAAATCCGAGCTCCCTACTTAAATTATCCCTTATAATAGTTGCCTTTTGGTAATATTGACGGTGAAGGTCCTGCGTATAGGTATGACTTAAGAAGCCGACTGAGATTATACTGATTATCAGCATGGGAAAAAAGAATGCGAAGTTAAGGTACAGCTGAAGTTTCGTAGCATAATTGAACCTCAATTGGTTCATGCCAAAAATCAAAAGAAAAGTACTTATCGTAATCAGGGTAAGGATCAAAAAGCTTACAAAATAAAAGGCGATATCCGCTAATATGTAATTTATGGGATATTGAACGGAGGAGATCACCATTATGTTCTCTTCATTCTTTACTCCAAAATGGTGGTAACCTTCATGAAGAAACCCTTTAGAATATAGCACGTCTTTTTCCAAAATGTCTTCCATCGTAGTCCCCCGGTAATTGAAAACGCCGGAACTGTAATCCAGAATTCCTTCCCTATATATGGCATAATCAAAATTATCTTCATTGACATCATAAGCATATTTATTGTCCAAAAGTAATTTTGGGAAAAGACTTCCTGCTTGTGTCCTTTGCTGGTTCAACTCAATCACAATAGTGCCCAGGAAAAAATCCTCTTTATAAATTTCAATAAACACTACAAAACGGTTACCCTCCCCAGTTTCTTTAGAATTCATATAATAAAGATTATAGATCCCTGTGGCATAATCACTATTCATGTATTCTTCCTTATATTCATCCAAGGACATACTTTGATCCCTATTTGAAAAAGCCTGACCTGATTTATTATAAATCAACACCTTTTGACTGAATTGATCGAAATGATTATTCAGGTATATTCTTTTTACTTTTCTTTCAATTGGTTCCTTTGAAAACAAGGGATCAGCAATGCGGTTTCGGATAAAAATATCCTCCTTGATTTTGGATATGATGTCATTTAGAAGAAATTCTGTCATCAGGTCATTTTCCACTAATAGGTAATTGGCAAATTTTTCTTTGGATCGGATTTCGGAATCCCTTGTATGGTGGTAGGAAGCCGATCCCGTAATGACAGCACCTACCAAACAGGCAAAGAAAAAAGTCAAAAAAGTGTTGAATCCCAATTTAAACAGGTTGTAGTACAATTGAAAACTTATTATAGAAACCAATAAGATCAGATGGGACAGGAAGGCAATGAGGTAGGTCAAATCCCAAAAAGAAAATAACACAATCAATGGCGCGGAAAATAAAATTAAAACTTTAATGGGAAATGTTTTATTGTTAGGGTTTTTATATAAAACCATATTTAGCCCAATAATCGAAAACAAGAGGTATCCTGCCCCGCCTAAAAAAACCACAATCAAGCTGATGGCTTTGAAATAATCAAAATCTGGAATTGACTCAATATTCAGGGTCCATTGGGCATTTTCCACAATATTGGTAAATAGGCCAAAAAACAATCCCATCAAAAAAGTCGCAAGTGAATACGCTGCAACCAGTAGTATCCAAAAGGGATATTTTTTCCTGAATTTAATGAATTTTATCAAAAATCGCTTTCTGCTCAGTATGGCGATAAACATGATAAATACCGCCAGGTAACAGATAACATTCAACAGCAAATCCCCTAAACTTGGATTTATAAAGGAGGAAGCATATTGATTCGGATCAAACAAGGGGGCTTGAAAAAAATCTCTGGGAAAATGAAACACCAACATCAAAATGCGTATACTTCCCAAAATAAGGGCAGTGTAAAAAATCGCCAAGACATGTCTTCCTTTATTCCATATGGTGTAAACAAAATCTCCACCAATGATCAGGACAAGGATCAGTAAAGAAAAAAAGAATACCAATAATGCACGGTTGGTAGAATGTCCCGGAGAATCATATCCTACCCCAAACAATACCGAAAACAGGTAATCCCCATCCAGGTACAAATCCAGGTAGCCTGTTTCAGGTTCACTGGCCAATTCAAATTGAGCATTTCCAAAAACTGAAGGGTTGGGACCGGCATCCAGGTAATCATTCTGGATTTCGACTTTATCGTAAAGCGGAAAAACATGAAGCATCCAATATCCCTTTTTATTTCGGTTGATTTTTCTGATTTTTCCAAAATAAATCCCTTTATTATTTTCAAATAGCTGAAATTTTCTTGTGATTATAAAATCGGAGAATTCAGGAACCATGGTAATATCTGACCAATACACCAATTTTCCGTCAGATGAAAAAAGATAAAAAGGATATTGGGTAATGGTATTCAAACTTTGAAAGGTTACCTGCCTATCCGCCTTATTATCCATTAAAACTTTGATATAATCCGCATCGAAACCTTTCTCTACTTGGGAAAGATGCTCGATCAATCGGTCCCGATGATCTTCCACATCAATGCTGGTTTTATCCAATAGGAGATTAAGGGACAACAAAAGTCCAAGAAACACAATGGACAAAATCAATATGACCCTTCTTTTCTTAAGCATATCCTATGTAAGAAAAAAAGCAAAGCTTTTGAACACTTTGCTTCCCTTTACTAATGGAACAAATATCAATAAATGATTTTCTTTTTTCTTTTAACATTTCTGTACCAAAAAAAGCCGAGAACAGAAAGCAAAACATAGGGGGCTAAAAACAGGTACAGTATCCCCATATTAAGACCGGCACCTACAGTAGTGTCTCCACTACTGACATTATTCTCAATGGTTGCCCTACACATGGCACATTGGGCCATTGAATTTTCCAGGACCCCAAATAACAAAAGTAAAAATGAGGAAAATATTTTAATGTATTTTTTCATCATGCATATAAAACAACGGATTCAAAGATAAAGTTTATTCATCAAAACATCAAAGAAGAATAGCCCCCATATTGGTCCAAATACTCCCTTTCAAAATTAAATCCAATGTACCTCCAATTTTTAATGTTGGTAATAGGGGCTAATCATCCAATATACCACAACACCGGATAACGTCACATAGAGCCAAATAGGAAAGGCGTATTTTACGGTAGCCCTGTGTTTGTCATATTTTCCTGTGTGCCCATAATAATACGCCAACAATATTGGTAACAGCGCTACTGCCGCTAAAATAATATGTGAAATCAGCAAAATATAGTAAATCCACTTTTCCAGTCCCTCTCCTCCAAAGGAGGTGCTTTCGGCCGTGGCATGATAAATCACATAACTCACCAAAAAAACGGCCCCCAGGCCAAAGGCCGTGGTCATGGAAGCACGGTGATGATTGACTTTTTTTTGTTTGATAAAAACAAGCCCCAATACCAATGCCACTGAAGCCGCCATGTTGATCACCGCATTGAGGTGAGGAAGAAAATAAACCCAATCTGAACCAACATCGATTTTTGATGGCATAAAAAGTAATACAGCTACCAATATGGGCACCAATATGGATAAGAAAACAATCCACCTAAACATGGTCTGTTCTCGGTGATTTCCAGCCAATTTATTTGTCTCCATGCAATAATATTTTAGTTTCCAATATCAATTGATCTACGCCCTCTCTTTGCGTTCCACTATAATATCCCCTTATCCGGCCCCACTCGTCCACCAACACGAATTTATCACTGTGGATAAAATCATCAGGGTTGCCTTTTCCATCGATGGTAGGCAATATAAATCCGCATCTTGCCAACTCATAAGTTGTTTCTTTGTTTCCATTAAGGAAAAACCACTTGCCGTATTTAGCTTGGTGTTTTTGGGCATAATCATTCAAAATTTCAGGTGTATCATACTCCGGGTCTATACTGATGGAAAATATTTGCACCTTATCTTCATCCATCAATGCATCCTGAACACGCTCCATCTCCAATGACATGATGGGGCAGATGCTGGGACAACTGGTAAAGAAAAAATCAACAATGGTGATTTTTCCTTTCATCTGTTCCAGTCCTTTCGGATTTCCTTTATGATCAGTAAACGAAAATTCAGGGATAAAATGCTGAAGGCCATCCTCGAAGCCACATTCCTGATAAGCATCGTCCACACCATTTTCGTACAAAATCGGAATTTCGTAGGTATTGGACGTGAACCCTCTTAAAAAAAGAATGATTAAAATGGGAATCATTAAAATACAGACCAAAACCATGATCTGAATCAACCGAAACATTTTCATACCTTATATTAACAAAAAAAATGGTTGAAGATTCCACTTCAACCATCTCTATTATTTACAATTTTTTACCACTGTTACCACCGCATTAGAAATATATCCGCCCCTTCCCTCATTAAAGCGATAATGAGCCAAACCAGGAAAATCAAAGGCACAATGATCGAATAAAACAAAGGTTTCGCTTCATCCCCCAAGTGCATGAATTCCATCATGATGTACTTGGCTTTCACGATAGTCAAAACAATAAATATAATGTAAAGCAGAAGCCCCCTATCCATTGTAAATGCCAGCAAAAATTCTACTGCTGTCACCATAAACAAAATCAGGGCCGTCATCCAAATTTTTTTAATCTTGGCAGAATCCCTTGGGATTACCTCCAATTCTTTATGATTATCATGTTCCATAATATAATATCGGTTTTTTATTACTAAATCAAATAGAAGAATGTAAATACAAATACCCAAACCAAGTCTACAAAGTGCCAGTATAGGCCGATTTTTTCAATCATTTCATAGTGGCCTCTTTCTTCATAAACACCCACTGCAGCCTGGTAAAAGGCAAGAAATAAAAGAAAAACCCCTAGGGTCACGTGAAATCCATGGAAACCTGTGATAAAGAAAAAGAGTTGGGCAAAAGGAGCCGGCCCATATTCATTGACGATAAGATTGGCACCATACACCGTTTCACTGACCAGGTTACTGGCTGAGTTGACATAGGTCAATAGGGTACCTTCATCGGTTCCATGTATAAAGTGGGACCATTCCCAAGCCTGGCAACTTAAAAAGGTAATGCCTCCAAGGAGCGTCCAAAGCATCCATTTGACCACATCTTTTTTATCGTTGCGGTGTCCGGCCTCTACTGCCAATACCATGGTCACGGAGCTGAGGATAAGTATAAATGTCATCAAACCTACAAATACCAAAGGGAAATGAACGCCATGGATAAATGGAACGGCATCAAAAATCCTCTCCGGGATAGGCCAATACTCATTTGAACTGACAAAATCTGCCGATTCACCGGCATAGGCAGGGTAACTCATTCTTATGGCACCATAAGTAATCAGGAATGCCGTAAATGTGAAAATATCAGAAAGAAGGAAAAACCACATCATGAGCTTCCCATAACTTGCTTTCAGAGGTTCATTTCCCCCTCCCCACATTCCCCTTTTGGATTGGATTTCAATAGCAGTTGAAGACATAATCAATATTTAAATTATTTTAATGATTTAAAAGCATAAACATAAACAAGTACAACCAAAGACCTCCCAGGAAATGCCAATAGGTCACGCACATTTCCATCTGAGGCATGTTCTGAGAGTGAATTTTATTTCCCAATGACGAAATTAATACAATAATTAGAAAAATCACACCACTGATAAGATGTAATGCATGCAATCCGGTAAAAACATACAAAAAAGAACCTGCCGGGTTGCCCACAAAATACACATCCCGGTCTACCAGGGCTACCCAACTGTACCATTGTCCAACCAGAAAGGCCAGCCCAAGTATCGTGGTGATGATCAAGCCAAGTTTCAGGTTATTGATGGCATCCTTACTGGCAGAAACGTAGGCCCAGTGAATACTGATACTGCTGAGGACGATAACGGCGGAAGTATAAAAAAACACATCGGGCAAATCAAATTCCAGCCAGTTTCCTTCTGACTGGCGCACTATATAAGCACTGGTAAGTCCTGCAAATACCATGACTACACTGACGATGAACAACCACAATGCAAACTTTTTGGGATGCATGGAAAGCGGTTGCTCTGCTCCTTCCTCAAAAGCTAAATTCTCTTCCATTTATAATTTAAATTTTATCCAACATATAAGCTATTTGCACAATCGGCAAATACAGAAATGAGCCAAACATGATTTTTAAAGCTGATTTTCGGGAACAATCTTTCATAAGAGAGAAGGTTTGGGCCAAAAATAAAACACCACAAACGGTAGCCACGACACCGGAGTTTAAGCCAGTAAAACCAAAATAACTGGGCAATAATCCCAATGGGAGCAAGAATAAAGTATAAATCATGATCTGTATGGCGGTATTTAAATCTTTTTTACCTCCAGAAGGCAATAATTTGAATCCGGCCTTTTTATAATCTTCATCACTTACCCAGGCAATGGCCCAAAAATGGGGAAACTGCCAAATAAACTGTATCCCAAATATAATCATGGCCTCATAGGTAATACTACCAGTAGCAGCAGTCCAGCCCAGCAAGGGAGGCATGGCCCCGGGTATAGCGCCTACTAAAACGGCAATGGGGCCCACTCTTTTTAATGGGGTATATACAAATACATAAAGCACCATACTTAGGATCCCAAGGGAGGTGGTGATCATATTGGTAAAGAATCCCAAGAGAAATATACCCATAACAGCGGTGATACAGGTAAACCAATAAGCCTCAGTTACCGAAATGACATTCATGGGCAAAGGTCTTGATTGGGTTCTTTTCATCAATTTATCAAAATCCCTTTCCTTTATTTCGTTGGCCGCTCCGGATGCCCCGCTAATAAGAAAACCACCTGCAATAAGCCCTATCAGTCCTCCCCAGGAAAAAGATTGTGAAGAATGACCCAAAATAAATCCAAAAACGGCAGAAAAAGTAACCAGCGCAGAAAGCCTGAATTTCAACAAATCCAAATAAGCCCAAAACCTAATATGGACAATATCAATGATGGATTTATGTGTTAAATTAATGCTATTCATATGTTTATAATTGATTTTAGCGGCCATAACTTGTCCCGTACCGAAGGTCGGGATAGCCTGTCCCGACTTGATTCGGGAGAATCTCGCAATGATAATCATCCCTCTGTGTGTCGTTCTCGTCATGCTTGATTTCATGTGATATCAAATTATTTTAGGAGATTCAATATAAGTCCCCAATTCCAACCAAATGTAATATTGAAATCCAATGATTAAAGAACCTAACAGCAAATGGACAGGCTGGATGAATGGGGGAATAGCAAAATAGGCCATGGTAGCTCCTGTAATGATCACCAACGCAATCAACCCTATAAGGTAACCCGTCATCCGGATTATTTTTGTTTTAAATGCAAACTTGGTCAATACCAAATAGGCAAAGTAAAGGTGCAAGCCCAACAGCAAAATGGAATAGGATCTATGAATGAGAAATGAAACACCAAGTTCAGGTATCCAAAGGTCCCTGCTTGCATATTTAAAATGGGAAGCTAATACATCCACCTGTTCCCTAACCTGAGTTCCCAGCACAATTTGCACTAACATAAATACCAAGGCGCTTCCCATTACCCACCTCATCTTGGAAAGCCCTTCTGTAGGATTTATTTGCTGTTTGAAACTGTTTTTCTTGGCTCGGAAATAAATATATAACAGTAAACATACCAAAATTAAAGCCACAATCATATGAAGACTGATCATCCACTGCAATAGGTTAGTTGAAACCACAATGGATCCCAACCAGCCCTGAAAGAGGACCAACACCAGGGCCATGAATGAAAGGATGGGAATTAAAGGATCGGTCTTTCTTAACTTTAAAGAATAGACGAAAGTGGCAATGATAAATAAACCGATTAAAGCCCCAATGAGCCGATTCACATATTCAATCCAGGTCTTGGTGGCATTAAAAGGTTCAACTTCAAGAATACTTTCATCCTTCCGAACATCATTGGCCAATTTAAGAAATCCCATATTTTCCAACATAGCAACAAACCGTTCATTTTTTTCTACCCTTTGATCCAGGTATAGGCTCTCATAATCATTAGGCAGTTGACTTGCCGAGGTGGGAGGAATCCAGCACCCAAAACACTTTGGCCAATCAGGACAACCCATGCCCGCACCTGTACTTCTAACTACCCCGCCCACCAAAATCAAGAAGTAAACAGAAATAATCGTGACCCAGCAGATTCTAATGAATCTGCGGAGGATGTCAAGATTCTTTTGGTTCATTAACTACTAAAACATCTCCTTCTTCGGCCATAATTTCCTTCTCCAATTGCACCAATTTGGCTTCGTGAGGCAAATTGGATTCGGGCGTTGCGGACAAAGGGACAGTCTGAGGAATAAAATCCTCTTTTGATCCAGGCTTACTGTAATCATAAGGCCATCTATATACGGAAGGAATAGCTCCCGGCCAGTTGCCATGCTTTGGATGTAAAGGAGTCGTCCACTCCAAAGTATTCGATTGCCATGGATTTAAACTGGCCTTTCTGCCCTTATACATGCTAAAGAAGAAATTAAATATAAATATAAACTGAGCAGCAAAGGTGACAATTGCGGCCACTGACACAAAAACGTTAAGGTCGGTATACATGTCCGTAAATGAAAAGTTGGTCCAACTGTAGTACCTTCTTGGAA
>JBBDSB010000586.1:0-19293 GCA_040905205.1 Cyclobacteriaceae bacterium
TACAGCCTGTAAAACCGCTTGTCCCAGATTGGTAGCTGATATGCGGCAGATTGAAAAAAAAGCAGGCTCAAATAATTCCCAAAAACCCAGATATGTATTGGTAAGCATTGATCCGCAGAATGACAGCCCTGAAAAGTTAAAGCAGTTTGCCATCAATAACCAAATGGATGGTGACCAATGGCTTTTTTTACAAGGGACGGAAGCAGGGGTGAGGGATTTTGCCAATATACTTTCTGTAAAATACAAGAGAATTGACCCTATCGATTTCTCCCATTCCAATATCATCAGCGTTTTTGATAAAGAGGGCGTACTGCAATACCAAAAAGAAGGTTTGGGGTTACAAAACGATGAAATCATATCCCATATTCATAGGGTAAGCCAGCTTTAGCCCAAAGGATGGATATGGTTCTTCTGGTAATAATCTATCTTTAACTGAAACATTTCGGCCATTTTTTGTGCCCGCCATTGTGCCTCTTTTGCCTTATCACCAGTAAAATTTTCTTCCAGGGTTTCCTGGAACAATCTCAACCATCTTTCAAAATGTTCTTCCCCAATGGGCATACTGGCATGTGGTGAAAAGGGACTGCCATGATAGGTATGCTCCTGTAGCAATACCGTCTGCCAAAATTTATACATCTTGTCCAAATGTATTTTCCACTTATTTCCGATCCGTTGCTCAAAAACCGGAGCCAACACAGGGTCTTTTCTTACTTTTCCATAAAAAGTATCCACCAATTCCCTGATTTCCTCTATTGATATGATTTCCTTATTCTTCTCCACAACCGTCTCGCTTTAATACGTTAATTTTTTATGCTAATATGGTAACTAAGGTAGCTTTGCCTGATGCCACTTCTTCTGCCACTGCTTTCAGAGATTTTTCAGACAATAATTTTGTCAATCCATCTCTGATGTCTTTATATTCATAGTGGATGGGGCAGGGATGTTTTTCTGAGCAATGCTTCAAACCCAATCCACAACCGTTGAATAACCTGTCACCATCAATGGCAATAACCAAGTCTAACAAACGCATATTTTCCTGATCTGCATCGATATAAAATCCGCCATTCGGTCCTTTGGTCGAACTGACCAGGTTTTGCCTCGCCAGAGATTGTAAAATTTTTGCGGTGAAATATTCAGGTGCATCAATTTCCTTACAGATGTCCTTCACCCCTAATTTGATTCCTTTTTTATTTTGTGACCAGATATAGATGACTGCCCTGATCCCATATTCACATGCTTTTGAAAACATCTTAGTTTATTAATTTTCCCAAAATTGATCCTGCCATTTTTCATTTGTTTTTTCATGAATCCGGCTGACACTTTCCTCCATTTCCAGGAGTTCTATCTCTTTCAGTTCCAACTGCATATGTTGAAAAAGTTTCCTTTCTTCAAACCGGATATGTGTTTCCAGGTCGCTGGCAAACTTTTCCATTAAGGCTTCCAATCCTTCCTTCCCTTCATCCAATTGTTGGAGGAGATCCCTTAAGTCCTCATGTTGTTGTTCCACTTCTTTCCTCATCAGATCATTTTTTGCCAAAAAGGAAAAAATATGCTCCTCTTCCAATTGGAAATGAGGTTCGAGGTGTTCCCTAACATAGTAATCAATATAATTAAGTATCCTTTTTGTTTCCAAACCCTTCTTCAATCCTTTTCGGATTTTCCATACCAACAACAGACCAAAATGATGGTCTTGTGAAAGTGGTACAAGTGCCGGATGTCTCTTTAATGGTTTGCCCATATTGTACAGGATTTATTTGCTTTCCTAAAAAGATCTAAATCAATTGGAACAAAGGTAAGTAGAATCCCTTTCAAATAAAATACTATTTTATCTTTTATTTAAAAAAAGAACCAAACCCATTGATTTGAAAGTTTCCAAATATACAGGTACTCAAGGCTAAAGAACCTTTTGCATTTCAGCAGTCTTGGTTTTCAATTGTTTTTTTCGAAGAAAAAACAAAGTTCCCATCAGAACGAACATCACCAAAATGGCCCATCCATTTAATACTCCAAATACCTTCCTCCATTCCGGAGATCCCAACCAGGCAGCGGTAATTCTTCCCAACAAAGAAATCTGAAAGAACCACCAACCCAACCAAAGGAGGGGATGGAAGATATTTACGTTAATCTTAAATACCATCGGGAGTATAATAGGTGCATGTGCCCAAATCATGGAAAAAGTAAAACCCAGAAAAAAAGTATGCAAATACAAATCGTAATAAAATGGGTGCCCTTCCATCCAACCCATGATCCAACCATTTATGGCCAACCAAATATAACCGGTTAGCAATCCAATTCCGATATACCTAAACTGGCCTGGCTTTTTAACCGAATACCTGGCCATATCAAAGCGAAGAAGCCATAAAGCCATTAGCAACAATGCCGAACCTAAAATAACATTCCCCCATTGATGAAAAGGCACCAATAAGCCGAGCCCAAACAAAGCGATCCCTATATAAAACACTTTCCTGGCCCAATCCGGTGTCGGTAAAAATTTATTCAGTTCCATTCTTTCTCCTAAAATGGTAAACAGCAAAAATGCCATCCACCAAACAGTGGCCATGGGCACAAAATCCGAATAGATATAGGCCAAATTTCCCAACATCCAGGCCACAGCTCCCAAAGTGATGATATAGGAATAGACCTGGGACTCCTTTAGAGTATGAAAATACATGATGCTGACCAATCCCACACTTGCCCCCAAAAGCAGGTAGGCCCCTACCATTGGCAAGCCCCCTAACAAAAAGGGGACAGAGATTCCACTTGCTAGAGGAACCGCTAACCAAATCCTATTTTTCATGACCATGCTTCGCTCCAGTGAAATCAAAGATCCCAGAGAACTGCCTACCATCAACAATCCATGATGGTCTGCTACTTGCCCTAGCGGAAAAGTAAGATGGCCTAACCGTATCCAACCCCCTATTATACCCATGAGCATACCGGCTATAATAAGGGGCAACAGGTATGCTGGAGATGTCTTTTTCATTACGGCCAAAATTAAACAAAATTAAAGCGCCTTTTCAGCTGCCTCCAGTGCCTTGGGAAAAAGGATATTATTTTCCAGGTGGAGGTGTACCTTCATGTCCCTATCAAAAGCCGCCAACTGTGGGTGAATCATGCGTTCCCAATAGCTGGCCTTAAAAGAAACCTGGTAATTATTGGTCACACTACGCAGATTCTGCAACCAGGTTCCTTCTCTACCGTGATCCCGCAATAAGTGAACAAGGGATGTACGGACCCTATCAAAATGGGGTGCCGAAAATGGGAATTCACCTTCCCCGTTTTTTTCCATCTTCCGAACATAAGGAAACAGGATCCGCTCTTCCCTTCTACAAAGTTAAAATAGTTTTTAAAATAAAGGATGTTTTTGTCTTTTTTTATTCTGTTATTCTTGGTAGGAAAGAAATTGTTCAAAATCTGTGCGGTAATTATTAACCTGCACCCAAATGGAATTAATAAAATCCATTAATTCGTAAAAATTCCTTGCATTAATCCCTGCCATTATCCTTTCTTGGCGTGACGCAGTCCAATTTATCCAGCAGTGAAACTAAGCAATACCATTAGAACCACATAAAAGATTAGCGAGGCCTTCCAGAATCCATGTGCTTTTTTGATCTCAATAAACTGAAATGCTACCAGCAAAAATTTGATTCCAGCTAGTGTCATGATGCCAACCACAACCCCTGTTCCTTCCGGAAAAAAATGAGCAATAAGTGCCGTACCAATGGTTAATAAAACCAATACACCCCAAGTGCGTTCCAGCGTAAAATTCATATCAATAAAGTAAGTAAAGTGCGGGAAATAAAATCAACCAAATCAAATCACACATGTGCCAGAAGGCTCCGCCAGCCTCTAAATCCAACTCATTTATTTTAGCCTTGGATTTTCGCAGCGGATAAGCCACAACAAAAAGAATGACCATTCCCACCCATACATGGATCAAATGAAATCCGGTCATCAACCAATACAATGTCTCAAACATATTACCTCCCAGGGAAAATTCATGCGCTAATTTCTCCTTGTACTCCAAACCCTTAATCAGCGTAAATAAAACTCCACCTCCAAGAGTACCAAGGAGCCATTGAAAACTTTTTTTAGATTGACCTGCCTTTAGGTAATGTACAGCCTTGGCCATCAGGTATCCACTACTAAGTAATATGATGGTATTCAAGGTACCCATAGACCTATTCAGCCTAGCGGTACCTTCTCTAAAAGCTTCAGGTTCCTGCCTTCCATAATAGAAAAGTGCCAGTATTCCCAAGCCAAAGGTGATTAATTCCAAAAAAATAATAATCCATATTAAAAGTCCTCCCGGTGGATAAGCGAGACTTCGGTCCGGATTTTCTTCAGAAAGTTGGATTGGAGTCGAGTTCATTGGTGTGTTTTATTTTTTAATCCGCTCGTACAAATAGACCAGGGAGTGAAGTAATTCTTCCGGCCTTGACAGAATTTGGTATTGATTATGTCCAAACATTTGTGGCAGGTAGTAACGGGCCTGTGCCTCTATGGCAAGGGCATAAGTATGTATGTTCCTTTCATGTAATTCCCGTAGCGCTTGCTTAGTATCCTGTATACCGTAGTTGCCTTCGTATTTGTCATAATCATTCGGTTTGCCATCTGATAGCAAGACTACCCATTTATTGCTTCCTGGCCGTTGATCCAGCCGCATCCCAGCATGTCTGATTGCGGCACCTATACGGGTGTAACCCTGGGGTTCGGCAGCTCCGATCATACCTTTCGACTGTTCCCAAGGTTCATGAAAATCCTTCAGACTAATGTAAGATGCTGCGTTTCTTGTTTTGGAATAAAACCCATCAATTGCAAAGTCGATTTGAAATTCGTTCAGGATCTCTCCGAAAAGAATGGATACCTCTTTTTCCACATCAATCACCCGGTTATTTGCTACATATCCATCACTGGACAAGCTGATGTCGAGCAAAAGCACTAAGGATAGGTCCTTCTCCCTTTTTCTTTGAGACAAATAAATAGATTCAGACGGTGTTTTTCTCGTATGCAGATCCGTATAAAAATCAATTAATGCATCCAGATCAAATGCATCTCCTTGCCGCTGCCTCCGCAATTGTTTTCGCTTATTGTTCACCGAAGTCAGCATTTTACGCAAGCCTGCGAGCGTACTCGCATATTTGGTTATGGTCCGGTTGTAGTACGCCTTATCTGATTTTTGCCGTGTCCGTGTGTATACCTTGCAAAAGCCGGGTTTGTACGCTCGTTTCTTAAAGTCCCATTCATCATATAGAAAAGAAGAACCTGTGGATGAGGCATCAGAACTTTCCGAAACAGTCAGATTTTCTAAAAAATCAGCCTGGTAAACCGCATGCACCGGTTCGTCCACCCGAATGGTAAAATTCATCCGCAATTCATCCAGGGCATCTTTGTGGGCGGCCAAATCATCTTTTCCGTCAAAATCCCGCCATACACCGTTAAATTCTTCCGCTGTTTCTACTTTTTCGAAATTGTGCAGCAGCACATAATCTTCCTGCTGTTTTTTGTCCAGGCTCAATCGCTTGATTTCCTCCACGGCCTTTGCCTGGATAACCGTTTGTGGATCTTGGTACCCTGGTCTTTTTCCCTGCCCATTAAAATCAGGCATCCTTTTTTCTAACTGAAGTTCATACTTTCCATACATCCACTTCCCGTAAAGCCAAAATTTCTCCAAAGAAAGCCCCTGCTCTTCCATCTGCATAAAATGGAGAAGGAACTGTTCGTATATTTTTTTCAGCATTTCAAATTCTTCGAAAAGGGATTCCAGGACAACGGGCGCCGAGGCAACGGCCATGGACCTTGAACGGATCAGGTCATCTTCCTCCTTTTCCCAATTTAATCCCAGTCGCTGCTGGGTACACAAATAGGCAGTTCGAAACAAATAAAATTGAAGGTTCATCTCCCAAGTAGGAAAAATAGAAGAAGAGCGCGGTAGAAAAAAATTATGATCTTTATACCCTCCCTCCTGCTCGGCCGGATACAATGAAATGGAAATACCGGAAATGGCCCTGGCCAGTAAGGTAAGCCTGGGTTTAAGGGTTTCCAGTTCCACCAGCTGTGGCTGCTTCGATGCAGTACGTTTTCTTTTTTTCTTTAGGTATTTGGCAATAATACCGAATGCCCATTCATCTAAATCCAGTCCCATATTTTCTACATCTTAATTATCAATCCTTTTAAAAAAAAACTGATGAGCTAGGATTCGGCTTCTTGTCAGATCATTAATGCTACCAGGTCTTTCAACGATTCCAGCGTCTGCTCATCATCGGTTAATGGCTCTACCACGGCTACGTTCACAGATAGCCTTTTGGGAAGACCAGACTGAATCAATTTTCCTGCATCCACCAAAAGCCTGGTAGAAACGGTCTCGGTTAACCCTAACTCTGTAAGGTTCCGAATCTTTCTGGCAATAGAAACCAGCTTTTGAGCAATGCTCCTTTCCAGGCCTGTTTCATTGATGATAATCTCAGCTTCGACCTTTGTCTCGGGATAGGTAAAACTAATGGCCACAAAGCGCTGACGGGTTGAAGGTTTAAGTTCCTTAAATCCCCTTTGATATCCGGGATTAAAAGAAGCTATCAGCATAAAATCAGGATGTGCCTTTACGGTTTCCGATAATTTATCGATAAACAATTCCCGACGATGGTCTGTCAGGGAGTGAATAGCTACCACCACATCCGGTCTGGCCTCAGCTACTTCATCCAAATACAGCAATGCCCCCTCCCGCAAGGCGGTGGTCAATGGACCATCTTGCCAAACCGTTTCTGCTCCTTTAAGAATATAGCGACCAATCAGGTCGGTTGAAGAAGTTTCCTCATGACAAGAAATGGTAATTAGTCGCTTGCCCAGATCATGGGCCATATATTCCACAAACCTAGATTTGCCAGTACCGGTAGGGCCTTTTAGAAGTAGCGGAAGGTGGTTTCGATAGGCATGATGGAAGATTTCCGTTTCTTTTTGGGTTTCATGGTAATAGGGTGCAGTTAGAATCATAGTTGTTTTAGTTTTTTAGGTGGACTCGGAAAAGAAAACTTCCAGGTGGGCATTCGGTCAGGAGCCTCTCAAAACCCGAGAAATCTCCCTTTTCGATTTAACCAGTGACCATAACGGTCTCCTCCCGCGTTTTTTCCAGGGCTTCATCCGAAGGCTTTCCGTATTTGATGAATTCGTAGATGTAAATACCAATGCCAACCGTGAAAAGGGTAGCATTAATAAGCATTACCACAAAATGAATCTTCACTTCCTCCTGCGCCGCCATAAAATCCATACCCAAGCGCCTTTCCAGATAGACCTGAACCACACCAGCTACGCCCAAAGCTACCACCATTCCCAGCATGCCAATATTTGAAAGCCAGAACGCCAGGTGACCATTGGTATTGTTGTACCGTTTCCTTCCTGTTATATTGGGCATGGCGTAACTGATAATGGCCAGTACAATCATGGCATATGCACCCCAGAAGGCGTAATGCCCATGCATAGCTGTAACCAGGGTTCCATGGGTGTAAAGATTCGTTTGGGGAAGCGTATGGGCAAAACCCAATAATCCGGCACCTACAAAGGAGACAATGGAGGCTCCAATCGTCCAAAACAAGGCAATTTTATTAGGATGACTTTTCTCTCCTTTTCGATACATGTAGACGGCAAATAATGCCATGGCCAGAAAAGCCAAAGGCTCAAGGGCCGAAAACACGCCTCCTACCACCAGCCAAATCTTATTGACTCCAATGTAATAATAGTGGTGTCCTGTTCCCAATACGCCGGATAAAAAGGTCAACCCGACAATTACATACAACCATTTTTCAATGACTTCCCGGTCTATTCCGGTAAGCTTGATCAGCAAAAAAGCGAGAATACCCCCCATGATTAATTCCCAGACCCCTTCAACCCAAAGGTGAACTACCCACCATCGAAAAAAGGAATCGGTAACCTGGGAATCAAACCAAATCATTCCCGGAAGATAAAGTAAGGCAGCAAATACCAATCCCATGACCAATACCAAAGAAGTGGTCGTTTGCCGTTTTCCTTTAAAAAGGGTTGTTAAAATCAATCCCAAAAACAGCAACACATTGGCTACCACCAGGTAATCCAATTCCCGGGGAATTTCGAGGAATTTTCGCCCTTCCCAAATATTAAAGTGATAGCCCGTAATGGCCGCTACCCCTACCACTGCAAGGGAGATCAACTGCACATAAGCCAGTTTGGTACTCACTAGCTCGCGCTGCGCTTCCTCTGGAACAATGTAATAGGCTGCCCCCATAAATCCGGTCAGGAGCCATACCACCAAAAGGTTGGTATGAACGGCCCTGGCCGTATTGAAGGGTATCCATTCATGAAGGTTGTCCATGCCTATTCTGGCAAACCCCATGATAAAACCATATACAATCTGCAATGCAAATAACAGCATGCATAATCCGAAAAACCAATAGGCGACTTGTTGCGATTTATATTTCATTCCTTTAAGTGTTTTATTTTTTATCCTTTGCTAATGGGGAAACAATTCGGTCAAAACCGTTCAAATCGATCTGACCTATCCATTCTAGATAGGCAATCATGGCATCTGCCTCTTCGTCCGTCATTTCATAAGCAACCATTTTACGGCCATTTGGTGCCCAAGGGACAGGGGACTGTAAAATGGCTTTGATAAGCGGCGCTCCGCGGCGCTCCACGACTTTGGTCAACTCAGGAGCATAGTAGCCCCCTTCACCCAAAATGGTGTGGCATCCCATGCAATTGTTGGTTTCCCAAATATGTTTTCCTTGGACTACCTGATCAGTGATCTGGTCGTGATTTGATTGGTCATTTCCCGGGGCCAGTGAATAAATAGTCAACCCTATAAAAATTAGAAAGGTGACCACGGTTCCCCCCAGAAAAAACGCTCTGGCTTGTGATTTTGACAGCATAATTCGTGGGTTTAAATAAATAAAATATTAAAATACCTTTTTATCTTTTTTTTGTAAATATACATGCGAAACCATATATTCTCAATAAAACCCGATTTTTTTTTCCATATTTTTTATGTCCAAATCCTTTACTTTACACCCGAAGAATTTATAGATACGGTTACACCAGGGAAGACATTTAACCAACCTTTTTTGATTTTCCCAACGGCGCCAAAAATGCATGGGAGGCAGGCTTTGACAGTTTAGAAAATACTGATATAAATCATCCTCAATAGGTTGTGAAAACGGATGCGTATTTTTTGGAACCCAAACCTATTTAAGGTATTTTTATCCGAAATTAAATGAGAATCAATGCAATACTTTGAAACTGTACTCAATATACTGGAAACCAAATTTAAAAGCTGTTAAAACTGCAAAAGCTAGACAATGGATTTGGTTTACCTTGAGAAACCTTCCATCTCAAGAATACTGCATCGCACACCTTATACCACCAACCTATGCTCATCGATTACCTTCAAAAAGATTATTTTAAAAAATTACGGAAAGAAAAAAATGCCGTCCTGCTTGCCCATTACTACCATAGGGAGGAAATACAGAAACTAGCCGATTTTGTAGGGGATAGCCCGGAACTTTCCCAAAATGCCAGGCAAACTAATGCATCCATTATCGTCTTTGCGGGCGTCCATTTCATGGCAGAAATCCAGTCGATTCCAATCGGTAAGAAAATCTTGTTTGCTCCGAACCAAAGCCTGGGAAAGACATGAATATAAGATATAGTCAGCTGCTTTTTATCGAAAAACACTATTTTTAATCCAAATTTAAGCTTTTTTTAATTTAAGAATAAACGCATATGAACCCACAATCAACAAAATCACATTGGGAAACGATCTATTCCACTAAAGATACCAACCAGGTAGGCTGGTTCCAAAAAAAGTGATTGGCTATCCGGAAAGCAGGGTACCTAGGGGTATTAAATTAACTGCTATTCTGAAGTATTTTTTAAGTTCAGCTATGGTAAATGCCCGCTCACCAGTCGTATAGGCGTTTAAATCGTTTAGCGAAGTGGCAGGTTGAACCGATTTCATTAGCTTATTTTCAAATGCTTCAATGCTGCTGGTTTTAATCTTCCTGACCGAAAACTTTAATTGACCAAAAGGGGCTCTAAGTGCTGCAGCTCTTTTTTCAGGCCATTCAGTTGAGCTTTAAACTTTTCCATCGTAGCAGCGGTATCCATGGAAAAATTTTCAACCAAATTTTGGTAATATCCGATGCCTTCAAAAAGGTTTTTTCTGAATTTCTCCAGGAAAACTCGCTGCTTTTTGTTGGTCTCCAAAACTTTACTGTCGATTTCTGATTTGAGGTGCTCCATATACAACTGAAGCTCTTTGATAAAAACATGGGGCCGCTCCGGATCAAGCTGAAGGCTGAATTTTCCATAGATATGGTCCACCATTTCTTTTAAACTAAAAATACCTTTAAAATAAGCCAGGTTCGGGCCGGGACAGATGGTTACTGCCCTAAGGTTTCTTCGGGGCACTTCTCCCCCACTCAAAATGGCCGGGGCACTTAACCCTTCACAAAGGCAATCTTTTTCCAAAACCGCTTGGATCTCCTCCTCGTTGATTTCTCCATTTGCATGCTGTTTGATTTTCAGGTTCTGGTATTGCCTGGAAGCCGTACAGATGGGTTTCTCTGTAAAGACTGTATTAAAAGAAAGAAATTTTTTGTAACAGGGACTACCTGGTTTTCCTTTTTCTATTCGGGATTTTCTTTGTTCTTCAGCGCTACTGTTTCTAAGGTTATTAAAAGGTATTCCTAATGGGGAGGCATAACTCAGGTAAAAATCTGATTTTTTTGCTTTCAAAAGCCGTTGCAAGGTATCTTTATCCACACTGGTGGCTTCCGGAACCAAAAGGAAAGGGCTGCCCCATCCGGTACCATCCAATTGATAATAATCCATCAGAAATCGGTTTTCTTCGGCATTTCCAATCCCTCCCTGATAGGTGATTTTGGGTTGGATACCTTCCGGCAATTTCGCCGCTTCTTTCTGTTCCAAAGCTTCCTGACAAATATGGAATAGGGTTTCCCCCAATTCTTTTCGGTTTTCTTTAAATGCATCCAATATGGGGCCTGCAAGCAAGCCATCTGTGGCAAAGGCATGACCTCCACAATTCAATCCTGATTCAATCCTGAATTCCGAAACCCATATCCCCTTTTTGGCCAAAAATTTACCCTGGATCAAAGCGGAACGATAATCAGATACCTTTAAGATCACGGGTTTTCTAATGACTCCCTCTTTGTCCGGAAAAAATTCCTCAAAATGTTCCATGTAGCTGTACAAGGAGGGATTCATTCCCGCAGAAAAAACCACCCCACCTTCCAATTTACTTTTTGCAAAACCTCGCAAAGCAGAAAGGGCATCCGAATACTCCCTGTCCAAAGCCTCTCCCGATTTGCTATAATTGATCTTGTCCACCTTGGTCATGATGTTGACATCCGTCCTTCCTGAAACCAGGTGATTTCTTAGCTCTTCCTGGAGGTCCAGCTTTTCAAATCCGGCAGCATGGTTCATCTTTTGGTAAAGTTTGGCTGCAGGATGATCCATGGGCAACAGTTCAAAATACCGGTTGATATCTTTATCCATCACAAAATCCTGATCCCTAAGATTCCTCATTTGTTTCTGGATAATATAATGCATCAAATTTAAATAAGCTTCAATTCTTTTGGCCCGGGCATCCTCCTCCTCATCATTTATGGCCATATAGGGAATGATCAGTTCACGGCTGTAACGGCGGCGCATGTCTTCCAATAACTGGTCATCCATAATGGATACTACAGATGAAATGCCGTATTTGGCTACTTTAATGGGGGAATCTACCGTAAAACCCAATCCCATTACAGGGATATGAAAATGATGAGCTGATGACATAAGAAATAATTCAATGATAATTGGCCACAATTTTGCCTAAGATTATCTTACAAAGGTATCATCCAATCCTACTATAAAAGCTAAGGGCCATCAGGGCAAAAAATGACTTTGGTCATAAAAATTTAAAAAAATTTAATATTTGGCAGGAAAGGATTATTTTAAACCTAACCCAATCCTTCTTAGCGCTAAAGGGAGCTATACCTTATATTTCCTATACAAAGCCCCCCAGGGTTCTCTCATTTTTCTGGACAACAATTGATTGGCAGCAAAATTATTTACAAACTGCTCCTTATCGGGGTCCCAATCCAGATCCTGATTTAGCATCATGGCAATATTTCCCAGATGGGCAAGGGTAATCGATCGGTGTCCTACCTCCGCCGGAGCTATTGTTTTTTCACCTGAAAAAATACAATCAACAAAATTTTTGTAATGATTTTCACTGACATAAAGGGAAGTTTCTCCCGGACCTATTCCAGTATCGGCCAGTTTCGCCGGATTGATTTTATGTTCACCTCTGGTAGCCCAGGCAGAACCCTCCGTACCTTCAAATGTCACACCAAAATCCTTGTCACTTTGGACAATTAATTTCACCCCATTTTCATAGATGCATTCAAAATAAAACCGCACCGCTGTATTCCAGACCGGATGATCGGACCAAACCGCCTGGGCATTTTGTATTTTCACAGGTCCGGTATGGTCTGTACCCATACCCCACTGTGCAATATCAGGATGATGGCCACCCCAATCCGTCACATTTCCCCCGGAATAATCCATGATCCAGCGATAATTCACATGCGTTCGGCAAGGACTGTAGGGAGCTTCCGGCGCAGGACCCAGCCACATGTCATAATCAAAATCCTTTGGTACAGGAACGGTTTCGGTTAAATGTCCGGTTTTCCCAAAATCCGGTGTGCCTCCGGGAAGACCGCAAGTAACAGTGTGCAGCTCTCCAAGACGCCCATTCCTGGCCAATTCACAAATCCTTCTGAAATGATGGCTGGACCTTTGCTGGCTACCCGTCTGAAAGGTAACGCCGTATTTCCGCACCGCATCACTCATGGCCCTACCTTCTTCCACCGTAAGGGAAAGGGGCTTCTGACAGTATATGTGCTTACCTGCTGCTGCAGCCATCATCACGGGAATGGCATGCCAGTGGTCCGGGGTGACCACCTCCACGGCATCAATTTCCTTATTTTCAATGACCTCCCGAAAATCTTCATATCCTTTGGCAGATTTATAGGTTTTGCCCTGTTTCTCCCCATAATATTCATCCACAACCCCAATAATAAATTCTCTTCCCGCAACTTTTCCGTTCCAATAACCAGAACTTTTTTTATTGACATCGCATATGGCGGTAACCTGTACCCTTTTATCAGGTAGAAACCCACGTACGTCATTTCCTGCTTGGTTCCCCGCCCCGATAAAAGCCATTGTTATCCGGTCGGATGGAGCCGTAAATCCATTCTTCCCCAGAGCCGAGGCAGGAATAATGGTGGGTGCCATCAACAGCGAAGAAGCTGCCAAACCTGCTTTTTTTAAAAATGAACGCCTGTTTTTGTTTTCCATGCCTTAAAGTAAGGGTTTTTATCTTTTGGTACAAATGGAAATATATATTTTGATTTTCAGTTTCTTATTTCAATCCGTTTCCATCACCAACCTGAAGCCTACATCAAACCCATTCCCGGGACCACCGCCATGAAAAAAATAGGTGGCATTGACCACATCAGAAGTAAAGCTTCCCCCTTTTAATACATGCACTTCGCCATTTAGAGGCGGTAGAGAATCGGGAAGAGTCTTTCCATTATGGAAATCCTCCACCCATTCCCAAACATTACCGAGCATGTCGTAAAGTCCCCAGGAATTGGGTTTCAACTGGCCTACCGCCTGTGTACTTCCCTGGTCAACATCCTGAATCCAGGCCTGCTGCTTTGTTTGCTGCCAGGAAAGGGGGTTTTCTGCCCCAGCCCTGGTCGCAAATTCCCATTCAAATTCCGTTGGAAGCCTGTATCTGGCGGAATGGTCCAGTGCATTCAGTCGTTGGATAAATTCCTGTACATCCTCCCATGTTACGTTCTCAACCGGGAAATCCTCTGTTTTACCAGCTTTTCTTTCCCCCTGGAAAAAAGATGGATTATTGCCCATTACCGCTTTCCATTGACCCTGTGTCACCTGAAATTTTCCGATGTAAAAGGGTTTATTGATCGTGACCAAAAAACCAGGCCTGGAGTCCCTTTTTGCCAACGCTTTACAATGCTTATAATCTGCTGCTGTCCACATTTCTCCTTCATCCACCTTTCGGTTATCGGGTGGATCGGGGCATTGCAAATCCAACTTGCCGGCAATCATGCTCCCAGCAGGTATTTTTTCAAATTCCATACCCAACAAATTTACCCAGCTTTGTGGATTTTTCTCTGGTGGAGGCGATGGGGCATACCCTTCTTCTGCCTGAAGGCATAATACCACAAATAAACCCATCCAACTTTTCCCAATCATCCTAAAGTGCTTTAATAAATAAATTTCTGTACCTGTGAGCGGCTTCCGGTTTCCACGAATAGCCGCAACAACTTCCTCCGGGGATTGGCAAAAGCGTGGAACTCCAATGGAGTTGTAGACCGATCATGCCTTCGGAAATGCCCCCCATCAAATCATTTCGCTCCATCTGATGCTGCCAGATCAATTTTCCATTAATCCACAATTGGGTGTTGGGTTTGTCCCCCATCACCCTTAACCCAAAGGAATTCCAATCTCCTTTTTTCCAGATATGGGATAAATCCGGAGCAGGCACCGTTTTTTCCACCTTCAGCATTTCCCCAAAAAAAGCCCCTGTGCCTTTGCCTCCATCTCCAACCAACTCCAATTGGTAGGCAGTTCCGCTTTCGGCAGACCGGAACAAAAGCCCTCCGTTAGTACCAGGATCCCCCTTGAATTCAAACCGCAGTTCAAAATCTTTGAACCGCTGGTCACTCAATAAAATACCCCCCTGCCCAAATGGATGCTGCCTTAACACAATAGCCCCTTCTTCAATAAAAAAATGGCCGGACAGGCCATGGTGGGTGGTAAGGCTCCTGTGCCAACCGATTAGGTCATCGTCCCCAATCAATGCCAAAAACCCTTCAGGAATACCTGTTGCCGAATACCTTACCGAACATCCAACCAGCATAAAAATGAAGGCACAAACCAACACCAATAAATGGAGGTAGTGACTCCTTTTTCCTGAGGCAAAGTAGTTAAGATTCATATTATTCCTTGATAAATTCGATTCCGGTCATGATCACCAGGGCATCGCGTTTCCTTGCCTTTTCATTCCGAATAATGATATAAATATCATGAACTGCATCAATCATAGATACATCTATAGGGACCGGTTTGCCTGCTGCCTCCCCAAAGAAAGGTCCTTCCCCCTCCTTATTTAAAGGTGGTATGATTTCGAAAGGGGCTCCTACCAACCTCCCTTCCAATGAATCCAGCCTTAATTCCAAGGTTCCTCCAATATAATGCGACCAATGCCAAAAGCGGGTTACTGCCCCGATGTTTATGGTAGAAACGCCAGTAAGGTCAATGTCCCTGAATCCCAAATAACCGCCATTACCCGTAATCATAAAGCCGGGATCATCCGTGGAGGGGGTAAAGGAAATGTTGTCCTCAGAAAAGAAATCAGCTGTTTCTGGCGCCAGTATCGGATAGCGGAGCAAAATGGTTTCCTGACCTGAAAGTTGGAGATCCGCATTTCCGGGAATTCCTTTATCCGCATAACTGGCCCGAAAAATATAGGAACCTGGTTCGACCTCAAAATCAAAAAATTTACCTAAACGGCTGACCGGACCCTGTTTCTCAAAAGCATCCAGACTAAATTCGCCCACCAGGGGCAATTCACGGTTTACTGCCTCCGTATTGGCCTGGTTAAGAATATAATCTATGATCTGATGGGTGGCTTCGGAAGCCAATGTGGGATGGGGTGGCATAATGGATTCCCCCCATTTTCCTGAAGCTCCTTCCATGATGCTGGTAAATAAGATGTCGGTTCCATTTTTATTGGTGGCATACCTTTGTGCTACCTCCAGGTAGGAAGGACCTACCAACTTGTTTTCCATTTGATGACAGGTCATGCAGTTATGCTGTTGCATGAGAGATTGGGCCTGAACGTGTCGGATGGCTATCCCAGGCTTGATCAAACCCTCATTTTCCATCCGGTTTAACTCCTCAGGACGCATTCCGGAAGGAATATATTCTGCAGAAAAAAACACCTCTTCCACAGGAATATCTCCCGCTACTGTACTTCCATCTTCCAGGTCACTTACCCTTACTTCATATTGAATGGTTTCATCGGGAAAAAAGAAAGATTGGTTTCCCTGCCTGATTTCAATTTGCACCTCCGGCCTATGGTTTCCGGCAATGATTTCAAAAGATGTTTCATCAAATTCACCCTGGGAATCGCTGACTTCAAGAATCACTTTATATTTCCCCGGCTGTTCAAGGGTGAGCATGGGATCCGCTATTTCAAAAGTAATGGATTTTCCACCTTTTAATGGCTGGACGGTCCATTGATAGCTTAACGCATCACCATCATAGTCTATAGACCCCTCTGATATCAATTTAACTTCCATGGGTACAGCACCATCCATAATGTCGGCAGCTGCCTTGGCTATAGGCACCCTGTTGCCTGAATTGTACCTGATTTTGGACAGTCGACCCTGACCCACAAGGCCATATTCCACCACATATAGCGCTCCGTCAGGTCCAAAGTCCAGGTCAAGAGGTTGCTTGTGCTTCAGCCTTCCGGAAGGCAGTAGAGGAACGATTGAATTTACTTCTGAGCGGTCTTCATTCATGTCAATGACCATGATCCAGTTTCGAACATAATCGGTCACCAACCATTTTCCCTCGAAAAAATCCGGAAAAAGTCCTTCTGTCTCAATAGCAAAATCGGTTTTCCTAAACACGGGACCACCGACGGCCGAACGGGCTGCACTCTCCAGCAAAGCCCACTCCTCTGACACCCGGTAGGGATAAGCCACCAATGCCTGCTGAGCAGGAGGCAGTGACATTAATCCGGTATTATTGGGAGAGGTATTGACCGGTGAAGCCGGATTATAAGGAGAACTGTACTCGGCCAACTCATAAATATAGCTGTTGTAGGCCAGATTTTTTCCTATAAAAAAGGGCCACCCAAAATTTCCTGCTTCCCTGGCCACATTGAATTCATCATAACCCATAGGACCTAATTCTTCGGAGTCCACCCCCGCATCCGGTCCGACTTCACCCCAGTGAAGAAAACCTGTGTGGGAATCAATGGACAGTCTCCAGGGATTCCGGTTACCCATAATATAAATTTCCGGACGGGTTTTGGGTTTGTTTTCAGGAAAAAGGTTACCCGGGGGAATGGTATAGGTGCCATCTGACTGGGGTCTGATCCTTAAGATGCTCCCCCTCAAATCATTGGTATTACCGGCAGTTCTTCCGGAATCCTGTCCCCTGCCTCCATCATTCGTAAAAGCCAAAGGAGCATATTGGGTTGGTGCTGAATCCCCACCAACCGAAAGCAAAAGATTACCTTCCAGGTCCCAGCACATCCCACCGCCAAAATGTTCCCCATCAGGTTGCTCCCAGGGGATTTTCAGTAAGACCTCTTCTGAACCAGGCGTCATCATACCCTTTTCATCCAGGGTAAAACGGCTCAATCGCATAAAAGCGCCCTTATCTTCCTGAGCAGAATAATAGAGAAATAACAGCCTGTTATTTACAAAATCTTTGTCCAGCAGGATACCAATCAATCCAGGTGCTTTTTCGTCAGTGAGGGCTACATTTCCCAACAGTTCGACCATACCTCCGGCTTCACCGGCCATTTTAAGTGCGCCTGTCCGCTCAATAAAGTAAACATTGCCATGCGGGTCAAAATCCAATTGCAAAGGCTCATCCAGACCATCCGCTATGATTTCATAGGTAAAACGGGTAGGGTCAGGTAGTTCATGACTACCCTCTTTGACGGATTGTTGTTCCGTACAGGAAGGTAAAATAAAAACCATTACCCACATCAGCCAGGTAGTTTTCAGCCAATTCCCTGGGTTATTTTGGGAAAGTAAAGGGTTCATCAGGTAAATTGGTCTAATGAGAACACATAAATAAATATACCGATTTTAAAATTGATCATCCAATTAATAATTAATTTAAGTTTCGGACATTGTTTAAACATGCTGGAGGCATAACATACCCCAACAGCCTGTTTAAATTTTGATTATATTTTCCATTCGATAGTTCTTATCCATTTATAGACGGACCACAGGAGGGTCAAATATTATTAACCATGGGTTTCAACCTGCGGATAATTAGGGAATAAAAGATCGTCTTGGCGGTTCCGATAACTATCGGAATGCTAATTCAGGAAAAAATTGTAACAAAACGGGTTCTGCGAAATAGGAATAATTAGTATTCAGCTATTCTCGTTCCTAACCTTTTTAAATAATTAATGACAGTCTTTTTCTTAGTTCAGGCACCACCTGGTCCCCAAACCAGGGATTCCTTCTTTGCCACATCTTATTTCTGGGTGAAGGATGAACCAAAGGGAAAAAATAAGGACCGTAATCCTGAAAATTTTTGACGGTTTCAGTCAAATTCTTTCTCCTTTGCTTACCCAAATAATATTTTTGCGCATATTGACCAATCAATAATACCAACTGAATATGAGGCATATTCTCCCATAGCAGCGGATGCCAGGTGGGTGCACATTCCGGGCTAGGGGGCAGGTCGCCGCCTTTTCCCTTACCGGGATAGCAAAACCCCATGGGTACGATTCCAAAAATATCAGGATCATAAAACAATTCCGAATCGACCCCCATCCATCGCCTCAATTCCCTGCCACTGGCATCGTTCCAGGGAATTCCCGTTGCGTGCACCTTAGTGCCGGGCGCCTGTCCTACAACCAGTATCCTGCTATTTTTACTGGTTGACAAGACCGGATTGGGGCCTAAAGGAAGGTGGGTTTCACATATGGTACACTGCTTTATTCTTTGGATTAGTGACTGCATTCAGCAAAAATATAAAGTTTTAAATCAATAAAATATCCATTCCCGACCACAGCAATAATCCATTTGGGTCTATTTAGAAATAGAGTTGAAAATTAAAAGGATAAAATTGGAAATACCTATTTAACTTATTAATTCAGTTACTCTAATAAAACACCATTGTATGAGACCTCTATCTTTCACCCAAACTGCCGCTGTCTTTATTTGTTCCCGTATATTAAAACTATTTTTTCTGAATATGGTTTGAAATTTTTAATTAATTATTCTGACTTTTTCTATGGAAGAGAAACTTTTATGTATAAACATTGGTTGTCTATACATTAATAGGCCAACAAAAAAATATGAAAAATCAACCGCTATTAGAAAGTTTAAAAATCGGGGACTTAAAATTGAAAAACAGGGCCAAAATACTATTTGAAATCATTGAAGCCATCAAGGAAGTGATTCC
>JBBDSB010000587.1:0-3156 GCA_040905205.1 Cyclobacteriaceae bacterium
ACAATCTGCAAAAGGGCCTTGATATTAGATCCAAATTAGAAGATGATCCTATAGGATTATTTCAAAGTTTCAATAATCTGGGTGCAATTTATATGAAAAACGGTGACTTGGAAAAATCTTTGTCGTTTTTCCAGAAAGGACATAGCCATATTCTTGAAGATAAAACTAAAAATTTGGAATTGGCCATAAGCTATAATAACCTCGGAAGGGTTTATGAAGCCATGGGAAAGGTTGATTTTGCACTAAATTATTTTGAAAGGGCTTTGAAATCGTTTCAAGTCTTACTGGGAGAAGATCATTATTACGCCGCTATACTATTAAATAATATAGGACATATTTTTCTTCAAAAAAATGACCCTGATAAAGCATTAAGCTTTTTCAATTTAGCACAAAATATATTCAAAAAACCGGACCCAAATCATCCCAATGTAGCCTTAACGCATGTGAATATGGCAAAATGCTATTATAAAAAAGGGGAAAGAGATAAGGAGTTAAAGCATTTGAAAGCGGCCTTAATCCTACAAAAAGGAATTTTGAATCCAGACCACCCTGACATCGCAACTACTTTGAATAATTTGGGGATCCATTTTTTTCAAGAAAACAAACCGGAACTGGCACTTGAATATTTTCAGGACGCTTTAATTACCTTGATTCCTGAATTTGATGATAAAAGTATTTTTGTGAACCCTACTCTGGAGGCTGAGATAAACTCAAAAATGATATTATTGAAAATTTTGGAAAACAAGGCGAAGGCCCTGGAAAAATTATATTTGCAAAATGAGGAAGATGATTCTGCCCTTGAAATTTCCTTAAATACCTATCAAATAGCCATCAGATTAATAGATGATCTCCGAATTGGTTTTACTGAAGAGGAATCCCGAAAAGATCTGACAGAAAAGTCATTCTCTATTTATGAAGGGGCTATACAGACTTCAACTAGGCTTCATCAGGTTTCGAAGGAAATAAAATATTTAGAATTGGCATTTGGTATTTCCCAACAAAGTAAAGCCTTTTTATTGTTACAAGCCCTTAAAAATGCCAATGGGTTGCAATTCGCAGGTGTTCCCGACTCGTTGATAGAAAAGGAAAGGGATCTCAAGACGGAGGTGGCCTTTTATGAAAGAGAATTGTACCTGGCCCAACAAAAAAATGACTCCGTCCCCATTCGCCTTTACCAAAACTATTTATACCAGTTTAAAACTGAATTGGAAAAAATCAGTCAAAATTTTGAAACAAACTATCCCAAATACTATGAATTAAAATATAACTACCGGCTTCCCATGCTTTCTGATATTCAAAAAGAATTGATAAACGAGGAAGAAGTCCTTTTGGATTATTTTGTAGGGGATTCCACCATTACCATATTCCGTATATTAAAAGATCACTTGGCCGTATATAACTATAAAAAGCCTGATAAATTTAATGATTTAGTTCAGGATTTCAAGAAAGCGACTGAGGAATGGCAATTTATTGTTAATCATCCCGAACAAGCAGATGAACTTTACCTTAATTCAGCCATTCAAATGTACAGCTTGCTGTTAAGAGAGCCATTGGAATCCATCAATGAAACGGTAAATAGGATTATAATTATTCCTGGGGGAATCCTAGGTTATATGAATTTCGAGGCTTTCATCAATGATCCTCCCAATTCCCCCAAAAATTTTAAATATGGTGACCTTGATTATTTAATAAAAAATTATGATGTTCATTATCTTTTTTCAGCGGCCACTTATTTAAATGGTAAAGAGAACATTTTAGCCAAACCAACCGGTAAGATTTTTGGTGGCTTCGCTGTTGATGATACATCGCTTCCAGGTGCGGTCAAAGAAGTAAATCTTATTGCAGGAATAATGGGAGGTGAAGCATGGACAGGCATCCATGCCAATGAAAAATATTTTAAAACAAAGGCCATGAATTATCCTGTATTGCATTTGTCCATGCATGCTTTTTTAGATGATATTCAACCATTGTATTCCAAATTTGTTTTTTCTCAAAGTCAGGATGAATCGGAGGATGATTCACTGACCATTGCAGAAATATATAATATGAATTTCAATGCCCAAATGGCGGTTTTAAGTGCCTGCGAAACAGCGGATGGTACCTTAAGCCGGGGAGAAGGAATTATGAGTCTTTCAAGGGCATTTGCCTATGCCGGATGTCCCAGTATTGTCACCAGCCTGTGGAAAGTGGATTCTAAAACTACATCCACCCTAATGGTGGATTTTTATAAAAACCTGGTTCAGGGACTACCTAAAGACAGGTCCTTAAGGCTGGCAAAACTGAACTATCTAAAATCAACAGAAGACCCTCTATTGGCACACCCCCATTTTTGGTTGAGTTTCATAGTAACCGGTGACACGGCTCCCTTAAATTTTGAGAAAAGGTTTTCGATGTGGTTGGGTATAGCCATTCTTTTGGGAATCATTTTAGGTATCATCCTCCTTCGAAAAAAACGAACGCAATTAAGAAATCATCATTGGAAAAAAACCTTACTCCTCTAACTTATCCAATAATTCCAGGGCCTCATTTTTTTTGAAGCCGGTGATCTTTTCAAGCGTTTCGACTGCAAGATTCTGCTGTTCATCCAAAATATAGGCCAGGCTCAGGTACCATAGGGCCTGCTCCCTATACCTGTTATCCGAATCGAGCACCCGGTTAAACTGAATGGCCGCATTTTCTGGATCAGGTTCTTCCAGGTACAAATAACTTAACCCCAAATAAAACGAGGCTTCCGGACCAGGGTCCCCGGTAGCCATATTATTTTCCAAAGTGCTTATTGCCTCCTGATATTCACCTTTTTCATAATGGATGGCCCATGGCCCTAAAGCCGCTTCGGGGCCTCTATAAAATGGGGGACTTTGATAAGGTTCATTCAGGTATGCTGTCACCTGGGAATCTAAAGAAGGAGAAGTACTATATTGCCTGAAGACAAAAATAGCGGCCATTATAAGCAGGACAGTGGCCGCAATGCCCAGGATGGGGGGCCAAATTTTTCCTGTAAATTTTTTTGGTTGGACTTTCCCCAATTGGTCAAAATCAACGGGTACGGTCGCACTAATATCCTTTATCAATGCCATTGTATCCAGGACTTTTTCCTTAGCGTCCAAAATATCAGCATTATGAAGGGCCTCATAAATCATACGGTTTCTTTCAACT
>JBBDSB010000588.1:0-13619 GCA_040905205.1 Cyclobacteriaceae bacterium
ATCATTTTGGAAGAAGACATACTGAAACGGTTTTTGAGTGGAGATTGCGACCTGGACGAAGAACAGAAGGTGTTGCGGTGGCTGGAATCCCCTGATGCTAAAATGCAGCTTGATAAGCTACTGCAAAAAAAATGGGAAAAGCCTTCTCCGGTATTCAAAGATCAAACCGATTATATTGCCTTACTGGACCGGATCCATAGAAGGGTAAATAAGCAAAAGAAGATGCCAAAACAAAGGTGGTCGAAAATGTGGATACAAGGCGCCAAAATAGCTGCCAGCATTTCCCTTTTGATATTCAGCGCCTATTTTTTGGTTGAAGGATTCAAATATGAAGGTTCAGAACCTCAATCGGTTAATGGACCTCTACTAAAAACCATCACCAGGGTAACCGGGCCAGGGGAAAAGCTCACGTTAAATTTGCCTGATCATACCAAAATCATTGTCAATGCACTTTCTGAGATTAGTTTTACTTCTGACTATGGGAAGGAGGAACGGGTGGTAAATTTAAAAGGGGAGGCATTTTTTGAAATTGCCCCTGACTCTTTAAGGCCTTTCCGGGTATTGACCGATGGCCTGACCACCACCGCATTGGGTACTTCGTTTAATGTGTTTGCAAGATATCGGCAATACAAGATTGCCCTTACCGAGGGAAGGGTTAAGCTGGATGCTTCCGATAGGAAGGTGGAACTGGCACCGGGTCAACTGGCACTTTGGGACGAAGAAAGGCCTGACACTGATTTTTTGGTACAAAGGTTCAATCCGGAGCGGGTTACCGGTTGGAAGGAGGGCATATTGCTATTTGAAAGAAAAACACTGAAACTTATTTTGGATGACCTTGCTGCATGGTATGGCGTGGAAATGGAAATCGAAAAGACCGTTGACTTGAATCAAAAGGTGGTTGGCACATTCCAAAATAAAAATTTAAAAGACATTTTAACGGGTCTTGGCTTTTCTACAGGCTTTGACTTTGATATCAAAGGAAAACGTGTTCAAATAATTAACAGCAGCCTATGAAACAATAAAATGCAGGACAAAACCTCCATCGCCAAATGAATTGCTTTGCCCTGCGAATCTTAAAGTGTAAACCTTAAAATCCTTTAAAATTATGAAAAGAAAATTACTGTACCTAATCAAAATGGTATCGAAAAACGTAATGTATGGCTTGTTGATTCAGTGTATACTGATGTCGACCCTCATGGCCCATGAGATCAGGGCCCAGATCAAGCCCATTGATAAAACCTTTATCAGGCTGAACAAAAGCGAATGGCACCTGCAGGAAATTTTTAAAAACCTGGAGGAAAGGACTGCTTATAAATTTGTGTACACCGAAGAGGTTTTGGATTACCGTGAAATCCTTCATTTGAACAGCAAGAGGCAAACCATCAATGATGTTTTGGTAGACATTTCCAGGGCGTCAAAACTGAAATTCAAGCAGGTGGACAATTCTATTTTTGTGGGCAAATCAAATCAGGAAGAATCCGTCTCCAGCATTCAAATTCTGATGGAAGAAAAGGAAATTTCAGGAAAAGTCACTGATGGGAATGGAGAAGCCATCCCCGGAGCAACGATTTTGGTGGAGGGCACGAATACGGGCACCGCCACCGATATTGACGGTAACTTCACGATAGAAGTACCTGATGATGCCGTTCTGTTGGTGTCTTTTATAGGATATGAGGAGCAAAGAATCGCGGTTGGCAATCAGTCCTCAATTAAAATTACCTTGCTCGAAGACCTTTCTTCTTTGGATGAAGTGGTGGTAGTGGGGTATGGAACGCAGGAAAGAGCCAAATTAACCGGATCAGTGGCGAGCGTAAAATCAGAAGATATTGATTTTATTCCTACTTCCAATTTGTCCAATGTATTGGCAGGAAGGGCACCAGGTGTTCAGGTTGTACAATCGTCCGGTTTTGCCGGGGCTCCTTCCAGCATTTCAATTCGAGGGAGTGCTGCCATCCAAGGTTCATCACCATTATATGTTATTGATAATATAATTAAAAGCAGAGATGATTTCGATGCTTTGGATCCCAACGAGGTAGAAAACATTAGTTTTCTTAAAGATGCCGCCACCGCTGCTATATATGGAGCAAGAGCTGCCAACGGCGTAGTCTTGGTGACTACCAGGCAGGGAAAAACCGGAAAACCTGTATTTAACTATAAAAGTTTTATTTCTACTTCCAGACCTACCCGGCCTTTACCCAGATATACCGCTACCGAAGAATTGGAATACATCAATTCCTATGCAGAAACATTTGGAAATCCCCAGCCCATAACGGAGGAGATTTTCCAATATTTTGAAGATAAAAATTATGAATTGAATGATTATATATGGAGAAATCCATCTTCTCAGCAGCACAATTTAAGTGTAAATGGAGGCAATGAAAGTATCACTTATTATATGATGTTGGGCACGAATTCTGACAAAGGTTCTTTCACCAATACCGATTATTCCCGGTATAATTTTAGAAGTAATGTTACAGCAAAGATAACCGATGACCTTAAAGTCAACCTCAACCTAAGTGGTAATAAAAGAGTTACCAATCGGTTTTTCTGGCCCTATGATTGGGATGGGGGAGAAGGATTTGAATTATCGGATTTTTATAGAACCACTTTTAATTGGTCCAGATTGGATCCGTTTTTCGTTGATGAACAGGGTAATCCAACTACTGATACTGAAAACGGTTTTCCAATAGCAAGAGGGGGTTGGAATCCTGTATTGATGCTGGAAAACGGTAGTTACAGAAAGATCAACCGCAACACCTTTAATGGTATTATCAGGATTGATTACAATCTCCCCTTTATTGAGGGCCTCAGTACAAGTTTGATGGCCAATTATTCCTTTGATTCCAGAAATCAAAAAAACTTTGTTATCCATAACAGATCATTTCTATTCCAACAGGGCTCGGCAAGCAACCCCTATGTTCCTGGACCAATTGACCCCAATAGCCTCAATGTTCACAATCTTTCCAGATCATTTGAGGGAATTGATGAAAGCGCGAACTTTGGCGATAATTATCAATTAAACTGGTTTTTGAATTACGAGAAAGAATTGGGAAGCCATTTGGTAGCTGGTACCCTCATTTATGAACAGTCTGCCTTCACGGGAAAAATGTTCAATGGTTCTGCCAATGAATTATTGACAAGCAGTGTGGATCAGATTTTTGCGGCTTCTACAGACACCCAGCGTAGATATTTTTCAGGGAGCGAATCTGAATCAGGAAGGGCTTCGTGGATAGGCCGAACCCGTTATGAATATTTAAGCAAATACATAGCGGAATTTTCCTTCAGGTATGATGGCAGCTATCGGTTTCCTAAAGAAACCAGGTGGGGATTTTTCCCCTCCGGTTCTTTCGCATGGAGAATTACGGAAGAAAATTTTGTTAACATTCCCTCACTCAGTGAGTTCAAGTTAAGGGGTTCTGTTGGAACTACGGGTGATGATAATGTGGCTGCTTTCCAGTTTCAAAATAATTTTGTGCCCAGTACAGGATATGTTTTTGGAACCTCACTGTATAATGGCATCCGTGCAGGAACGCCACCCAATCCCAATATAACCTGGGCAAAGATGATAGCCTATAATTTTGGCTTTGATTTTGGCTTGTTTAATGACAAGCTTGTAGGTAATTTTGATTATTTTCAAAATCACAGGTATGATCTGTTAAGACAACGGATAAGAGTCATACCTGGAACCTATGGGGCACCATTAAGTGATGAAAATTATGCGGAAATAGATGTTAGGGGCGTTGAATTGTCCCTCAATTATCGGAACAGTATAGGTAGATTCAATTATACTATTGGAGGAAATCTCGGATATGCCAAGGATAAGGTATTGGTCATCGACGAGCCTGTTGGTTTAGAAGATTGGAGAACGGCTATAGGTCATCCGATCAATAGGATATGGGGATACCGGTCCAATGGCATTATAAGGGATCAGGCCACCTTAAATACACTTCCTGAAGGGTTTACCCAATTTGGTAGAGAGCCAATGTTGGGCGTGATATTATATGAAGACATTCGTGGAGTAAACCGAACGGAAGGGGCAGACGGGATCATTGATCAAAATGACCAGGAATGGCTTTCGAATAATGCCATTCCCAGAATCAATTATGGTATCAATGGCGGTTTCAGTTGGAGAAATTTAAAAGTGGATTTTTTGCTACAGGGCGTGGGCGCATATGATAAAATCGTCAAGACCCAGAACACCCGCTCCGGCGGTGTTTTCCAAGTAGGAGGGAGACCCTATTTTGAACTTTGGACCGACAGGTGGACCCCGGACAGGACGGATGCGCCCTATCCACGAGCAGGCGGGTGGGGAATGGAAGAATTTGGTTGGGGTCCTTCCGATTTTTGGATCAGGAGTGGTTCCTATGTCAGGTTGAAAAATTTAAATGTGGCTTATGATTTGCCATTTCAATGGTTGGCTGCCAATAATATCAATTTGCAGTTTTTCTTCAATGGCACCAATATTTTTGTGCTAACCCCTTTTAAGGAATATGACCCTGAGCAGGATAGGTTGGATTCCTACCCTTTGATGAAATCCTTTACAGGTGGTATAAATGTTAGATTTTAAATTTAGAAATGATGAAAATATATTTAATTTCTCTATATATAATAGTGTTGGGATTGTTACTTCCAGGCTGTGCAGAAGAGGTATTGGAGGTGAAAAATTTGTCAGTATATAATCCTGAGGATGTTTGGAACGATCCTACACTTTCAAATGCCTATTTGGTTGATTTATATGCTTCAACCTTTACTGGTTGGCCATTGAATGATGGTAACAATGCAGATGAGTCCGTAGGAATTTTGGGAGAGGGATTTGTACAAACCACGAATGGTTCTTTTAAACATTGGCCCTATACTCAAATCAGAAAAGTGAATGTATTGTTGGATGATATTGATGAGGGCATGTTACCTGATACGGAAAAGAATGAGATCAAAGCCCAGGCCTACTTTTTAAGGGCATTCCATTATTTTAAAACTGTCATTCACCACGGTGGTGTGCCTATTATTCGTGAACCTCAATTGCTAGATGATGATTTAATGGTACCCAGGAATTCAACCCAGGAATGTTTTGATTTCATTTTGGAGGATTTGGAAATGGCCATTTCCGGATTGCCGGATAAATTTACCGGAAGTGATTTTGGTAGGGTTGATAAAGGAGCGGCCTTGGCATTTAAAGGACGCGTACAGTTGTATATGGCCAGTCCCCAGTTTAATCCCTCCAACCCTTATGGTAATTCCCATTGGGAAGATGCCTATATGGCCAATAAAGAGGCTAAGGATTTTTTGGTTGCTGGAGGTTTTGGACTCATGGATTCCTATTCTGATATTTGGATGCAACCGGCAAATAGGGAAGTTATTCTGGCCACGGTTTACCAGGATCCTGTAAAGGTGAATGGCAGACAGGAACATTGTGTGCGGCCCATATCTCAATCCAAGAACTGTACAGGAGGAGATCAGCCCATTTGGTCTTTGGTGGAGGCTTATCCAATGAAAGATGGATATTTGCCTGGTGAATCTCCCAATTATAATTATGATATTCAAAGCTTTTGGGAGAATCGGGATCCAAGATTTTATGAAACCATTGTTTATAACGGATCTCTATATCAACTGGGAGGACAAACAGGAAGAAGGCAATATACGGATATTCAATTGGGGGGCTTGGATGACGGTTTTGGACCAGGATCTACTTTTGGAAGATCAGGATTCTATACCAGAAAGGGGATACAGGTGGAGCTGCCCATAGAACAAGCAGAACTTAATGATGTAGATTGGGTGGAAATACGATATGCTGAAGTTCTTTTCAATTTGGCTGAATCTGCCAATGAAACTGGCCGGCCGGAAGAGGCAATGGAGGTTTTATTACAGATCAGGGAAAGAGCGGGGATTGAACCCGGAACCAATTCCATGTATGGATTTCCAATGGGGATGACAAGGGATGAATTGAGAGAAGCCATTTATCATGAAAAGTGGATAGAATTCACCTTTGAGGGAAAACGGTTTTGGGATCTCAGAAGGGCCAGAAAATTACATACCGAAATTGATGGGATGAGGAAATTTGGTTTAGAAGCAAGCCTGAAAGATGGACTGGATCCGGTTAGTGGTGATGAATTTTTACCGGAAGATTTTGATTATGAGGTGACAGAATTATTTAATACAGGACAAACTGAAATGTTTACCCCTGAATCCTATTATTTCTTCCCAATTCATAGAGATGAAATTGAAAAAAACCCCAACCTCGAGCAAAATATAGGATGGGATGAAGGGACATTTGATCCTACCCTGGATTAATAGCCATATTCAATTGGATATAGGTTTTCGTTTTCCCCTTTTAATTTTCTTCTTTGTAAAAGCAGATAAAGTAAAATTATTGGCAGGTATTGGTTCATTAGATTGGTAAACTTCAAATATAATTTGAGTTTGGTTTTTTTAAGAACTTACCTTGCTGGTAATTTTACTTTTAAGCGAATGGTGAATGCAAGTTATGAAAAACATTGAAAATTATATTTACGGTATCTTATTGTGCCTTTCACTTTTTCTTTCATCTTGTCAATCTGAAAAAACAGGAAAAATTGGACAGAAGGATTGGTTGATCAACAACGAATCATATTTAGCACAGGTAATTCCTTCAGAAGATGGTAAGGAAATTACCATTTCCAATGGATTGATTGAAAGAAAATTCAGAATCTCCCCCAATTTTGCCACCATCGGTTTAAAACATTTGATTTCTCAGGAAAATTTCCTGAGATCAGTACGTCCTGAAGCTCAGGTGATGTTGAATGGGGAATATTATGATGTGGGTGGATTAATCGGGCAACCCATACATAATTACCTGTCAAAAAGCTGGACAGACAGCCTTGCCAATAATGAATCTTCTTTCCAATTTGAAAAATATTCCATTGAAAACATCAAACCCAGGTTGAACTGGAAAATCCGAGAGGAATGGCTTCCCAAAGATGTCAAATGGCCGGCTCCTGGAAAAGAATTGATAGTTGAATTTAAAGCACCTGTAAGGTTATCTGACTCAACTAAGCTGGAAGTACTTTTTGATGACAATTTTTCTGATTTGAACAATAAATGGAGGATTTTTTCCAGTAAAGAAATGGAACGTAATTCCTTTATCAATGAAGGTAAACCCGGAGAGATCATGGCCGGAGTAAATAATGTGGTTTATGCAGAAATGGATTTTCCAGATGAGGCCACGGTGGTTCAATGTAAAATTGATCCCGGTACAGATCAAAGCGCCTCATGGGGACCTGGATTAGCCCTGGTTTTCAAGGAAAAAACGATAAAAATTAATCTTAGGCCCGGAAATGAAACTTTTGGCATATGGGATGGGCAACAAGAATTGGAGCGGGGAACTTTGAAAGAAGGGAAGGCCTATTTTTTACGGCAGAATTTATACGGTCATCAAGTGGTTTGCGAATATTCGGAGGATGGAGAAAATTGGAATGAACTGGCCAAGATTACCAATTCTGAAAAGCCGGAAGCCATAAGATTGGGAAAAATGGATCATGCCGGAGGAAAAATGGATGGTCAGGCTGCGGGGGAATTGGGGAGAAGTAAGATTCAAAATTTTTCAATTTTTGGTCGGCCGATTTCCGATCATATGGAACCCTACTCCCTTCAGGGGATTAAGCTGAAAGTTCATTACGAAATTTATGATGGCATTCCACTGATCAGTAAGTGGATCTCGGTGGAAAACCATTCTGAAAAAACTGTTTTCCTGGATAATTTTGTTAGCGAAATCCTGGCCGCTGTTGAAGGAGAATCGAGCGTGGAAGGAGAGTCGGATTGGAGGCTTCCCAATATGCATGTGGAGACGGATTTTGCTTTTTCTTCTATGAGTAACCGGAAAGCCAACCATTCTACCGTACATTGGAAACCTGACTCTATTTATACCTCCCAGGTCAACTATGCCTTGGAAACTCCCTGTCTTTTGGAAATTCACCCAGCAATAGGTCCTGCCAAGAGCATTGAAAGAGGGGGTACATTTGAGTCTTTCCGGGCCTGGGAGTTGTTTTTTGACAGCCATGACAAAGAGAGAAAGGGCTTGTCTACCCGAAAGATGTACCGAACAATTGCCCCCTGGGTAACAGAAAACCCCATTTTGATGCACGTAAGAAATGCCGATGTCGAATCAGTCAAATTAGCTATAGACCAAGCCGCAGAAGTAGGATTTGATATGGTGATCATGACATTTGGAAGTGGTTTCAACATGGAGAGTGGAGACCCGAAATATTATCGGGAAATTAAAAATCTGGCCGATTATGCCCACAGGAAAGGTATCGCATTGGGAGGATATTCATTGTTGGCTAGCCGGTCCATCAGTGAAGAAGATGATGTCATCAATCCAGTAACAGGCCGGCCGGGAGGTACCGCTTATTTCGGAAATTCGCCTTGTTTGGCAAGCTCTTGGGGTTTGGAGTATTTTAGAAAAATAAAGGAAATGTACCAGCAAACAGGTTTGGACATCATTGAACACGATGGTTCTTATCCCGGCGATATCTGTGGGTCTCATGATCACCCAGGTCACAAAGGACTAGCAGATTCCCAATGGAACCAGTTTAAAATTATCTCAGACTTTTACAAATGGTGCCGTTCGGAGGGGATTTACCTCAATGTCCCAGATTGGTATTATTTAAACGGTTCATCAAAATGTGCCATGGGATACCGGGAAGTAAACTGGTCTCTTCCAAGGGCCCAACAGGAAATCATTGAAAGACAAAATATCTTTGATGGTACATGGACCAAAACGCCAAGCATGGGTTGGATGTTCGTTCCATTGACAGAGTATCATGGCGGAGGGTCAGCAGCAACCATAGAGCCATTGAAAGATCACTTAGATCATTATTCCCAAAGGATGGCCAATTTATTCGGGGCAGGGGTACAGGCCTGTTTCCGTGGGCCTAGACTGTTTGATACGGATGGCACCAAAGCCATGGTTAAAGGATGGGTTGATTTTTACCATCAACACCGGGAAGTACTCAATGCTGATATTGTCCACCTGAGGAGACCAGATGGTAATGATTGGGATGGAATCCTTCATGTAAATCCCGATGGAAAAGAAAAAGGGTTGCTCATGGTTTATAATCCTCTCCAGACGGAAATTTCCCGGGAAATCACCGTTCCTGTTTATTATACAGGTTTGATGGATGAAGTTCACCTAAAAAATCAAGATGGTATTTCTTCCACTCTGCAGGTAGATAGGAATTACAACATCAGTATGAAAATAACCATTCCGCCTAAAGGGCATCAACATTATGTCCTTAATTAGAAATCAATCAAGTTTCTTAACAGATATTTTCAAATTTTACTCTTGGGGAACTAACATCAACAAACAAAATCAACCTGAAGAAAAAGGGTGAAACGAAAAACACTTCAAAGATATGAAAAAGTGCTTGTACTCAATTTTAATTATTTTATTTACCATTCAAAATACTTTTGCCGAGGAAATTAGTTTTGAGTCCAGTTCATTTAAGATATCTATAGATGAAACTGGTAGGGTCTCTGGTATGTATGATAAAATAAATGAAAAGGAATACCTGTTGGAGGGAAATGGAACTCACCTGATAAGCATTCGAAATAATGGGATTATTGAAACACCAAGTAAGGCAGTATTATCCAATGGATCTATTCATTTTTCTTTTGATTCCAATGATGTGGAGGCAGAGGTCAGGGTTTCAAGCCATCCTACCTATATTTCTTTTGAGTTGGTGGCATTATCATCAAATGAAAATGTTGAATTGGTAATTTGGGGCCCTTATCCGACCAGCATCCGCGAAACTATAGGGGAAGCGGTGGGGGTGGTCCGAGACGGTGCATTTGCCCTGGGTATCCAGGCATTGAATGTAAAGACTTTGGGCGGATTTCCCTCCGAGGAAAATGACATTGAGCCGGCATATGACATTTTTGAAACCGGTGATCTGGTAGACATGTCTTCCGAATGGAGAAACAAAAAATTTTACAGGGGACAGACGGCTAAAGTAATTGAAGGAGGAAGTGTTTTACAGGCTTATACCCGCAATAGAAACAAGAAAAGAATTATCGCCAATTGGGGCCATGCTGAATATGTGGCGCCGCCCTTTGAGGATGGAGGATTAATTGGCTCTAAAATAGCCCTTTTTGGATGCCCACCTGAAAAGGCACTTAACACCATCGGAGAAATTGAGATGGCAGAAGGGCTTCCTCATCCTACCATTGATGGGGAATGGGCAAAGACTTCAAAAGCTTCTACAGCCTCCTATCTGATCATTGGATTTAATGGTGACAACCTTGAAAAAGCAATTGCACTGACCAAAAAAGCCGGATTGGAATACTTATATCATGGTGGCCCTTTTAAAACCTGGGGTCATTTCCAATTAAACGAAAAAGCATTTCCTGAAAATTGGAAGAGCATGAAAGAGTATGTGAAGGTGGCTCAATCCCATGGCATTAATTTGGGCGTGCATACCTTATCTAATTTTATCAGTACATATGACCCTTATGTGACTCCGTTACCAGACAAAAGGCTGGCCAAAGTGGGAGAAAGCAAACTAATATCCTCTATAGATGAGGATGCTGACGAATTGGTGATTGAATCGCCGGTATTTTTTAATCAAATGAAAAACAATACACTACACGCTGTTTTAATTGGGGATGAAATTATCCGGTATAGAGAAGTTTCAAAAACGACGCCTTGGCGGCTTATCGGTTGTATCAGAGGAGCATATGGGACAAATCCATCTTCCCATGAAAAAGGGTCATCGATCGGCAAACTAATGGATCATGGTTATAAGGTCTTTTTAAGCAACGCCGAATTATCGAAAGAAATTGCAATAAAATTGGCAGACCTATTTAATGAGACGGGATTAAGGCAGATATCATTTGATGGTTTGGAAGGAGTATGGTCCACCGGAATGGGCCAATATGCAAGAAGTTGGTTTACCAAAACCTGGTATGATCATTTAAGCCCTGAATTACGGGGAAAAGTGATCAATGATGCCAGCAATCCCAGCCATTTTAACTGGCATATCAATACTCGTTATAATTGGGGGGAACCCTGGTATGCTGGTTTTAGGGAAAGCCAAACCAATTATCGGCTGATGAACCAGGATTTTTACCGGAGGAATTTATTGCCTTCCATGTTGGGTTGGTTCAGTATGTCGGATCAAACCAGTATTGAGGATACCGAATGGTTATTGGCAAGGGCTGCAGGATTTGATGCCGGTTTTGCTTTTAATGTCAATTTTGAAAATGTGGATAAGAATGGTCAGAGCGAGCAGATTTTTAAAGCCATCAATAATTGGGAAACGGCAAGAATGGCAGGGGCTTTTTCTCCCGAACAGAAATTAAGGATGGAAAATATTGAAAATGAATACCACCTGGAGCCAAAAGGAGAAAACAAATGGAACTTATTTCCTTATCATGTAGATCGTTTTGATCATGTCCAAAAGCTAAGGCAGCCAGGTGAACCTGTATTCAGTTCTTTCGAATTTGATAACCCCTATGATGAACAAGGCCCTCAAATGATCTTAAGGCTGAAACCTGGCGAAAAAGGAACTCTATCTTCTGTAACTAAAATAAAAATCGAGTTTAATAATTTTGATACCCTGGAAGTTCCCATTGGGATTAAAAACAATCAGGTATTGAAATTGACCCTGGACGGATTATTTCAACTATATGACCAAAACTGGAATTTATTGGAAACCGTAAATCATAACGGTGAAATTCCTACTCTCACTCAGGGTGGGAATACCCTTCAAGTGGAAGCATTTTATGAATCCGAGGACGGGACAATTTTAAACATTGAAATGAAAACGATGGGAAATCCCGAATCAATTGAAGCCCAATAATGCAAAGAGGATGTTTTAAATATCGATAGGATCGATATAGAGCCCAATTTATGCTGTTTTTTTTAACTGTTGGGTATTAGGCAGGTGACTAAAAATCCTTTAACAATAGAGGCTTTTAAATCCTGGTTTCCTGACTTGCCCTTTTCCATACTATCAACCTGAGTTCAACGTAATTTAAGGAAAAAACCGTCATCGGTAGAATTAACATTTTAAAAACGCAGGAATCCAGATGACAGTATGCAATACAGCACCCCGGCGGGGTGCAATCTTGGTAGCCCTGGGTAGGCCGACGCAGGAGGTGCGACCCGGGGTGTAAATGAGTTGGGATATGTAGGGCATTAGCCGCCAGGAAGCTCAACGGTGAAACCGGCTTTTCGCTAATGCCAGTGGCCCCTTACTAGCCTATATACCCCACCCGTATTGGGGAGGGTATGACGAAAATGTGTTGGATTCTTTATCCGGTTTCGAGGGGGTTGCCGTATTTAATAGCCTGACATTTGGGGTTGCCGTTTTTAATAAAAAGGAATCTGAGGTTATTGGTGCAGGGGGTGTGATTAAAAAAGATGTAAAACAAAGTTTAATTGGAAGTTATGAGGTTTCTCCTGAAGATGTTTATATTAGAATCAGCGCTACCATAGCAGATAGAAATCCTTCATGGGCCTGGACCAACCCCATCTTCATAAAAAAACAAAATATTTATTCCAATTAACATCAAATTAATTACTATGATAAAATCTAAACGGATTATCAGTTTACTATTTGCCTGTGTAGCCTATATATTCATGTCCTGTAGCACACAGGAAAAGAAAACCCAAAAAGATCCCTTACCCAACATCCTGTTTATTTTTGCCGATGATTTGGGCTATGGAGATCTGGGTGTTTACAATCCTGATTCAAAAGTACCAACCCCAAATCTGGATCAATTAGCCGCAGAAGGAATTAGGTTTACCGATGCTTACTGCCCGGTTTCAGTATGTTCACCCACCCGCTATGCGTTGATGACCGGAGAATACCCATGGAGGAGCTGGAAAAAAACCGGAGTGATGACCAATTATGAACCTTTAGCTGTTGACCAGGACTTTAGGGGAAAAACCAAGGCAGGCCTTTATGGCGATTATGTTCATGAATTGGATTATTTTGTGGGGAAGTTATTGGGGGAACTCGACCTGCTAGGTTTAAAGGACAATACCCTTGTAATTTTTGCCAGTGACAATGGTTCGCAGTTTATAGCAACCAGCCCGGAGGATGATGCAAAAAAACCAACAAACAGCCCTTCGGATGTGAAGATGGAAGTTAACCCTGATGCCCATCAACCCAATGCCCCTTTTAGGGGAACCAAATGGACAGCTTATGAGGGGGGGTCCGGACGCCTTTAATAGCCAGGTGGCCGGGTAAATTCCCTAAGGGAAAGGTGAGCAATCAGCTTATTGCACTCAATGATATTTTACCAACCTTAGCCGGGCTTGTTGGAGAGAAGTTACCTGTAGGAACAGCAAAGGATGGTCATGACCTTTTACCAGCCTTTTATGGAAATATAGTGGATGAAGGTAGTAGGGAATCCGTAGTGGTTAGGGGAAGCGGTAATTCCTATGGCCTGCGCCAGGGTAAATGGAAAGTGGTTCAAGAAGGAGATGCTCAACCTCCGACCCGAGCGCACCACAGGCGGCACTTTATAACCTGGAAGAAGACCCTGGAGAGACTAAAGACCGTTTTGGGGACGAGCCTGAGGTGGGGGATAAGCTACTCAACCAGTTAAGTGTCCATCTTAAATCTACTGATTAATTTAGG
>JBBDSB010000588.1:13719-19183 GCA_040905205.1 Cyclobacteriaceae bacterium
AGTTTTTACAAGACCTTATCTATGAATTGCTGGAAGTGTTTGAAAATTATAAAAGGCAGTTTTGAAAAAACTGATGCTTGGGCCAACGTAAAAAATATTATTCCTGGAATATAGGAAAACGGATATGAAAATTCCAAAAAATAACGTTAAATCCCTAATAATAAGAATTTATTGGATAAATAGTTGATTCATTTTAGAATTTAATTTTTCTTTGAACCTTGATGAATTCAATATTTATAGCTTAATTTGAAGGCAGTACCATACGAATTGCCTATGATAAAAACGGATTAGGATACCTAATTAATCGGGAGTTATCAACTCTTGGTCAGCAAAATTAAATGTTTAACATAAATCCAAAAATATGAAAAAGAAATTACTGTATGAAGTGGAAAAGGCGTCCATTAATTGGATGGGTGGCCTGGCTTTTCTCCTGATATTTGGAATGGTACTAATCAGTCCACCAATTCAAGCTGAAAGCCGAATCATGGAAGGAGAAGTTGATTCTGAATTTGGGAATTTTATCAGTCCTGAAAGGGATCTGATTCCCATTAGCGGCACGGTCGTTGATATCAATGGCCAGGGTATTCCAGGTGCAACAGTTATCATTGAAGGCACCAATACCGGCACAGTTACAGATATTGATGGGAATTTTACACTGGATGCACCTGCGGGAAGTGTTTTATTGATTTCCTTCATCGGATATCAATCCCAAAGGGTGGAATTGGATAATCAAACTGAAGTTAGTATTACCTTAGAAGAGGATTTATCCTCCTTGGATGAGGTGGTCGTGGTGGGTTACGGTACCCAAAAGAAAGTGAATCTTACCGGATCGGTTAGTACCATCACTTCAGAAGATATTGTTAATCAGCCGGTGGGGCAAACTTCCATGGCACTCCAGGGCATTGCACCTGGTGTAACTGTTACCCAGAGAAGTGGACAACCTGGCAGTGATGGAGGAGCGATAAGGATCAGAGGAATCGGTACAATAGGAAACCCTAATCCCCTGATTATGGTAGATGGGGTAGAAACCAATCTGAACAATGTGGATCCGAATGAAATAGAAAGTATTTCCGTACTGAAGGATGCGGCATCCGCTGCCATCTATGGATCAAGGGCTGCCAATGGAGTGGTTTTGATCACTACCAAAAGAGGAGTGGAAGGCGTAAGGGTAAACTATAATATGTATGCAGGTTTTCAGGTCCCTACCCGGTTGCCCGATATAGTAGGTGCCCTGGATCATATGGAAATGGCCAATGAAGCCTTTACGAATATTGGCAATGATCCCCAATATTCCGAGCAGTTTTTGGCAGATTACCGGGCAGGGATGCCCTCTGATCAGTATCCTAATACCGATTGGCAAGAATTGACCATGAGCAATTCAGCCTTTATGCAAAACCATAACATCAGCATAAATGCCGGTAGTGAAAAGGCAAAACTGTTTGGTTCCATCAGTTATTTGGACCAGGATGGTATCATACCAAATACGGACTTTACCAGATTTAATATCCGGTTAAATTCGGATGTTAATGTGACCGAAAAATTAACTTTCTCTTCCGATATATTTTTAAGTAGATCGGTACAAAACCAACCTTCCAATGGAACAGGCTATGTATTTCACTGGATGAGAAGGATTCCTGCCAATGAGGTAGGCGTTTTATCTAATGGTCGTTATGGTGAAGGCTGGAACGGCGATCACCCTTTGGCAAGGGCCAAAGACGGCGGCTTGCGAACAGAAGAAAGTTTGGATGCCATCATTAACTTCAGATTGGATTACAAAATCACTGACTGGCTTTCAGCAGAGGTAATGTATGCCCCTAAATTCGTGAATCCTCATACACAAAGTTTTTCCAATATCACACAAACCTATGCCCGTGACGGTGAAACACCCACCCATTTTGTGCCTCAACGGAATTCTCTGACAGAGCGGTATGATAGGGAATGGTACAATAACGTGCGGGCCATCATCAAGATGGACAAAACCTTTAATGAGGTACACACCCTGGGATTTACCGGAGGTTACCAGCAAGAGGACCAGATCAACAAATGGATTTCTGCTTACAGGGAAGTATTCCCTTTGCCCCAATACCAGGAAATCAATGCTGGAAACAGGGCCAATGAACAAACAGGCGGTGCCGCCAGCCATTGGGCCTTGCGCTCTCTTTTCGGAAGGGTAACCTATAATTTTGATGAAAGGTATTTATTTGAGGCCAATGTCAGAAGAGATGCGTCTTCCCGTTTTGCCGAAGGCAACCGTCAAAGTGTGTTCCCCTCTTTTTCTGCAGGATGGAGGATTTCGGAAGAATCATTTATGCAGGGATATACCGGGGTGATAGATCAATTAAAGCTTCGGGCATCCTGGGGACAGTTGGGTAATCAAAATATCGGTTTATATCCTTTCGCAGCTTTTATGTCCCTGGGCGGTGGGGGACAGGATTATGTCTTTGAAGGGGCCAACGCTCCCGGTGCAGCCCTGAACAGTATGGCCAATTCATCCATTCAGTGGGAAACCACCGAAACTACAGACATCGGATTGGAATTTAATCTTTGGGGTAAACTGGATGTGTCCGTGGATTATTATAAAAGGAAAACCAAGGATATTTTGTTGGCCTTGAATATTCCCCTTACGCTGGGCCTGAATGCACCCTTTCAAAATGCCGGAGAAGTGCACAATACGGGGTATGATCTGATGGTCAACTACCGCAATAAGGTAGGAGAATTGAATTATAGCGTGATGTTGAATTATTCCGACGTAAGAAATGAAGTAGTCGATATGCGGGGGATAGAAAATACCGGGCTTACGGTAAATAGGGAAGGTCATCCCATAGGGTCTTTTTTCGGTTATATATCCGAAGGCTTGTTCCAATCTCAGGAAGAAGTGGATAACCATGCCGATCAGTTCGGTAATGTGGCGCCCGGAGATATTAAATACAGGGATGTGGATGGGGATGGCATGATCAATGACAGGGACTTGGCCGTTATTGGAAGTCCTATCCCAAGGCATTCTTTTGGTGCCAGGTTCAATGCTGATTTTAAAGGTTTTGATGTTTCTGTATTTTTGCAGGGCGTGGGTAAAGCAGATGGTTACCTTTTCGGGCAGGGGATCATGCCTTTTTATGTGGGAGGTACTGTACACGAGCAACACAAGGATCGATGGACACCCGATAATCCGGATGGATCATTTCCCAGGTTGGCTTGGAACCAAACCAATAATGAGCAGAATTCCAGCTTTTGGATGAGCAATGCGGCCTATTTGCGTGGACAAAATGTCCAAATAGGATATTCCTTTCCCAGTCAGGTATTGGAGCCAATCAATATCCAAAGGTTAAGGATTTATCTGAGTGGCCGAAATCTGTTTACCATCACTGATTTTTATGAGGGATATGATCCTGAAGCTCCTGTGAGTACTGGTGGCTGGTACCCCCAAATGAGTACCTATACCCTGGGTTTGAATGTCAACTTCTAAACACCTGCAAATCATGAAAAAACTAATAAAATATATATGCTTAATACCGGTATTGATCTTGGGACTATCCTGCGATGAACAATACCTGGAAAGGTTACCGTTGGATTCTCCTTCCAGCGAGACTTTTTTTGAAAATGAAACCGAATTGGAAATGGCGGTAAATGGCGTTTATAACCGTTTGTGGTACTGGCCTGCGGGCATTGCCTGGTTTTTGTCCTTTGATTTTGCCTCCGATGATGGTTGGGATAGAAACGGAAGTCCCCTCCAGGCTTTGGGCCGGGGAGAGCAAAACGCCGACAATGGGTTTACCAATGGCTTCTGGTCTCATTTCTATCGGGCCATTAACCGGACCAACTTCATCACTTCCCGGGGAAGCCACCTACGGGATGAAATGGACCCCGCCAAATACGACCGGCTCGTGGGAGAAGCCCGGTTCATCAGGGCTTATTTCTATGCCTACCTGGCAGAATTATATGGAGATATTCCTTTGGTGACTACTACCCTCACCTTGGAAGAAGCCCAGACTCCAAGGACTCCTAAATCAGAAGTTATTGATTTTGTATTGTCGGAGTTGAATGATATCAAAGGGTACCTGCCCATGGACGCCTCCGAAAAAGGGAGGGTGACGCAAGGAACAGTATTGGCACTGATTTCCAGAGTGGCCTTATGGAATGAAAGATGGGAAGTTGCGGCCACTGCTGCAAAAGAGCTGATGGACTCAGGAACCTATCAAATAGACCCTGACTATTCGGGCATGTTTACCTTTGCCGGAGACAATTCCCCAGAGGTGATCATGCGGATTCAGTACCTCAGAGGGGTTCAAACGCATAATATGCCCAGAAACTTCTGGTCCAGAATGGCGCTTGGACATTCCAATAAAAAGCCCCCTCAGGATTTGGTGGACACTTATGATGCCATTGATGGACTTCCCATCGATGAATCACCACTTTATGATCCCCAAAACCCATTTGAGAACAGGGATCCCCGTTTGGATTATACCCTGGTGGTTCCTGGTTCCCGTTTGGTCAATTGGATATATGAAACCCACAGTGACAGTACCATGACCTGGGAATTTCGGGGAGACGAAATGGTAAGGGTGCCAAATATTGAAGCGCAACATGCCTATGCATCATTTACCGGATACCTGTATCGCAAACATGTAGATGTCGCCAACTATCCTACGGATGTAGGATCCACAGACCAAAATCTGACCATTTTCAGGTTGGCAGAGGTCATGCTCAATTATGCCGAAGCCAAAGTGGAAATGAACCAGTTGGATGAATCTGTTTATGAGGCCCTCAATGCGATCAGAGGAAGGGAATCCGTGCAAATGCCTCCCATTGAAATGGGCAAAACCCAAGAGGAGTTGAGAAACATTGTCAGGAAGGAAAGAAGACATGAATTGGGCATTGAAGGTTTCCGGTACTTCGATATCCGTAGATGGAGAATCGCAGAGGAGGTGATGCCGGGGCCATATATAGGAAGGGTAAACCGCTACGGTGAAGGCGGCTGGTTGACAGAAGCACCGATGATAGATCCCATCGGAACGCCAAGCTATGACCATATCAGCAATGAGGATGAAATGGTAGTGGTAGAAACAAGGGCATTTGACCCCAATAGGGATTACCTGTGGCCCATACCCAGGATTGAATTGGAAACCAATACGGCCTTGACCCAAAATCCAGGGTATTGATTCTAGAAAAGGTGCTTTGGATTGAGGGAACCTAGCATTTAAGAATAGCCTGCTTCAGCAACAAAGTTGGAGCAGGCCCATTCTTTTTAATGGCCTGATAAGTTGATGTAATTGTTGATAACCCTATTGCACCTTATTGATATTTGCCATTATTCAGGCCAAAAATATTAATCCAAATGCCATGGCCTATCTTATTGAGGATGTCATATTGTCATTTATAGCCAAAATTTGAATCCTATTTAAAAAATGGAATGGATTGAAAACGAAATTTTTAAAAGAAGCATCATCACTTTTTTTGGAGTGATGTT
>JBBDSB010000589.1:0-19090 GCA_040905205.1 Cyclobacteriaceae bacterium
AAAAGGGTAAACGGATTTAGGATTGATGATTTTAGATTTAAGATTTAAGATTGCTTGAGGTGAAATAACGATAAACCAGATCAATTGCCGGGTGAAAGTCGGGTTAAATTCAGTATAAATTCAATCTCTCCGGCCCAAAAAAAATTAAATAGTATCTGCTCCATTCCTGCACCTCCTTCCTCCCTAAAATCAAATTTCCAAAATATTTTTCTATGAGAGTACCCTAAAACCCATTCTTTTGTTTATATTATTAACCCAATAATGTTAATTAAATAAACAAAATGCACCTCAACTGCCACAGTCACTACAGCTTTAAGTACGGCACCCTCTCCGTGGAAGCCCTGGTGGCAGAAGCCAAAAAGCACAAACTCGATGCCCTGGCCCTGACCGACATCAACAGCACATCCGGGGTCTTTCCCTTTATTCGGGAAGCCCAAAAAAACGGCATCCACCCCGTGATCGGCATCGACTTTCGCAACGGCGTACAGCAGCAGTACATCGGCCTGGCCCAAAATCAGGAGGGCTTCTATGAACTGAACCTCCACCTCTCCCATCACCTGGTACACCAACAACCTTTCCCAGATAAGGCTCCCACCATGGACCATGCTTTCTTTATTTACCCCTTTTCCGAAAAGCATTTCCCCCTGCGTGAAAACGAGTACATCGGTCTGCATCCCTCCCAACTGAAAAGGCTGCCCTACAGCCCCTGGGCACAGCACAAAGACCGGCTGGTCCTACTGCAGCCGGTAAGTTTTACCGATAAAACCAGTTTCAATGCCCACCGCCTGCTCCGCTGCATGGACGGCAACACCCTGCTGAGCAAACTCCCCGTCTGCGAACAGGGCGATCCATCCGAACGGTTTTACGGCTATGCCGACATGGTGGGCCGCAGCGAGGGGCACAGCTACCTGATCTACAACGCCCAAAAACTGCTGGAACAATGCCAGTTTTCCTTCTACTTCCAGGCCGTCAAAAACAGGCGGGACATCCTGGGTTCAGACTGGGAAGATTTTGATTACCTGCGGCAGGAAACTTTTAAAGGTGCCCTGATGCGCTATGGTACCATTGACGAGGTCAAAGAGAAGCGCATCCTTAAGGAACTGGAAATGATCCAGCAAAAAGGCTTCGTCTCTTACTTCCTGATCAACTATGACATTGTCAACTACGCCCAACGCAAAAACTTCTTCTATGTGGGCCGGGGCAGCGGGGCCAACAGCATCGTAGCCTATAGCCTCCGCATCACCGATGTGGACCCCATCGAGCTGGACCTGTACTTTGAGCGGTTCATCAACCTGTACCGGGAAAATCCCCCTGACTTTGACCTGGACTTCTCCTGGAAAGACCGGGATGAAATGACCCACTATATTTTCAAAAAATACAACCGACCCGAGAGCGAGCATGTCTGCCTCCTGGCCACCTTCAATACCTTCCAGTACAACTCTGTCCTGCGAGAGCTGGGCAAGGTCTTTGGCCTGCCCAAATCCGAAATTGAATCCCTAATCTACCATGGGGACAAGCTGGAAAGCAGCAATTATAAGCCTGACCAGTATGGCAAGCTGATCTACCGTTACAGTCAGGTGATTCGGGACATGCCCTCCCACCTCAGCATCCATGCGGGAGGAGTGCTGATTGCCCACAAACCCATCCACTACTACACCGCCACGGAACTGCCACCCAAAGGCTTCCCCATTTCCCACTTCGACATGCATGTGGCGGAGGACATCGGCCTGCACAAGTTTGACATCCTCAGCCAAAGGGGGCTGGGGCATATCAAAAGTACCCTGGAAATCATCCACCAGAATCAGGGAAAGGAAGTGGATATCCGCCAGGTGGCCGCTTTCAAAAAAGACCCAAAAATCAAGCAGCACCTGCGGGAGGGGCGTACCGTGGGGGCTTTTTATGTGGAATCACCCGCCATGCGCATGCTGCTGGCCAAAATGAAGGCCGACGAGTACCTGGAACTGGTGGCCGCCAGCTCCATCATCCGCCCGGGGGTAGCCCGCTCCGGCATGATGCGGGAATACATCCTGCGCCACATCGATCCGGCCAGGAGACAAATGGCCCATCCTGTACTTCATGACATCATGCCCGAAACCTACGGCATCATGGTCTACCAGGAAGATGTGATCAAGGTGGCCCATTACTTTGCCGGACTGTCCCTGAGCGAGGCCGACGTATTGCGGCGGGGCATGAGCGGAAAATCCCGCTCCAAAGATGAATTCCAGCGGGTGAAAGACAGTTTCTTTGCCAATTGCCGGGAAAAGGGGCGGGATGCAACGGTAAGCGGAGAGGTCTGGCATCAGATCGAGAGCTTTGCGGGCTACTCCTTTGCCAAGGGGCACTCCGCTTCCTTTGCCGTAGAAAGCTACCAAAGCCTGTACCTCAAGGCCCACTACCCCCTGGAGTTTATGGTGGGCGTGATCAACAATTTCGGGGGCTTCTACCATACCGAATTTTACGTCCACGAGCTCCGCATGAACGGTGGAGACATACAGGCCCCGCACATCAATGAAAGTGAAAACCTGACCTGCATCCGGGGCAAAACCGTATACCTGGGCTTTGTGCACATGAAGTTCCTGCAAAAAGAAAGCGTGGTCAACATCCTGCAGGAAAGGCAGCAGGGAGGGGCATTTACCGGCCTGGTGGACTTTGTCTCCCGGGTAGACATCAGCCTGGAGCAGTTGCTCATCCTGGTGCGGATAGGCTGTTTCCGCTTCACCGGGAAGAGCAAGCAGGAAACGCTCTGGGAGGCCCATTTTATCCTGCACCGTAAAAAAGCCCCTGTCGGCGGCAGCCAACGGCTGTTTGCTCAGGCGGGATTCCGTGAGCTGCAGCCCCCTGTTTTGGAGGTGGCCGATGTAAGGCAGGAGATCATCGACCAGCTGGAGATCCTTGAATTCCCTCTGGACTCCCCCTTTCTGCTGGTAAAGGAGCAGCAGATCCAGGGCATCGCAGCCAGGGAAACGGCGCAGTTTCTGGGCAGGCGGGTACAGCTCGTCGGCTACCTGGTCACCGTCAAATACACCCGGACGGTCAAAGGGCAGGTGATGAACTTCGGCACCTTTATCGACCGGGAAGGCCACTGGATCGATACCGTACATTTCCCTCCGGTGGTCAAAAAGACACCCTTCAAAGGCCGCGGCATCTACCTGATCAAGGGAAAGGTGACCGAGGAATTCGGCTTCTACAGTGTGGAAGTCAGCAGTTGTGAGCGGATGGCGTATTGGAATGCGGATGATTGATAACGGGAAGGAATGGGACCCTTTATTAGAATACCCCTTTTGGGAAAATCTTCGGACAGTATTTGATCCTAGCGCACTAAATGAATATAATTACAATTCATTTTGAGTTCAGTAATTTTATCATTAACTTAATAGTTCAATTATTGAATATGAAAAATATTCCCGCTATCCTTCTCCAACTGTGCTTGATCATTTACCTCATTTCCTGTAGTCCCACCACTAAAGAAAAGGCACCAGTCAACTCCTACGCTTTAGAAATAGTGGACTCGGTGCAGGTGGATTTTCTGGGAAACCTGCGACTTTATGCGGTTCATCCTGAAAAGGACCTTTTTCTTTTCCATGAATTTCGGCAAAAGAAACTGATCCTGACGGATCGAAAGGGTGAGGTCCTTTCCACCTTCGACCAACCTGGCGACGCCCCCACCTCCTATGGCAATACCGCCTGTGCAGTCACATTTGTCCAAAACGGTATTGCCGTCCTGGGACCACAAAAACTGGTCATTTATGACCTTGATTTTAATTTTATCAAAAGCTTTAAAAAACCTTATGCGGGTAAAGGAATCATTTACTCCGGTTACGACCATTTACATAAAGCCTATATCAACAATGAATTAAATTTAGTTGCCTTTACGGGTGGTCCCCAGCATCCCGCAGCTACCAACCAGGAGGCCTATTATTCCCATTTCAACACCTTTGACCTGATCCATCCTGATACCGGAGGCTTCACACCCATCGTTCCGCTGCATCCCAAAAGCAGGTACTTTCAGGGGGAGGCTTTTAATTTTATACGGCCGATATTTCAGGTGAATGAAGACCTGATTCAATTTGTTTTTGCAACGGACACCTTATTTCATACCTATGACCTGAGCCAACAGGAAAATGGCTTATCCATCGAAGGCATTCCCTTTGATAAGTTTATCCTTAATCCCGGATATCCAATTGGGGGAAGAGAAGATTACGATACCCCAAAACCAATGGCAGGGGTAGTGGAAGGCTTTTTGAGCATCAATAATAAAGGGCTGATGCTTTATCGCTCTGGTATCTCTCTTGAGGAATTCCCGACCCCTGGCACAGTTACTCGGGAGGAAAGGACGGAAATCATTTCCCAATTAAATCCCTTAAAATTTCTGGTAAGAGAAGTAGAAGGAGGATATAGCAAAGTCGGCCACTGTCCCCCACTTTTCACCCCCACCCATGTGGATGAAAAAAATCGTTTGTGGGCCCGGCAAAACGTTAACCTATTAGATCAGGAGCCTGAATTTTTTACCATCTATCAGGTAGCGTTGGTCGCGCAATAAATGTCATTATAGAATGATGCATTTTGTTTCTACAAAACCAGGCATCAAGTCAACGCCTGAATGATGAAGTAAATTTTTTTTGATATAGGTCATAATCACGCACTTAAATCTGAATATTTTTCGTTACTTTATAGGACTTAAATTTGATTGCATATGGAAAAGAACGGGATAGACATGGCGGAAAATATATTTCGGATGGTTAAGAATTTGAGTGCTGACGAAAAACTTGAATTGATTAGCAAGATTACTGACTCTCTTAAGAAGACAAAAAAAGAGGTAAAGGATGATTCATGGAAAAAATTGTTTGGCGCATGGGAATCTGAAGAAAGTGCAGAAGAAATAATTGAAGGGATTAGAGCAAGTAGGTACACTAACAGGCAGATTGAGGATTTGTAATGGCTTTTTTGCTAGATACCAATATCTGTATCTATTTCCTTAAAGGCAGATATGGGCTTGCTGAGAAAATTGAAAATATAGGATTTGAAAATCTGTTCATTTCAGAGATTACCGTTGCGGAATTAAAATACGGAGTTGAAAAAAGCACTACTCCTGATAAGAATAGGCCTGTTATCAACGAACTGATTGACAAATTTAAGCAACTTCCAATTTATGGAGCTTTGGATGTTTACGCAAAGGAAAAAGCCAGACTTAAAAAAGAAGGAAATATAGTTGATGATATGGACCTTTTGATTGGAGCAACTGCTATTGAAAACAATATGACTTTAGTGACTAATAATGAAAAGCACTTTGCTCGCCTGAAAAATATCAAAGTTGAAAACTGGACAAAATAATAAAAGCCTTTATAATGGTGCCCTCCCTAAAATAGTTTATAGCCAGACCAACCAAATCTCATTACTTTTGTAAATGCAATTTGAATAATAAATGAAATCGACCATGGATAGAACGTCAATGGTAGGGATGATTGATATTGTGGCCAAAAGTCACAAACCCCTTCTGAATCCACCGTCCGGCTGGATTCGAAACTTCCCTGTAACAAATGAACCCTGCTTAAATTGGTATAAAATGAATTTATTAATATCTTGGTAGTCATGTTGTCTGTTTATGAAAAACTTTTCGGTAATCCTGTTCCAGCTATGGCTGCTCTATTGTCTCTTTTCCTGTGACCCTGCCTCCAAAGATAATACGTTCGCTACTTCCTACACGATAGAAATAGTGGACTCGGTGCAGATGTATTTCAATGGTGTTAAGTTAAAAAAATAAGGTGAAATCCAAGGTATAAAATGACTATCTATTTTATGAAAATCAGTATAATTTGGCTATATTTTATATCTTGCAAAATACATGGAGATGAAGGCAAAACCTACAGAACAATTCACCGATAATCCTGAACATAAAATTATTGAGGGTTAAAATTATATGAACAAAATTGTATCTCTATATTCTAAATACTCCTTTTCGATTTTAATATTGGTTTTAACTTTTACCAATTGTAAGTCAGACAAAAATAGAGACCACGTTAATAATTCCATTATCGATTTTGAAAACTTTATTTCTAATGAGGCTAATCTTTATGATTTTGCGGATTCACTGGAATTTACATTTCTCGAATATGATACTGGAAATTTGGTAGGGAAAATACTAAATTTTAAGGCTACAAAAAACTATTTATTTGTTGTGGACCAACAACAAAAGCTTTTTGTGTTCAAAAAAAATGGAGATTTATTTTCCTTCATTCATAATAAGGGAGAAGGGCCTTCCGAATATATTAGTATTGAGGATTTTATTGTTGATTCAAACGAAAAGCATGTTGTTATTTTAGATCCACGTGGCGGAAAACTTCTCAAATATGATATTTTTGGAAACTTTATTGACCGATATTCAATAGGTTACACACATGCAACACATATTTCAAAGTTAATGAATGGAAATTATGCGATCTTTCAATCTGCTCGCTTTTCTAACGAAAATCATAACATTTTTTTACTGGATCAAAATTTTCAAAAAGTAGATTCCATCGTGGAACCCATAGGAACATTCATAAAAAATTTACCCTACTTATTTGATACGCATTGGTATGACTATGATAATAACGCTTGTTATAAAGAATTTTTAGTTGATACAGTGTTTCGAGTGAACGAGAACAACCGTTCTGAACCTCATTTACTTTTCAACTTAGGAAAAAAAAGAATGCCAAATGAATACTACACAGAAACAAATTATTATCGACAACATGCACACAAATATTATCAAATAGGTAATATAAGTGAATCGAAAAATTATGTTTTCATTTCTGTAACCTATAATAATAAAAGTAAATATTTTCTATTTGATAAGGAAAAATCACAGTTGGAAGATTTAGGTTTAAATGCATTACCAATTCACACTTTTAACTTGGATATTGAGTTTTGGCCTGCATACGTTTATGAAGAAACATTGTATCAGATTATTGACCCCACAGAACTTTATCAAAAATTAAAATCTAGCCCAAAAGCTTACAAGCTTAAACAAATTTTAGAGTTGAATGATAATCCTGTATTTTTAAGCTGCAACCTGCTTCCTATAAGAAAATAATTGGAAATCATTTCCAGAATTAATCCTTTGAAATTTCTGGTAAAAGAAATAGAAGGAGGGTACAGCAAGGTTGGCCACTGTGCCCCACATTTCACCCCTACTCATGTAGATGAAAAAAATCGTTTGTGGTCCCGGCAAAATGTTAACCTATTAGATCAGGACCCTGAATTTTTTACCATCTATCAGGTAGCGTTGGTCGCACAATAAATGTCATTATAGAATGATGCATTTTGTTTCTACAAAACCAGGCATCAAGTCAACGCCTGAATGATGAAGTAAATTTTTTTTGATATAGGTCATAATCACGCACTTAAATCTGAATATTTTTCGTTACTTTATAGGACTTAAATTTGATTGCATATGGAAAAGAACGGGATAGACATGGCGGAAAATATATTTCGGATGGTTAAGAAGAATTTGAGTGCTGGCCCTCTAAATTTGATTTAATTCAAATGCATATTCATAACTTATTACGCTTTTCTTTCTTTCGTTTTTCTTCCACGCTTCTTCAAAATGACTTAATTCAATAATGTCATTGGTACTTGTCTCTTTGAACACATTTGCCACTTTTTCTAATGTTTCCAATTCATTTGTGGAAAACAAATTAGCTTTAAATGGTCTGTCTTTTCTTGCTTTGAATTGTTCGCCTGTATAACCATTTGGAAACTCAGTAGTGTTAATATCTATTTCGTCTTTGTTGGCTAAATACTCAAATATGCTTTGAAAGTTATTAGGAACTGGCCCCATATCTATGGCTTTGTAACGCACTCCGCTGATGGAAAAACAACTTTGTTTGAACATAAAAAAATCGGCATAAAATAACAATTTGTTCATTTTGGTTTTGAATGGTTCAATTTTTTCCGAAAAATAAATTACCATTTCAGTAAACTTTTCTAAGTTAGGATTCCTATATCCGGAATAAATATCTGCTAAATGATTGCCCAATAAATATTCTTTGAAATTCAAATTGAAAATGTTTCGTTTTCTTTCCTCTACTAATAATTGTGCTTTTTGAATGTATTTTGCTTTTGCTTTGTCGTCTAAGGATGCGCATAACTCTACCATATCTATAAAAATCTTAGGATCATCCACCATCTGTACCAATTTGGCGTTGGCAATGCTTGGCATTTCACCTGACTCGTATTGGCGGTAACTGTTTATGCCAAACCCTAAAATTTCCGACATTTTGGCTGCCGATAAACCATATTTTTTACGAATGCTGATGATTTCATCCAGAAACGGGATATTGAACCTGTCTCGGTATTGATTAAACACCTGATTCATATTCACTTCATCTAATGATGTAGTAGTAAATTGTTCTCCGCTATCCTCGCATTTGTAACAATGAAAAACAATTTCAAATGTTTCCTTTCGGAAATCCATTGACCTGCGTTCTTTGGTCAATTTCATTGCTGCACCTGTGATAGGACTTTTCATATTGTTCTATTTTAAAGGATAATTCATTTTGTGTTGAGCCAAGTGAAAGGAAATGCAGATAACACTGTCGTCCATCGCCCCCATTGTAATTTTAATGTACACTTCCTTTTTCTTTACAATTTTGCCGAACACCCACATATCAGCACCTCCATATAGTTTTTCTGCCACTGGACCCTCACTGTAGTCTTTGGTTTCGAGTGTTTCTAGTATCACTTTTCGTTCAATGGGTCGGAGTTCCAAATCAATTAGTGCTTGGGCATTTTTGCCTCTTTCATCACGAAAAAGCACATCCCAAAACTTCATCTTTTCTTTGAAGTCTTTTAAAAAGTAGGCTACTTCATTTTCTGTGTTCATAAATTATTATGGGGCTTAAAAGTATGGCTTTTTTTTATGAAATACAACTTTAAAGTTGAAAATAAGGTGAATAGATATAAAAATACAATTTTAAGGTGTATTTATGGGTTCTTTTAAATTCCATCTAATTCCCATCAAACATTTATTTATTTAAAGATCATCGAAAGGAGACTTTTTCTGCTTTAAAAAATGGATAATAATCTTGTTTGTTTGGTTTTTTTGTGTCCCAATAATTGCTGAATGTACCAGAAATCAGTACCGTTCTCCAACAAGTGTGCCTTAAACCTGCCGGACGAAAGGCAGGGGCTAGATAAAATTGAACCGACTTTTCACAGGTCCGTGGAGAGAACATAAAAATAAAGCCCAGCCAGTGGATCCTGGCAGGAATAATGCCCTAAAGCCTAATGATCATTGTTATTATGGACCCACCTAATGCCAATCCCAGCAAAAGTCATTACTTTTGTAAGTACTATTTGAATCTAAGATGAGGTACTTTATATTTTTCTACATTTATTCGGCCTTCGTCTTCTGTAGCTGTCAACAGACACCATCACCGGAGCCCATCCCTTCTAATGACATTTACTTTCCACCTCTCCAATCGGATAATTGGGAAACCACTGCTTTTGAACTCAGTGAAGCAAAGTTACAGGACCTGGAGCAGCTACTTTCGGAAAATGGAACCAGGGCTTTTATCCTTCTGAAGGATGGAAAGATAGCCCTGGAGTATTACTTTGGAAACAGGCTGGCCACCAACCAGCCCTTTCAGGAAAACTCACCTTGGTACTGGGCTTCAGCAGGAAAAACCCTCACCGCTACTTTGGTGGGCATAGCCCAAGAAGAGGGAAAACTATCCCTGGAGCAGCCCACCAGTGAAATCCTGGGACCCGGATGGAGCAGCCTGCCGACAGAAAAGGAAAACCTTATCCAGATCCGACACCACCTTAGCATGACCACCGGACTGGATGACGGGGTAAGCAATTCCGATGATTATGCTCCTGAAAACATGCAATACCTTGCGGATCCCGGGCAGCGATGGGCTTATCACAATGCCCCTTATACCCTATTGGACCCCATCCTGGAACAGGCTACCGGATTGGGTTTATCGGAATACTTTCAGCAAAAAATAGCCGAAAAAATAGGTGTGAAGGGTTTTTGGCAGGAAATAGGAAATAACCGGGTCTTTTTCAGCGATGCACGCTCCATGGCCCGGTTTGGTCTACTAATTCTGGCTGAAGGAAGGTGGGAAACTGAGGAAATCATCAGCGACAAGGATTACCTTAATGCCATGGTGACACCTTCCCAAAACCTGAACGAAAGCTATGGCTACCTTTGGTGGCTGACCGGTAAGGATAGCTTTATGGTGCCAGGACTTCAAAACCGCTTCACGGGAAGTTTTATCCCAAATGGATCGGTAGACATGTATTGTGGCATGGGCAGAGACGGTCAATATGTGTGTGTAGTACCTTCACAAAACCTTGTTTTGGTCCGCATGGGCGAAAACCCGGAACAAAGCCTTATTGCTTTCCGGTTTTTAGATGATATTTGGGAAGTAATCAACAAATAATAGTTCAGATTCGATGCCCGGAAAAGTAGAGTGGAAACAAACCGTGCGTGATAAATTTGTCAATAAATTGCCCACCTCATCGGAATCCTTTTCAGTGTGGTGGCCATTTCCCTGTTGGTTACCTTTTCGGTGCTGAACGGAACGGCCATCCATGTTTTCAGCTGCAGCATCTTCGGTGGCTCTATATTGCTGCTTTACACTTTTTCTACCCTCTACCATGCGATCCAATCCGAAACCATTAAACCCCTGCTGCGAACCTTTGACCATTCCAGCATTTTCTTCCTGATCGCAGGTACTTATACCCCGTTTTTACTGATCGGCGTGGGGGGATCTATCGGTTGGATTTATTTTGGGGTAATTTGGGGTCTGACCTTCTTGGGGGTAGCCTTCAAAATATTTTTCATCCATCGTTTTAGCATATTATCACTTATTCTCTACCTGAGCATGGGCTGGCTGACTGTTTTCCTTATTGATCCCTTTGTGGAAAAGCTGAGTGTTGCTGCGCTGAGTCTTATTGCGGCGGGAGGCATTTCGTACACCTTGAGGATCCTATTTTATACCAATAAGAAAATGCCTTTTGCCCACGCTATCTGGCACCTTTCCGTACTTTTTGGAACCGTTCTGCCTTTCATCGCCAGTATGATGATGATCAGTTAAGTTTGTTCCCCATGGAATTGAATCCAGGCTTTTTATTTTTGACCTTGACAAGGAAGACTGATTGGTCCACTCTCTTCCATTGAGAGCAATTTCCTTCTTCATTGACAATTTCAACCAAAATTTTATGGCATTAGGTTGTTAATTCCCATTTGTAACATAGGTCACTCATTTTCGACTATAATCTTGCTACCTTTATGATTGTACAAAATTAAAAAGATTGCCATGAAATATTACATAAATAAAACACTTGCTGCCCAGCCTTTCTCAGGGGTAAAGGAAAAAGTAACAGAAGCCCTGAAAGAAGAAGGTTTTGGTATCTTAACAGAGATCGATATTCAAGCAACCATGAAGAAAAAGCTGGACAAAGACTATTTGCCCACCCTCATTTTGGGTGCCTGTAATCCAGGTTTCGCCGACAAGGTTTTGAGCATTGACGCCAATATGTCTGCCATGTTGCCCTGCAACGTTACCATCAGAGAACTTGAAGACGGTCAGATAGAAGTTTCTGCCATTGATCCGGAAGCGGCCATGGTGCCCGTAGGCAAAGATGAAATCAAACCCCTGGCCAAAGAAGTGAAGGGAAAATTAGCGAAAGCCATTGCTGCCATCACTTAAGTTGGGTTCATAGCGGCCATTTAGGCCGCTTCCCATATATGTATTCCACCGGGGTGGATCCTTTACAGGGATATTGGTTTTCAGCAATTTCACCTGAAGACAAAGCCACGGAACAGTAAGTCTCATTTCCATCAAGCATGGGTGCCTCCTTGCATAACAGCACCATTACTGCCATCCAAATTCATCAAATGTCCCGCCAGCAGGTCCTCCTCATAGGGGATTTTCATGACATCCCCCCCATTGAAAACCAATATTCCGATACACCATCACCATTTTGGTCGGGGATCAGTTGGAGATTATAAAAGTTAAAGTATTTTTTTGGACCAACGTCTTAGCTCCTCCTTTACAAATTCCCTTATCAAAGCCCCATCGGCGGCATTAATGGCCATCAGATTTGCTTACCTTCCCCCAATGATGACATTATCCGAGATGTTGGACAGCGAATTAGTTTTCAAAGCCTTTAACAATTTGGGGTTGGATTATCCCCAGTCAGATCCTTTGGGCATCATACAGGAAGCCTATTATTGTGGAAAAGACAACGATCACAAGCTCATAGTACGCCGTATGATCGAACTTATCGGCTTTCGGGCTATCGATGCCGGGGAGTTTGACAGTGCCATGTTGTTGGAGGCTTTTTACATCTCAAAATGAAGATCTCCAATCAGCAGGCTGTAAAAAGTAGCTGTCATTTTAAATTTATTTCCGTCTAAAAGACTTTTGTAGCTGATCATTTATTTATCGACTTTCAAGCCCGGAAGCATCCTTATCTTCTGCCTGTAGCAAATACCCGGTTGACATTAAACCCAACCCTGAACCCTTCTCCAGGGATGCCATTACCTCCTGCCAGGAGGTATTGCTCATTCAGTGCCTGGGAAGTGGCAAAATACATTTGAAACACATGACCCCCTGCCTCTATATCTATGCCTAGGCCCAAATTATTTCTTAGGTCACTGTTTAGATTGGGCACCCATTGGAAAGTAAGGGATGATTTGCCGGTAATTTTATACTTACCCAATAACCCAACAGCTAAATAAAGCTGCTGGTCTCCTTCGATTAAATATTCTTGAATTGGATTGACAAAGTAGGCCATGGATGGGCTTAACTGAATGCTGAGTTTATCCGTAAATTTTCTAGCCAACATCAGCTGGGCAGCAAAACTTGTCCGATCCGCAAAAAAAGGTGCATTTTCTCTCATAAACTGATAATTTACTGAGTTTACCCCTGCGGCTCCCATCAGCGAAACAGATAGCGGAACATTATTATTCCGGGTTTGCTGTAGCATATGAAATCGGGAGAATAAATTATAAAATTTATCCCTGCTGGACCTTGCCATACCCAATGAAATTTTTTCTGTAAGGGCGTATTCAAAACTGAACTGAATATTGGCACCATTGTCCAAACCATATAGATTTCTTATTCCCCCACCGATGGGTCCAAATGTATGCATGATGGCAAAATGTAAGGTGTTTTTGTCCAACGGCTCCACGGTAAGTAAATTGATGTGCCTGGGGACATGAAAGATCAAATCTACCGACTGGTTCTCATTGACCAGTTTCCTTTCCAATTCTCGAAATCCTATACCGGTTTTAAGGGTGTTCAGATCAATATAAAAATCAAGCAGGTTTTGATCAAAATCGACCAATCCCTTTAATTGGCCGAAACTTCCTTCAAATTCATTTAAGGATGCTTTAGAGAGAAAAATGACTTCGCCGGCCTCTGTTTGGTATTCCTGTCCATGAGATAAGATCGGATTCAGGATCAGCCCAAAAAATATCAATATCCACCTCATGACAAGTTAATCTTTAAAAGTTGGTTTTCCAGCGTTGTATTGTAGGTTTTTAATGGTTGGGTAGCAGGCCCCTGAACCACCGCCCCTTCTGTGGTAAACCTGGAGCCGTGGCATGAACAGGTAAAAACATCATTGGAAAAAGACCAGTTTCTATCGCATTGTGAGTGGGTACAAACAGAGGTTAGCGCCTGGTATTCCTGCCCCGTATTGACTACCAATAACTTTGCCGCCGTAATCAATAGCCATCCTCCTGGCTCAGCCAATCCCTCGTTTTGGTCCAGTTTTATGGTGACTTCATTGGTCCCTAGGACAATGCCATCATTTTCCCCTTCCTCATCAGGCATCTGTGGATCCATGTCCTCATCATCAGTACAACCGGTAAAAAAACCAACCCCAAACAGAGCCATCACCGCTGCCGTACCGGTGGACTTTAAAAAGTCCCTTCTTTCTTCTTTTAAATGGCCTGTTCTTACTTTCCCTCGTAGCTTCATTTCGATTGTCTTTTTTAGTCTTTCCTTTTTATAATTGATTCTATTATAAACCTGACATCTGTTCATTTGTCAGTTTTGTGCCAGTTTCCATTTGGATCTGATATAAAAACAAATACGCAGTACCCCCATAAGTTGGATTCATTTATTTTCCCTTTAAACCGGGATTATTTAAATTAGGAGGATAAAAGTATAGCAAATTGGGATACCCGGAACATTATCATATTAAAATTAAACCATCCACTTTAAGCACTGATTGGCATAATTCTCTATGGCGTTCTTACCAGAACATCAATTTATTTACCGAAAAGCGAGTGGGCCTGTACCAGGCTGGCTTTTCAAAAGACCATGAAGCGCAAAAAGCAACTGAAATATCCTTATTTTCCTGGTTTTGCAAATTCCATCAACACCCCTGCTCCATATCCAAAAAGTTGTCCATATGAAGTCAAGATAGCCAATGATCCAACCAGCAGGGATCGGTACTGCGTGGCTCCGGCAATGAAAACCAAAACAGTCCAAACCACATAAACCATGAGAAAAATCCCTGCGATAATAGGGCTGAAAATGACTGCCAAGGGCAAAAACAATACCCCCAATAAAAAAAGCAAGGGCAGCAGGTGTACCCATTTGACTGCCTCAGGATGGTACCTGCGTATAAAAACCCGGTTCCTGCCGAACTGGAATCCCTGACGGATAAAAGAAAAAAAATCGTTTTTCCTTCGATGATAGACAAAGGCCTCTTTCACTAATTCCAATTTAAAGCCTGCTTTTTTGATTCTCATGCTGATTTCAATGTCTTCGGCCATGTTGGGATGGATAAAACCACCTATCTGCTGGTAAACCTCCTTTGAAAAACCCATGTTAAATCCTCTTGCCTGGTACCGGGAAGGGTCTTTCACATTTCCACGAATTCCACCTGTCGTCCAAAGAGATGTCATGCTGAAGTTCATGGCCTTTTGCCAGGGGCTGAAAGCCTCTGCAGCATCATCTGGGCCACCATGGGCATCCAGCTTTCTGCTCTGTATCGCGTTTTTTAAACTTTCCAAATACCCCGCCGGCACCTGACAGTCTGAATCAAAAAAAACAAAATAATCTCCTTTCGATTTCCTTATTCCCAGGTTTCTGGCAAAACCCTGCCCCGAATTTTTTTGTTCCAGATAGAACAATTGAAGATGTAAACGATGCTTTTCAAAAACGTGTTTACAGGATAGCGAAGATCCGTCTTCTACCAAAATCACTTCAAAATCTTTGTAAGTTTGTTTACGGAGGCTTTGCACCAGCACCTCTATTTCATCGGGGCGGTTGTACACAGGGATAATAATGGAAAAAAACATCAGTGATCCATGTTAATTTCCTCAGCAATATTATAATCGGTTTTTTTGGAGGTATTTGAAGTCATCATTTCTGCCAAAAATCCCGTAAGAAATAATTGAACGCCTACTATCAAAGCCACCAGGGAGAAAAAAAACAGGGGTTGATCAGTTATTTCCCGGACGGCTATGCCCTTCTGCAGGCCGTTGATTTTTTCAGAAACCAAATAAACAGTGATGATAAAACCTGAAACAAATGAAAGGGTGCCCAATAATCCAAAAAAATGCATGGGATTTTTCCGGTAGCGGTTGACAAAGGATACGGATATCAGATCCAAAAAACCATTCAGAAATCTTTCCAGGCCAAACTTGGTCTGTCCATACTTTCTGGGCCGATGGATCACTTCCTTTTCAGCAATTTTACCAAATCCATTCCATTTGGCAATAAGGGGTAGGTACCGGTGCATTTCACCATAGATGTTTACATTTTTAACCACCCTTTTTTTATAAGCCTTAAGTCCACAATTAAAGTCGTGAAGTTGAATTCCGGAAATAAGCCTGGTTACTCCGTTAAAAAATCTGGAGGGCAGGGTTTTTGACAGCGGGTCAAAACGCCGTTTCTTCCAGCCGCTTACCAGGTCATATCCTTGATCAACAATCATTTGATAAAGGGCCGGGATTTCCTCGGGGCTATCCTGTAAATCAGCATCCATGGTGATCACCACTTCTCCTTCTGCCCTGGAAAATCCAATGTCCAATGCTGCGGATTTTCCATAATTTCGGATGAAGCCAACTGCCCTTACACATGGATCCATATCCGCAATCTTCCGGATTACCAGCCAGGAATCATCTGTACTACCATCGTCCACCAATATGAGTTCGTACCCCAGGTTGGATCTATGCATCACCTCCTTGATCCACTCGTGAAGCTCCGGTAAAGATTCCTCTTCGTTAAAAACTGGTATGATTATGGAAATTTCAGGCATATTGATTTTAATAATCCAGGGATTTATCTTTCTTTTTAAGGATGGCACCCAAAATCAAGGCCATGATGGCATATATGATTAAAGAAAAACCAAAACCTCTGATCTGCCCCATGACCGCATACGATTCACTCATTTCCTGTCGCATTTCGTCTAGCTGATCAGCGGAAATACTGTCTCCTGCCCCAAACCTATCCAGCATGTTCAGCATACCTTCCAATTGTTGGTCTACCAGGATTTCTGGTAAACCCGGATGAATGACCTGGTAAAGCAGCAAATTACCTATACTGGCGATAATACCACATATCAACAGGGTGACAAAGGAATATTGGAAGGCATTGCTAAAGGTCATATAGCCCCCTATTTCTTTTCGGTATTGTTTACCAAAATAAATAATCATTCCAAAAAACAATATCAAAACAAAAATATTGTACCAGGTAGCTACCAATAAAGAATAATCTATAAAATAGATTACAAAATTGATAATGAGCATCACCAGGCCGATGATAATGCCTGATTTGACGGAAGCTTGGACAGGAGTGGTATTGGATTCCATTTTCGGTTATAATTTAATTTTGAACAGTTCTTTTCAAGATTATAGATATTATTATAGTAAAAAACAACCCCGGTATTATTTTTCTCAATAGATCATTCAAAGCCACATCCTGTATATTCATCTTTTCGATACTCTTATAGGTATCTTCATAAGCTTTTTGGTTGAGCTGCTCCACCAAAACAGCATGGTTTTCTTCCATCAGACTAAGGTTGGACTGCCTGAATGCTTCGAATACACCCATATTGAATTGCAAATAAAGGTAAATAAAGCCAGCCGATACCAAGGCTATGATAGAATAGACAAAAAAACCTATGGTCATTCCCTGGCTAAAATGGAGGTTACCCTCATTAAACCGATCCCTGAAATTTTTTATTCCTACGAATACAAAAAGAGGCATAATGATATAGCCAAAAACCAGATTCATACCAATGGGTTCGGCTCCCAAGAAATTCATCAATATAAAGGCCACTACACATAATCCTCCTCCAGCCAAGCCAAAGGGGTATGCGGCATGTAGGAATCTATGCATCAATGTCTATTAGTTTTCCCCTGTTAATTAAATATTTAACTTTCCCCTTAAGCCTTTTCCCCCAATATGGAGAATTTTGACTCAAAGACTGGTTATTTTTCATATTCAATGTCCATGTCGCATTCGGATCAAATATGGTCAAATTCCCGAGTTCTACCAATTCTTTTCCCAAAACCCCAGCAGGTCCTTTGGTGAGTTTGCTGATCAGTAAGGGGTAACCCAATTCCTTTTCCAATTGGACCACTGAAGGCACAAAGGTCTGCAAACCAGCCATACCAAAGGGGGCAAGGTCAAATTCCATATTTTTGGCATCCATGTCATAGGGAATATGGTTAGAAACCAAAGCATCTATGGTTCCATCCTTTAATCCTTCTATCAATGCGGCTTGTTGTTCCACACCCCTAAAGGGTGGCATGACCTTTAAAGAAGTTTCAAATTCTTGCAAAGCATCATCGGTAAAAAGCAACTGATAAATAGAAACGTCTGCCGTTACTGCCAGGCCTTCTGCTTTTGCGATTCTAATCTGATCGATTGCCCCCTTTGTGCTGATCGTTTGGAAATGTAACCTCCCTCCGGTGTACCGTAATATTTCAAGGTTTTTTTGCACGGCAACTTCTTCTGCCATATCAGGAATTCCTTTCATACCCATTAGGGTAGAAGCCAATCCTTCATGCATCTGTCCAAACAGTGCCATCAAAGGGTCGTAGCTATGGTCAAACAACATACCATCACACTTTTGGAGATAAAGCAACGCCTTCATCATTCTGTCAGAGTGAGACAGTGGAACCAAGCCCTCTCCATAAATCTTCACCCCATGGTGGTTCAGATCCAGCATTTCGGTCAGGTCTTCCCCTTTCATGTCCCTGGTTACCGCTGCCTGAATATGAATGGTAGGAAATAGCTCTTTCACTTTATTTTGAAGATAAGCTACCTCGTTTTTAGATTGAATGGGAGGATGGGTATTGGGTAAAAGAACTGCTTCTATCATTCCAGCCTGCATCAATACCTCTGAAAGGCTTTCAATGGTTTCGCGGTATTCCTCCCCTGGTTCTCCTGCAAAACACCTCAGGTCTATCCATCCTGCAGACCCTAGCAGGCCTTCACAGTTGATGATTCGCATATTTTCAGTAGAAAGATCAATTGGAGCGGGCTGTATGGAGGAGCCATCAAAAAAATAATCAGCAGGTTCAAGGATTTCCTTGTCTGTGATGATTTTAAGAGAATGAAATAGGGTGGGCATGGAACATATATTTGTGCAAAACTGCAATTTTATTCCCTAAAATGGAAATAAACTTTGACGGATTTTGCTGTAGAACCATATTGAGGATGATACGCTGATGGTTGGATGATGTGATGGTTATCCGATGGTTTGATGATATAATGATCTGCGGTGCCTGAGCGGAGTCGAGGGCGGGTTGTCGAAGGCATGTGCCGATGTGCTGATTGAATAATGGAGTGGATAGGTAGGATCGAGTCCCAAACCCATCGACCTATAAACTATTTTTCCTGATAATTTGATGATGGTTTGATGTGATGATGTGCTGATGTGGTGATGGTTTGATGGTTTGATGGTTTGATGTGCTTGAATAATGGAGTGGATAGGTTGATGGAATCCCAGCCCATCGACCTATCGACCTATAAACCTATCGACCTAACCAATAGACCAGTTTCAAACCGGATAAACGATTAAACAGTTAACCGGTTAAACCCTTTTGTATCCGGATTCCTTAAGCCAA
>JBBDSB010000590.1:0-3138 GCA_040905205.1 Cyclobacteriaceae bacterium
ATGTATCCCGGGATTCCAATTGGACCTGGATGATGTTTTTAAGGATTTGGATTAACCTATTCATTTTATTAAAATCATCCAGTGTTCTTCAGACCACTGGCCAGGGCAGTAGTGATTTCCAACAAATGCGTGATCAAGTGGTGGCTTTTTTCCTCATCATTTCCTCCGACGGCCCTCCAAAGTTTCAGATTTTTAATCTGCAAATGGTGTAAAGCAGTAAGGGCATTTTTTCTACGGTCTAAACTGTCCAATAAACTTATTCGCCTGATAGACCTATCCCCTTCTAGCAAGATACCGATTTGCTCAATGCTTTCCTGATGGGCAGTGGTAATAATGTGCAGGATTTCATCCCGTATCTTTTGGTCTTTTACCAATTCAGCATAGGCTTTCATCAAAGTGGGGTCGGCATTCATCAGGTTGGTTTCGACCTGAATCAATATGTACCTCAACAAGGGCCATTGGTCGGCAAATTCCTTTAATTTTTCATAATTTTCCGGGTTTTCATTGCTCATTTTTTTAAGGGCATGACCTATTCCAAACCATCCAGTAAGGTTAAATCTGGCCTGGCTCCAGCTAAAAACCCAGGGAATGGCCCTAAGGTCTGACAGACTTCTCTTACCTGTTCTTCGGGCGGGTCGGGAACCGATTTTGCTCAATTCCAATACATCAATCGGTGTGGCTTTGCCATAAAATGACAAAAAGGAGGGATGGTTGATTAATTGCTGGTAAAAATCTTTGGAATAATTGGCCAGCATCTTCAAAGCAGCCATGGGATAGGTATGTACAGGCTTTGGAAAAAGGTGATCACTGGTTTGCAGGGCAGTTCCCGAAAGCAGCATTTCCAGATTATAGGAGGCGGTTAACAGATTGGCAAATTGTTGGGCAATAGTTTCCCCCTGAACAGTTAATTTCATCTCCCCACTCAGGCTTCCATGTGGCATACTTTCCAGGAAGCGGTGGTATTTACCCCCTCCTCTGCTAATGGTTCCTCCAATACCATGAAAAAAGCGAAAGTCAACCTTAAATTGATTAGCTATTGCGGTCAGGGCTTGTTCGGCCTGATAAATATGCCACCTGCTGGCCAAAATGCCACCGTCTTTGTTGCTGTCACTGTAGCCTAACATGATCTCCTGGGATCCGCACTTTGGATAATAGGGATGGGAGAGAAAGCCTTCCATGATTTTGTCCGCAGCCAAAAGGTCATCAATGGTTTCAAATAAGGGCACCACTTTAAAGGTGCCTTTATCCAATCCAGTCTCCCTTTGGAAAAGGTAAACCAGTAAGAGGTCACTCACCCCTCTGGTCATGCTGATAATAAATGATCCGATGCCCTCTGGACCATACCGATCAGTATGCTTCTTGATCGACCGGTAACAATCCAGGACTTTATCGGCTTCCACCCCGAATGATTTTCCGGTTACGGCAAAAGGCCGTTCACTTTTCAACTCCCCGGTAAGGAAGGAAATTCTTTTATCTTCACTCCATGTGGGATAGGGTGGTAAATCCGGATAGCTGGATTGAAGGATCTGCTCCATGGCCTTATCATGGAATTCGCTGTTTTGTCTGATGTCCAGCTTTGCCAGGTGAAATCCAAAACATTGAACCATTCTTTCAATCGGAAAGAGCATATGGGCTACTAATTTTTCAGCATGGATTTCAACCAAACTTTCTCTCAATATATTCAGATCTTCCAATAATGCCTCAGACCGCTCGTAAATAGGAGCGTTTTCCGGTAGATTATCATGGTTTGTATGATCCAATTGCAACAAAATCAGATTCAAAAATTGTCGCCAGGGCTCCAGGGGATTTCTTTGGATGGCCTTTATACCCGGTTCACCAAAATCCGCTTGCTTTTTATTGATGGCTTCCTTTAACAGTTCTGGAACCGGGTTTCTGATTTCAGAAAAGCTCATGTTTGCGGCCAGGTTGATCAATTGTCCCCTCAGCAGTTTCATGGCGGCATTTCTATGTGCCAGAAGGGTACTTTGTGTCAATTCTGCGGTTACATACGGATGGCCGTCCCTGTCACCGCCCACCCAGCTTCCAAATTGGAGTCGTGGAAAGTGCTCAGGTAACTGCAGGGCTTCACGCCTGAAACCCATTTCCTGCCAACATTGCTTGAGTTGAATGTCACTTTTTCTTAATGCCAAAGGAAAAACCTTACTGAAGAAATGAATCACATTGTTCCTTTCTGTTTCAACGGTAGGCTTTTCCAGGTAAACTTCTCCGGTTCTCCACCACCTTTCCAATAAAGTTTTGATAGCATCGGCCAAGACTTTTTTTTCTGATCCTGTAAAAGTTTGGTTCTCCAAATCCACCAGCTTGAGGTAGATTTCCCTATGCAAATCCAATATAGAAGTCCTTTTTGCTTCAGTGGGGTGGGCCGTCAGCACCGGGACCACCTTTACCATTTTGAGGACTTCAAGCATTTGGGCTTCAGAAAGCCCCTCTTCCTGCCACCGTTTAAAGGTTTCTCCCCATGACCCCCGGATGGCTGCAGGGCCTTCGAAATTGATCAGTTTTCTCCTGGTCTGGACCGCAGCATTTTCTTCCACCAGGTTCATCAGCTGTAAATAAATACTCAGGACCTGTATCTGTTTTTCTTCCCAACCTGTTTCCTCTGGAATTCCTTCTTTATATTCATCATTCAATATTTCCACCAAGTTGTGTTCTCCCAAATCGGACAAGACTTCCTGGAAACAGTTTTTTAAAAAATCCATGTCTTGGTGGATTTTATCAAATACATTTTGTGATGGTTTATTTTTCATATAGGAAGGTCAAAATGGACAATTTTTAGCTTGTTGACAAGTTAAGCAATTGGATCACTTATTTGAAATCATGAAGCATGAAAGTGGGGAAACAATTTTAAATATTCCAAAATGAAGCCTGAAGGGTTTTAACCGAAATAACATCGGTTCCAATCCGGGGAGCCCTATGATTTGCCACGAATGCACGAATAGACAAGCTTTTGAGAATTTGTGCCAACAATAAAACCGGCCACCCTTTGGATAAGGGTTTGTCTTTTTTTATGATTTGCCACGAATGCATAAAAAAAATCACGCAGATTAATCGTTTTGGAGATCTAATCAGCCTCTGCAGAACCCCCGCCGTTCTGCATTACAAGTGCCGAACCCAGAT
>JBBDSB010000591.1:0-3135 GCA_040905205.1 Cyclobacteriaceae bacterium
CATACCCCCTTATTAAGGGGGATTTGCCTCATTTGCTTTTTCTGTGTCTATTTTATAAGAGGTGACTGACTGGCAAAATATACTTCATCTAGAATCGAACTCAGGTTATAAATTCATTCTCATGGAAACAAGAGAAACCTAACACCAATGGGCTAAAGGATCAAATTAGGGTTGGTAACAGCTTTGAACTAAGGGAAGCTCTTGTAGATGGAATTGTTTCGATAAGGGTGATAGATAAAGATGGTGATGTTTTTGATGGCAGATCAAGGAATTTTCGAAATTGAAAACCGATTTAAACCTTTTTTTAATCCTCCATCTCCCCAAACCAGACCACGGCATATTCCTTATAGATACCCACGCCCATTGCTTTCCAGTTGGCATCCCGAAAAGGGGCCAAGTTGGCGAGAACAGAATGGTGGCCCGGGCTTTTTTTCCAAACTTCCAGGGCTTCCTTAGGTTCGGCTGCTGCGGAATGCCAATAGGCAATCTCATAACCCGGGCTGTCATAACCTGCGATTTCCCTGGGTTTGTCCCACATACAATGTGGGTCTTTATGGTTATCTCTATAGCAACAGGCCGTCCAGGTTCCCTCTTTTGACCAGGAATGCATGTTGCAACGATTACTCCGTTTATAATTTTCCATCAGGTCCCTGGCATGCACCTGGGCTACTTTGGTCAAAGGGGCGGATAAGGGTATGACCTCCAATCCACGGCTCACCCGGTATTCATTGATCAAATTAAAAAGTTGCTCCTCATCAGGCGAAACAGGGGGAATATCTGTTAAAGTGTTCTTATCCATTGCCAGGAATGCCATCCAAAAGTAAAGTAAATAACTGATCATGTTTATCCGTTTGTTTGCTAAAACCTTAACGACAGTCAAGCTAATTTGTTGGGTTTTACAAAATTGGCCTATTTGGTACCAGTGGACATTGATTACATATTTTTTTCGTATTTTAGCAACCAGTTTAATATCCATAGGATACTTTTAAATATTTAATTCAAAACATATATTATGAGTGACAAAACCCCAAAAATACTTTATACATTGACAGATGAGGCACCGGCTTTGGCCACTTATTCTTTATTGCCCATCATCAAAGCTTTTACTGATTCTGCCGGTGTGGTGGTGGAAACCAGGGACATTTCCCTTTCCGGAAGGTTAATAGCCACTTTTCCGGAATTTTTAAAAGCCGATCAAAGAATCAACGATGCTTTGGCAGAATTGGGAGACATTGCCAAAACGCCCGAGGCCAATATTGTAAAACTGCCCAATATCAGTGCTTCTTTGCCGCAATTAAAAGCCGCCATTAAGGAACTTCAATCGCTAGGATATCCTCTTCCTGACTATCCGGATGATCCTCAAACCGAACAGGAGAAAAACATCCAGACAAAATACGATAAAGTAAAAGGATCGGCTGTCAACCCGGTATTGAGGGAGGGGAATTCTGACCGAAGAGCACCGTTGGCGGTAAAGCAATTTGCCCAAAAAAATCCCCACAGCATGGGTAAATGGGATGCCGGATCCAAAACCCATGTCTCCAGCATGTCAGAAGGCGATTTCTATGGCAGTGAAAAATCCACCACCATTCCAGAGGCCACAACAGTCAAAATTACCCTGACAGCATCGGAGGATGGGGACTGTACTGTACTGAAGGAAAAACTGGAACTCAAAGCCGGTGAGGTGGTAGATGCCGCCGTATTGAGTACCGATTCATTGAGAAAATTCCTTCAGGAACAAAAGGAAGAAGCCAAAAAGCAAGGGGTTTTGTTTTCCCTGCATATGAAGGCTACCATGATGAAGGTTTCTGATCCCATTATTTTTGGGCATGCAGTGACAGTGTTTTTTGCATCTGTTTTTGAAAAGCATGCGGAGAAATTAAAGGAACTTGGTGTTGATCCCAACAATGGATTCGCAGCGGTAGTTTCTGCACTGGACCAGTTGCCAGCCGATAAAAAGAAGGCCATAGAAGCTGATATTGAAGCCTGCTATGCTGATAGTCCTGATTTGGCCATGGTCAATTCCGACAAAGGCATTACCAACCTCCATGTTCCCAGTGATGTGATCATCGATGCCTCCATGCCTTCAATGATTCGGACCAGTGGGCAAATGTGGAATAAAAACAACGAATTGCAGGATACCAAAGCCATCATCCCTGACCGTTCCTATGCAGGCGTGTACCAAGAAACCATTGATTTCTGTAAAAAGCATGGGGCATTTGATCCTACTACCATGGGTAGTGTTTCCAATGTGGGTTTGATGGCCCAAAAGGCCGAAGAATATGGCTCTCACGATAAAACCTTTGAAATTCCCGTAAAGGGAACGGTTAAAGTAGTCGATGCAAATGGAAAGGTGATTCTGGAGCATGCCGTGGATAAGGGGGATATATGGAGAATGTGCCAGGTGAAGGATGCCCCTGTTCAGGATTGGGTCAAATTGGCCGTTAACCGTGCCAGGGCAACCAGTGTTCCGGCTGTTTTTTGGCTGGATAAACATAGGGCACATGATGCCGAATTGATCCATAAAGTTGAAAAATACCTGAAAGACCATGATACCAACGGTTTGGAAATCCTAATTAAATCTCCTGTGGAGGCCACCAAATTTTCCCTGGAAAGGATCAGGGAAGGTAAGGATACCATTTCTGTTACAGGAAATGTGCTAAGGGATTACCTGACAGACCTTTTTCCCATTTTGGAATTAGGTACCAGTGCCAAGATGCTATCAATCGTCCCTTTGATGAATGGTGGAGGTTTGTTTGAAACCGGAGCCGGAGGGTCTGCCCCCAAGCATGTTCAACAGTTTTTAGAAGAAGGTCACCTGAGATGGGATTCTCTGGGAGAATTTCTGGCCCTGGCGGTTTCATTGGACCACCTTGGTGATACTTTTGATAATAAGCGGGCAAAAGTGTTGGGCAAAACCTTGGATGAGGCCACGGCCAAGTTCTTACAGGAGGGCAAATCACCTTCCAGAAAGGTAAATGAGTTGGATAATAGGGGCAGCCATTTTTATCTGGCCATGTATTGGGCGCAAACATTGGCCAAGCAGGATGAAGACGAAGCGTTGAAAAAAATATTTGGTCCAGTAGCCAAGGAAATGGCCGCCAATGAAAAAACCATCAACGAGGAGTTGATTGCAGC
>JBBDSB010000592.1:0-3133 GCA_040905205.1 Cyclobacteriaceae bacterium
AACAGCACGGCTCCGTAAATCAATTACATGCCTGTAAGTTTCACTTCAATGGTGCCTTCCCCATTTTCCATGGTCCATGCAGGTACCCTGATTTCCAATCGCTTTAAGCCTTCAATCTGTCTGTCCAATTCTAAAGGAGCGGGATCCAAAGAAACCACCGATACCATTAAATCCGGATGGGATAAATTTTCCAATTTCACCTGCTTCCCATCCTGTGTCAAAATGGCACCGCCCGGAACGATTTCGACCTCCGCCTGCGTCATCAGTTGCCAGGTAATCATTTGGGTATTTTCATTGGTGACCAACTGATCCTCTATAAGCAGTGAATTTGCATCCGGCCGCACAAACTTACGATGAGCCTTATCCAAATTGCCTCCAAATACAGCGGTCAGGTCAAATAAGGCCTCTGGTTGAGGTTCCTTAGAGAAATCCACCAAACTGGCAAAGCCATCGTTTACATGAAGTTCTCCGTTGACGGTGAGGGTACTGTGCCCATAGTTGTTTTTTGTCAGCAAGGTCCAGCGTTCGCATTCCTGGCAATTTCCCCAAAGGTTAAATCCAGTTTTTTCAAGCTCATGGTAGGGCTGATTTCCGGGATCAATCACCCAGCGAACTCCATTCAATTCCCAAATAAAAGAACCTGCGTCCATATTGCCATGGCTGATGGTGGCCTTGCCTCCTTTACCGCCAAAATAATAGGCGTTGGGAGACGCTGAATCGTCCCGGAAAATAGTGATAGGATTGGAGCCGTCGCCTTTCCAGGCGGTAGGAAGTCCCTCTTTGGAAGTTGCTTCAAACTGTGCCAGCCAAACTAATCCGGCTCCTGCAATGCGATGGAGCTTGCCCATGTCTTCCACAGGCTGTAGCAACTTTTCTTTTTCAAGGTACAGGGGATTACCTGTTTTGGTAGCAAACCAGGCAAGAATAATGTCCCCAGATTCGCTGTGCCGATCACCGCAATCGGCGTAATTGTAATACCAGCCGGATGGTGCAATGCTTAGTTTTCTAAAATCAGCACTGGCTTTGAAGGCAGGGTATTCGGCTATTCCAAAATCAGTTCCAAACGCAGATTCCAACATAGCAGAAGTCAACACGGAAAAGCTGGTCCCATAGCCCCAATAAGTAGAGCCTTCCGGATACACGCCATCAGGTCCATATTCGGCCAAAGCATGAGGCATGCCCTCCAAGGATCTGGAAATGGTTTTTGCCGCCAAGTCAGGATCCTTGTCGGCAATCATGATGGAGGCAGCGATCATCCCCGCATTGCAGACCTGATTCCAATTGTTGGTGCCGTCGATCCAACCCCGGTTGCCTTCCCAACTGGGATTGATCCCCTTTTCAATCAGGGCGGTTTTGGCCATTTCTACAGTGGATTTGGGCAAGTCCTTTCCCACCCAGTCAATGGCCAAAGCCACGGCAGTGGACATTTCGGCCACATCCAAAAAATGAGAAGGGTTCCAGTCGGAAAAATTACAGACGGCCAACAGCTCCTTATTGATTTTATCCAGCATCCTATCGTCTTTCTCCAACCTATAGGTAATGCCCAATACATTGACCCTGTGCAACATATCCCGGGAGGTGCTGAGCAAACGTCGGCCTATCATGTTCCGGGTCAACTCCGGCTCCTCCAATACTTTCATGGCATTGGCTTTTACCGCTGCATAATAATTGCCTACTACTTCATCATTTTTGATTTTTCTTTTGAGGTTCCTTTCCAATGCGGGTGTAAGGCCCAGCTTGGGACTGGATTTCTTCAGGTTTCTCTTGATATAATTGACGGTGATCGGGTTTTCAAGTTTAACCGGATCATTAGGATTGATGTACCCCCTTTCTTTTTCAAGCAGGGTATTCGGAAAACCCTGAAAGGATAAAAATACCATCATCAGGAGCATTAGTGCTTTTGAAAATAATTTGGTGTTCATCTGGGTTTATTTTTAAGTTAATTAATTTTTGGCTTCATCAATGTAGGGAAGGTCCAGGCAAAATGATGGTTGGGATAACTTATCGGCCGATGACCTTTCACATATTCACCGTAAGCCGGATCATCGTATACCAGCTCCATGGCTTCCATCAGGTTTCCGGGCCAGGATTCCGGAGCACCCGGTCTTTGGTTTTCATGCCAGGGCCAGGTATCCGGTGCCTTGACATAGTGGAGCAGGTAATCGAGGGCTGATTTGAGGGATTGCCCATCCTCTTCCCAATGAAAAAGGTCGGTACCTTCTGCCTGTAGCACCGCCCAACACGCTGCCGTGATGGGTGCTAGGGAAAAATAAGTGTACCATAAGCCCCTGTCCTGCCTGCGCACTTCTTCGGGCATATGACCATCAGCAGCAATTTTTTTAAAAAGGTCAGATTTGATCAAACGGATATTTTCCTGCATTTCCTGTCCATCTTGTAAGAAAGCCGCACTCAAAACCGATCCGTACCTGCCCCAATCGGCCCAGTTGTTCTTCCGGTTTCTGATTTCATTGCAAGCTGCCCGGTATACATTGGCCACCCAGCTATGGAATTTGGCCAGGTCTTCCTTTTTCCACAAATCAGAAGCCTCCATCAATTCAGCCGCTATCATCAGCGCAGGGCCGGAATAGGCCATGACCAAAGGGCCATCTGCCTCGCTATAGGATTGATTTATATCGGCCCATGCATCTAGAAAATACACGGCCTTTTTGCCATATTTTTTCTTTCCGCTCAACCTGTAAGCCAAAGCAGAGGCATAAGCATTGAAGGCATCGGTCTGAAGGCTTTTGGAATTGTTTTTGTGGGCATCGGGGTCCACGTAAAATCCGGGTACGTTAAAGTCGATTAATGCATGGTGGTCAACTTTAAGTGCCGTATCCGCATATGTCAAAAGTTCCTGGTAGGCTTCCCAATAGGGTGAATGCTGCTTTTTGATTTGGGTTTTCACAAAATCAATCTGGCTTTGGGGGTGCATCGCTTGGCCCACGGTATGATTACCTATCCCAGTTATTAGACTTGCGAAGCATAAAACTAGAAAAAAGCGAGTCTTGACGTTCATGATGATTTTGGGTATTGAATTAAAAATTGAGGCTTATTTTAAAATATAACAAAACGTAATTTACATTTTTATGCTATTTCTACCACTCCATTTGTGTAATATAAAGAAAAAAACCTG
>JBBDSB010000593.1:0-3128 GCA_040905205.1 Cyclobacteriaceae bacterium
GTTCCGGGCAAGGAACAGGCGGGGGTACATCATGTTGAGCCAGTTGGAATGGTAATGTCCGCTGTCCCGGCTGTTTTTGCGATACATACCTTCACGGGTCAGGTAGCCTTCTTCGTCTTTTTCGCCCACCCGTTTTAAATAAACTTCTTTGCTTTCAGAAAAGCGGTCGGGATAAATAAAGTGATCGTTTCCTGTATTGTAAGGAGGGTCAATGTAGATCATCTTCACCTTACCGTAGTAACTCTTTTGCAGCACTTTTAACACTTCAAGGTTTTCGCCTTCAATAAAGAGGTGGCCGGTATCATCAAAGTTGACGGATTCTTCTTTGGCAGGGGCAAGCGTAGCGGTAGTCGGAGACTGTAACACCTTAAAGGCATCACTTTTTCCCGCCCAGTTCAATACATAGCGTTCATTGCTGAATGTAATATCCTCTCCAAGCGTAGCTTTCAGTTTTTCCCAATCTACTTTTCCTTCGCTGATCGCTTCAGGGAAAAGCTCCTTTAGCTTATCGAGTTGAGTTTGTTGTATCCCGAGGGATCGGGACAAGTTGTCAAGTGACGATCCGTCCATTGTTAGTTTTTCAAGGATTTCATTACTGGTTTGAATGTTTGTCGATTTGGTTTTGTGCCTGAAATTATGGCCAACTATTTTGAGGAAGCAATATGCCCAATAATCAATTACAATAATAGGTCTACAGAAATTATCTATATTCGAAAACTATCTCACTTCCCACGAAATCATGATCCAAAAACAAATTACCCTGCAAGGTAAAGACCTAATCTCGTGATTTTTTTAAAATAGGAAATAATTTAACTCAATAAATTATATTGTACCAGCATTTTATCGTCTCTCTTCCATTGTATCCAGCCTTCGCCAACTTTTTTAAAATCCCCATCCAGCAGTAATACCTCTGCCCAATCTTCCTTAATTTTTATGGGCTTTATAAATTCGTAGGGGGTTTGGATAATCCCGGAAGCAGAAAAAGGACGGGCCCTGACTTTTTCATCAGCATCCGGGAAAAATTCCACTGAATGCACGCCCAGTAAAACGTCCGGCCAATAGATCACATCCCCCGCATATTTACTGACATAAGATGTTTGGCCATTTTGAGCGTTCACAACAATTTCCACCCATTCTTGAGTAACACTATTAATTTTGAAATAAAGTATGCCATAATCCAGTTTCATGATTTCAGGAACAAGCCAGGGGGGTGCTGTGGCAATTTCATATTGCCTGAATTGATTTTGCCTAAATGTGATGCTGTCATGCACCGCATGCTCGGCAATGGATTTCTCAAGATTTGGATTGCCGTAAAAATAAAGGACCTGGTTTTCAAAAAAATCAGGCGAAAAAAAACCCATTCCGTTGATAAGTTCCTCATTTTGCGGATGTACTACCGCTTCTTCCTTAAAGGTTTCTAAAGAAATCAGCATACCTGTCGGATCAGTTGTTTTGGTCGGTACATTCGGTTTTTCTTTATATGGGAAGTCGTTTTCTTCCTGTAATTTTTCCGTTTGCACATACCTGTAATGGGTGATACCATAACCTGCGAGCAGAAAAGCAAACAAAACCCAGTTTAGAACAATGATTTTTTTGTGCATAAGGTGGTAGGTTAGAAAAAAGGAGGCCGCAAAAGCGATCAAAGCAAAAATCAACCCCCAGCCCAATACAATGGCTCCACCTGCCAATCCCTGATCCTTTCCCGCATCAATCCAACCGGCATAAATCATTCCAACCAAAAAGAAGACGACAAGGGAAAGCAAACTAAATAACAGACTGGCGGGTTTGAATAGCTTTTTCATTATTAGAAGGTAATTGTTTTCATGATTTTTTCAAGTTTATTTACTTCGAGGGTAAAGGTTTGGGCAATTCTATCCTTATAGGCTCCAAGAGGGGTCACCTTCACGGAATAGGTGCCTGGGTTAAGAAGAAATTTCTTTCCCCGGTCGTATGTCCGGCCTCCAGCTATATTTTTGCCGGAATAAACCTCGGAAATAGTAACAGCACTGTCAATCAATTTGCCCTCCACCATAGCCGCTATAAAAGCGGTCCCTGTTTGAAAATCATGGGCAACTGGTGTTATTCCTCCTGCCTGAATGGTCACATTTTCAATTTCTTTAAAGGTTTGGATACCATCCATGGCAAGTGCCTGAATCGTTATGGTATAGGTTCCCGGGTTCACCTCCACCTCTTTGGAAGCTTGATAGGTTCGAACTGCGGCCGCTGGGTTTCCATTCTTATCAATCAATTTAACCATAGCATCCCAAAAAGCACCGTTATTTGTGATTGATATCCCTGCTTTTCCCCCGTCAAAACTAATTTCCTGATGTACCAGAGAATCTTCCATGCTTTCTATACCGCTAAGGGTTATCATTCCCACATCACTTCCTTCGAGTGGACTCACTTCGAAATTATATTTACTGGGGGGCAGATAAAAAAACGCCGTGTCTCTGTAGGTACGCACACTTATGGGGACACGCTTTGCAACGACATCGTAGGCCTTTACCAATGCATCTATGGGCATACCATTTTTCAACGCATATACCGAAACATTTCCTTTTGGCTTGTCAATGCCTTTTGTGGTGGCTTCATTTAAGACAGTCCCCATGTCAATGGCATTATCGGCAGGGAAATATTGACCCTCACCAGCTAAGGCCGCACATTTTAACGGTTCGGTCTCCTCGGCTGTTAAGCCAAACCCTATAATATGTAACCGAAAATCAATCCCTTCATTTCTGGCCTTTTCTACTACCTCACAAATATTCCCATCGCAGGATTCAATTCCATCCGTTACCAGAATTATGGTTGCCCTGGTTTTGGATACCCTTAACTGGTCCACCACAAGGGTAGCAGCATAGGCTAAAGGAGTCATGCCCAAAGGTTTGATCGATTGTAATGCGGTATTAAACTTGGATTTGCTTCCATTTTCCACAGTTACTAAAAATTCTACATCCTTACAGTCACCTTTATTCCTATGCCCATAGGCAACGAGGCCTATACTTTGGTTTTCCGGGAAAGCACTTACGGTATTGGAAAGTACCTCAGTAGCAATTTCCATTTTGGTTTTTCCCTGTATTTGACCCCACATGGACCCACTGGCATCATAAATAAAAATAATCGGGGAAGGG
>JBBDSB010000594.1:0-3110 GCA_040905205.1 Cyclobacteriaceae bacterium
TTGATGTCTGTTTCTTCGGTTACGGAAGTTACTTCATAGTAGGGCTGAAAGGCATCTAAAATGGTTTGCCTGTTTACGTAACACATCCAAACTACCCCGTAAATCCATTTCTTTATAAAGCCGCTGAATCACCGGTTGTCTGCATCTGCACCGTGAATGGCAGCTAATTTCTCCCAACGTTTGGGTTGTGATTCCTGTAAAAATTGAATCGCCTCATATTTGGACATGCCCAATTCCGGGCTGTAGTCGGGTGCATTGCCTTCGGTGTAGCCACCTTGTTCCACAAGCGACTGCACCAAAGCAGATTCAAAGGTATTTTCGGTGGTGATGCTCACTTCTCTTTTTTTATCTTTTCCAATTCTTCAATTAGAATGTAAACATTTGAAGAAGGATTATCAAAAAGTATCGATTTTTTTGCCCGTTCGCATGCTTTAGGACATTCAGAATCCAGTTTTGATTTCAATTTCTGGTCAATTAACCCCTTTTTATAGGAATTTCTATTCCTATTTGACAATTCTCTAATACAATCGTATGAATTTAGGTTTGCTATTTGGTTTTTATAATGATACAAAAACCACAGTTCAATCGAGGGATTCGATAAGATCAACTGAGCATTTTTTATTTTTTTCAGATTATCTAATGTAATGATGATATCTCCATCAAACAACAAAAAATCTTTGTCTTTCTGGTGGGTAGGCTTCCCTTGTTTTGATTTTTTGATGAATTCATCCTTGATATTGGAAGCAGCTATTTTGGAAACAATTTCGATAGGTAGGCGATATTTTGAGCATAAATAAGCAACGTAGGCTTCCTCAGTTTTTCCTTCACAAAACACCCAATAAGTTGGATTGATCCGCCTCCCCTTTGACTTGTTACGTTTACTCATCCAATATGCTTTTAATATTTTCCAAAGAATCGTTCATGATCGGGACAGCATCAAATCTGCCTTGTAGATAGGCTTTTTCCAAATCCATGGTATCTCTGAAATCACTGTAATCGTAAAGGGAATACACATCAGTGGAAGCATCATCCTTTTTATTAACAAAATAGATTTGGTCCTTCCTCATTTTTTTGAGATCGAGGAATTTGGTGTTATGGGTAGTACAAAGTAACTGTGCTCCCTTACTTGCTCTGAAAAAATTGAAGATATACGCTATTATTTTGGGGTGGAGGCTTTCTTCAATTTCGTCAATCAAAAGGACCTTATTGTTTTTTACTATGTCCAAAATGGTCAGCATAATGAAAAAAAGCTTGATAGTACCTTGCGATTCTTCCGTTAAAAAATTGAATCCTTTCTTTGGATCTCTTTTGTGAAAGGCGGTAATCTGCAGTTTTTCCTGAACTACTTCTTCCACAGTCAGTGTCAAAGTATCCAGGTTGGCATTGATATTTTTCCCGGGTTGTTTGAGTGACTTGATCTTTACATCCACAATATCGCTGTCGGCAATTTTTAGGGCTTCAATTAATTTTTGCTTATTTTCCTGGCTAAGGCGCTCTATCGTGGACATACCAAATCCCAGGTATTGGAGGATAAATGTCTTATGAAAATAATTAAAGATTTCTTTTGGGATTTCCCTGTCCAACTGACTGGCTCTACTGATGAATAGGGTTTTTTTGGAGGTGTTTTCAGCAACATCCATGGGTCTTTTGATGACATCTCCAAAGGTGTAAATCTCACTTTTCTCTTTTCCCTTCCTTTCATCCCGGGTAAAAATTTCCTTTATCCTACCCTTGGGATAATAGTGTAAGCTTTCCTCGATAATCTCATTTCGTGACAGGCTAAAGGAATACTCAAACTCAATTCCATTGGAGATAAAACAAATAAAATACTTGCTCGGTTTATGGCCGAATCCATCAAATTTAAATGGGCGGAAATTAAATACTGTATTTTCGTTGTGGGTATGGGATCTAAACACCATAGAATGGCAAAATCGGATGGCTTTGATCACATTGCTTTTACCTGAGGCATTGGCCCCATACATGACCACTGATTTCAACAAATCTGTTTTGCCCTGGCTGAATACGTTATCCTTCAAGGCTCTTGCATTAGCTGATTTGATAGTAGCGGCGCGAAAATCCAGGGAAACTTCATCCTTTATGGAATAAAAGTTACTTAGACGTATTTCAAGAACCATTTTAATTACCTATTTTGTAAAATATTTTCAAATCTATCAATTAAAACGAATCAAACAAATGCTTTGTTTAAATTCAATCGAAATTGAACTTCAAAAGTGGATTTTTTCTGAACTTAATCTTATAGGTAGTATACGTCATTCAACCACTTTCACTTTCCCGGTTACCACCTCACTTATCAAAGCCGTGCGATATTCGGTTAATAAATTAATCAGTTTTTTGGTGCGCACCACCTGGGTGCCAATTCGGCTGCATTCGGTTTCAATGTGGCGGACGATGGATTGTTGTTCTTCTATAGATTCAGGGACAGGTAAATTAAAATTCTTCAATTGTTCAAAATTTAAGCCCTCCCTATTTGCGCCTGATTGCTGAAGTTTAATCTGAATTTGTCCTATTTCGGAACATAGCAAGTAATAAAGGAAAACAGTATCTACCTTTCCTACAATTCTGCGAATAATACATACATGTTGATTAACGTTTCCTTTACCAAATCCAATTGGAACATAAAAACATCTTCCAATCGATGCACCTGTAATATTCAACAAGACATCTTTTTCTTGAATTCTGCCATTACTCATTCCCTCATCAACTTCGTTTGAAATAAATGCCACATCATCAAGCCTTAAACCGTCAAAATGAATATTTTGACTTCTGAGCAAGGGTATTCCGCTTGTCAAATAAACCGTCGAGCCTCCTGAAGGTGTAACTCCGCTTCCAATTTTAGAAACCATCATTTTTAACTTCTTCACGTTCCAATGTTCCGGAATTTTTCGTGCTTACTGAGCGGGATCAGATGCTCACCCTTATGTTTTCCATCCGTTCTGAATGATTTCTTGGATAAATTTCCTGGACTTTTGTTTTTTGATGAATCTTTCCGCAATGATTGCTTCTGTGCGCGAGGGAAAGGTTATTGCAATTTTCAACACCCATGGAATACCGCGTTGCGTCCAGATGTTGTTCTTTTCGGGATCATTGTG
>JBBDSB010000595.1:0-3091 GCA_040905205.1 Cyclobacteriaceae bacterium
ATTATTCAGAGGAGGAAAATAAAAATCCAATTGAAATAATGTCATTTTCCTGTATTAGATTTAAAACTACTATATTTGCACCTGAAAAGGAAAGCAGGACCAATTTCATTTTTCATTAATGAAAAAAATTATTATTGCCATTGATGGATATTCAGGCTGTGGGAAGAGTACCACGGCTAAAACTGTTGCCAAGTTCTTAAATTACACCTATTTGGATTCGGGTTCTATGTATCGGGCAGCAACCTTGCATTTTTTAAACCATTATACCAACATTAATAATCCCAGGGAAGTACTAAAATCGCTTGCGGATATGGATGTTTCATTCCATCTCAATGAGGATGGAGGTCAGGAGGTTTGCCTGAACGGGTTAAATGTGGAAAATGAAATCAGAAGCATGGAAGTTTCAGACTGGGTAAGTGACGTAAGCAAGCTGGAGGAAGTCCGTAAATCTTTGGTTCAAAAGCAACGGAAAATGGGAAAAAATAAAGCAATTGTAATGGATGGCAGGGATATTGGTACAGTTGTATTTCCGGAAGCGGAACTCAAGGTATTCATGATCGCTGATTTGGAGATTCGGGCCTGCAGGAGGCAAAAGGAGCTTTTGGATAAAGGGGAACTGGTGACATTGGATAAGGTAAAAAAAAATCTTGAAGAGCGGGATACGAAGGACACAGGGCGTAAAATGAGCCCATTAAAGCAAGCAGATGATGCAGTTGTGATAGATACCAGTTTTTTGCAATTTGAGGAACAGGTATCCAAAATTTTGGGCTTGGCAAAACAAAGAATGAAATAGCTTTATGGAAGTGAATATAGATACCAATTCGGGATATTGTTTTGGCGTAGAATATGCGATCAAAATGGCCGAAGACGAAATGGAAGGGGAGCAGAAACTTTATTGTTTAGGAGACATTGTCCATAATGATATGGAAGTAAAACGGCTAAGTAATAAAGGATTGGTAGTGATTGATAGAGAGGAACTCAGTTGCCTGCACGATTGCAAAGTTTTGATCAGGGCACATGGAGAGCCTCCTGAAACCTACCGAACGGCCATCCAAAATAATATCGAACTGATTGATGCTTCATGTCCGGTGGTACTCAAGTTACAGCATAGGGTAAAGACCGCCTTTGATAAAATGGAAACCCAAAAAGGACAGATTGTGATTTATGGGAAAAAGGGTCATGCTGAAGTAATCGGTCTGACCGGGCAAACATTAGAAAAGGCCATTGTGGTGATGGATGATAAGGATTTGGAGCAAGTGGACTTCAGTAAGCCTGTTACTCTGTTCAGTCAGACAACGAAAAGCACGAAGGGCTTTTACGACATTAAAGAAAAGATAGCAGCTCGTATCAGGGCGGAGAAAGGCAGTTTGGAGCAAATAGATTTTAATGCCAATGATTCCATATGCAGACAGGTTTCCAACAGGGAGCCCCAGTTGCTAAGGTTTTCCCAAGAGAATGATGTGATCATCTTCGTTTCAGGAAGGAAAAGCTCTAATGGAAAAGCGCTTTTTCAAGTTTGTAAAAGTGTGAACCATCATAGCTATTTTGTGGAAAATGAAAATGAAATTCAGGTTTCTTGGATAAACCCCGATTCACGGATTGGTATTTGCGGTGCCACTTCCACCCCGATGTGGTTGATGGAACAGGTAAAAGAACACTTGTTATCTCTTGAAAAAAGGGAGGCCAATGTGGATCAATAATTCCTGTATATAAATTACTTTGTTCGGTTAAGGCAAATAATAGGAAGATTAGCTTCAAATAACTAATGTAATTTATTAGATTTGAGGCGTTTTTCATAGGATCATATAGTTTCAAAAAATAAATATGTCAAAACAAGTCAAGCTTAGAAAAGGGTTTGATATTCGTCTGGTAGGGAAAGCCGATAAGAAAATCAGTGATTTCCAACCTGTCAAAACCTTTGCCATCAAACCTACGGATTTCATCGGAATGCAAAGACCTAAGGTTCTTGTAAAAGAGGGGGATACGGTGAAGGCAGGTTCTCCCATATTATTCGATAAAAAAATGGGAAAAGTGCAGTTTGTTGCACCGGTTTCAGGAGAAATTGTCGAAATAAAACGGGGAGAGAAAAGAAAATTATTGGAAATTAAAATTTTGGCAGATAAAGAAGTCGAATTTGAAAGTTTCGAAAAGTATACCGAAGCTGATATCGATGTGGCAAGCAGGGAGAAAATCATTGACCATATGTCTGCCACAGGTGTTTGGCCCCAGGTGATCCAGAGGCCCTACGGTGTAATTGCCAATCCGGAAGACATGCCCAAATCCATATTTATTTCCGGGTTTGATACCCATCCTCTGGCACCGGATTATTCCTTTTTGTTGAAGGGCCAGGAAAAATACTTTCAGGCAGGGCTTAATATTCTAAAGAAATTGACCAAAGGGGAAGTCCATATTGGACTCAGTGCCGATATTGATTCCCCATCCTTATTTTCTAGTGCTCAGGGGGTTGAGCTCAATTACTTTTCTGGTCCACACCCGGCGGGAAACGTAGGGGTCCAGATCCATCATATTGATCCTATCGGGAAGGGTGAATTGATTTGGACCGTCAACCCCTATGGGGTTACCCAAATCGGTAAATTATTTTTGAATGGTATGTATGATGCCTCCAAGCTCATTGCCATTACCGGGTCAGAAGTCAAGAATGCCTCCTATGTCCAGACTTATTTAGGCAGCTGTGTTGATAGTTTTGTTGCCGAAAACACCAAATCCGAAAACATCAGGGTAATTTCTGGTAATGTACTTACCGGAGAAAAAATCAACAGGGACGGTTATATCGGATTTTATCAAAACCAGATCACCATTATTCCAGAAGGAGATTATTACGAATTCCTGGGATGGATGAAACCCACCACCGAAAAGTTAAGCTTTCATAAAGCCCTTGGATTATTGTCTTTCCTTTATCCCAAGAAAGAATTTGTTTTGGACTCCAATGCAAGAGGGGAAGAAAGGGCATTTGTCCAGACAGGCGTATTTGAAAGTGTTACCCCGATGGACATTTTCCCTGTTTACCTGCTAAAGGCCATCATGGCCGAAGATTTTGATGAAATGGAGGAGTTGGGGATCTACGAGGTGA
>JBBDSB010000596.1:0-3075 GCA_040905205.1 Cyclobacteriaceae bacterium
GTTGCAAACCCTGTTCATCTGGGTTCGGCATTGCAAATACCGAACAGCGCATTCCTCGAACCATCCACCCATCGACTAAAGAAGGTCTATAATTCTCGGAATGACGGCTTTTTTCTGAAATTAGGTCGAACTCACGTTTCTAATGACTTTTTTCCCTTTCCTCCACAATATCCAGCCAATTGGCCCTATCAATATCGGATAATTTTTCTTTGACTTTTTTTTGAAAAGCCCAAATCGTATTTTTCCTTAATTTCATTGTTTCGGCCAATTGATTCAGGGTTTTCTTTTGGGTTTGGTAAACAACTGTATAAGCCAAATAAAACCCTTTTTCTAAAGGGAATTTTATACCATGAAAAATAGTGCCTGCGGTAACTGAATCTATGTGACCACATTTGGTACATCTTCGGGTGAAAATTTTGGGGCCATTACTGTATTTTTTGTTTCCGCATTGCCTGCATTCATACCCAGTTCCCCATTTTATTTCTTCAAGATAGCGGCAACAAGCCGCCTGATCCGGAAATATTTTTCTAAACTCCTCATAAGATAATAATTCATTGACTAACCTGGCATGAAAGGAGGCTTTTATCAAGCTTTTTAATTTCCAATTATCCCTATCCAGTAGCATATTAATTCTCTTTATTTCATTATCCTTTTCTTCCAATTGGCTATTATATTCTTGTAGCAAATGATTTTTACTTTCCAATTCAAGGGTTCTGACTTTAACTTTGAATTCCAATTCAAGGTTTACTTTCTCTTTTAAAGCCATGTTCTCCCGAAATTGCAGGAGGGATCTTTTTAAGGCTTTGTCTCTTATTTCCTTCATAATCCGGATCCTGTCACCTAAAGCAAAGGATAGCAATACCATTTCTATCAGAAAAGCGATATGAAGGCTATAATAAATGAAGGTGGTATGTTCAATTATGGCATAATTGGCCAGGACTTTAATAAATAAGCCTACAAACAAAACCCCATAAGCCATTACAAAGAACCGGGCCACCTGGTATTTTTTTGACAGCAAATAGATGGCTGTTGAGAAAATTAAAAGAAATGGAATCAGATCAAAATAGGATATTTCAAAATACTTGCTATCCAAACCCAATCCCATTAAAAAAAACAGCGATTTAATGGCCAAAGACATCCACAATAGGTAGTGAAAAAACAAGGCTCTCCTTTTGGTATTCAGAAACCGGATGGAAAATAAGATGGCCCATAGTACGATTGAAAAACTAAAAATACCATTGGCAACATAATTCCATTCCGGCCTGCCAGGCCAAATGTATTGAAAACCTATGCCATCTAAACTCATGACATATAGGCCTACACTCAATAGGTATAAAATGTAATAGATGTATTTCATCTCCTTAACAGCTAAAAAAATCAATAAGTTATAAAAGGCAATAATAAGGATCATCCCATAAAACAATCCATAAAGCAAATATTCGTTGAGGGCGTAATAAATAAATCGGCCATATGACCTTATGGCAATCCTTATATCTGCTTTTTGGCTTGAATTGATTTTAAAATAGAAATTGGAGATGCCTTCTGTATCATTTTTGATTTTTATCTGGAAATTTTTATGGTGGAACACCCTTTGTTCAAAAGCCTGTGTGTCTCCCAATTGAATAGAATTGTGTTTTTTGTTTTTTTCCGGAATAAAGGCCATTATCCGGTCGATGCTCTGGTCATAGAATTCGATCAACCATAGCTTTTCACTTTCCGGTAAATTCCTGATGGATAATTTTACCCAGTACGAATAATCCGTATTAAAATCATTTTTGCTGAAGGAAGGTCTGATTTTTATATGCTGTTGAAAATCCGGATCCATAATATCTTCGATAGTCAGCAAATTGGAACTGTCTTCAAAAAACTCCAATTGTGAAATGGAAAATATCCGTTCCTCCCAATTATCATCAAGATCCAACGTAGAGGAACCGGAAATGCTTTGACTCATTACCTGCAGGGGTAGGAGCATAAAACTGGAGATGAGGGTCAGCAATCTTAATCCGTTCACGACAAAGAATATTTTGGTATTCAATTTATAAAATATTGAATTGAAAGAATCAAAAATACGGAAACAGAATACATTGAAAATGAAATAAATATTTCAATCTCTTTTAAAAATAAGGGTTAATTAACTCCTATATGGAAATTTAATTAAACATTTAAACAAGCTGTAGAGGCATATAATTTTCCCAGCCTGTTCAAATCAATGTGCGAAACTTAAGTAATTCAAAAATACAGATGAAATCGAGCCTGCCTGAGGCAGACAGGCATGACGCAAGCGACACACAGAAAGATGATTATGCAATATGCGAGATTCTCCCGAAAAAAAATCGGGACAGGCTACCCCGACCTTCGGTACGGGGCAAGTTATGACCATTAAAAAACAATTATAAACACATGAAATCGAGCATGACGGAGGCGACACACAGAGGGATGATTATAAAGCACCTGCCGGCAGGTAGGAAAAGCACATGGGTATTGCTTACATCGCGTTTCCAATGGCCAAGAAGCACTTCCTGTACCTTTTCCCAGTCTGCGTGTCTGGCCATGTAGCCCCTAATCCTTACCGATGATGCCGGAATCCTTTATCATCTGGTTTTCCTTCAGGACCTTGCCGCAGAAAAGCTGGATGCCCCAGTCGGTATTGAAACGTTCTATCAGTTTTTCATCACTGAGATCAAAATAGGATTTCAGAAACATCAGAGCCCGTCCCGATTATCGGGAGCGAACATCCCTTTGGCATCAAAATATTTCGGGGCGCCGGGACCCTGGTTTTCGGGAGGCAGGCAGGTTGCAAGTTCCTCCCATGGCAGGGTATCATGAAGTTTTCCCAAAAATAAATTCTTGAAAATGTACCATTTTGGAGTATATTCCTCAAAATCTTGGAAAATGCGGAGTTGTGTGGTATCTTTCATTGTATTTGTAATTAGGTACTACAAAACCAAAACCCCGAAAACAAACCAAAAATGCGTTTTTTCGGGGTTTTTTTTAAAAAACAGATTATAATCACCTTATAATCAGAGACTTCCAATAATCAATAAAACCCTAATTACCAACAATTGGTTTAAATAG
>JBBDSB010000597.1:0-3074 GCA_040905205.1 Cyclobacteriaceae bacterium
AATCTTAATCAATCTTTTTCTTTTTGGGAATTGAAAGGAGATTGAGGGAGATTGGCCTTCGACAGGCTCAGGCGCCAGGTTTTAGAAGATTGAGAGAGATGGAGGGAGATTGAACGGGAGATTGAAGGGGAGATTGAGGCAAGCTTAGATCAATCTATTTTTTTCAATTTTAATCAACCCTTTCAATCTCCTGCATTTTTTTTCAAATTGCTCAAGTATTCCAATGGGGTCAATACAGGTATTTCAGATGATTTAAAGTCTTTTCCGTTTCTGGTAATTAAAATATTGCAGTCCGTGTCCACTGCACAGTAATATTGAAGTGCATCTTCAAAATCACTAAATTTTGATGAAAGCCCTTGTTCAATTATTTTATTTGTCAAGTCCGAGGTTTCAGCAATAACCTTGAACTTTCTGATTTTTTCTTTAACCACCTCATTACTTTCAAATCTAGAAAGCAAATAATATACTGTTGCAAAAGTTAAAGCTGAAACTATTAACCGTAGGTGGCCCCTGTCAGCAAGGGTCGCAATTTTGGCCACCGAATCATAAAATGGTTCACGTTCACCTAATAAGTCAAGCACCACATTGGTGTCAAAAAACAATTTGTCTTTCATTTATATTTCTCCGCCAAATGGTCACCATATGCTTCTTTATAGTTAAAGTCATCTGGAACTTTAACTCCTGTTCTTAAACTTTTCACAAATGGAGAAATCTCAATGTCATTATCCGGTTGGGAGTTATCTGAATCAATCAAGGTTCTCAGGTAAGCCTCAATGATACCGGACAAACTTCTTTTTTGTGATGCGGCGTATGCTTTGGCACTGTGGATCACATCTTTGTCTAATTTCAATGTTAATTTTGTGTCCATATCCTCAAATTATTAATACGGTCAAAATTAATATAATGGTACGTATAATTCAATGTTTTTTCAATTATGTCTGATTTTGGCATGTAAGATGAAATGGGGATGTCCCCAATATTGTGCAGGTTCGAATTCCCCATTTTCGGTTTTTTTCATCCTACTGACCTGTTCGGGTTAGGATCGTCTTAATAAACCGCCTAAATCGTCAAGCGAACCCTTTTTGGCAGGAATGATAATGCCTGGTCAGTAATCTATGATTAGGGCAAATGCCAGATCAATTATAACGCTAATCCAACCTATCTCGATCTTCTATAACGTCAATCCAGTGGGCCGTCTTCCCCTTTTGAGAGGCGAGCGCAGGTTTCATTAAACATATGACACAATACTTGTTCGATCCTTGGCGGGATAGAAGATAAGCATATTCCTAAATTTCCGATTTCTGACTTAAAACAACTGCAACTATGCACCAGAAACCGAACCTGATTTTTTATCGTTTTTTGCCCCAGCCCAAAAAGGGAACACATTGAAACAGAAAGTCAATGAACTATAAGCAGACAAAACAGGAAACAAGTCTTCGTAGAAAGTGGCCGTAGTATTTCGAACGGTCTCAGGATCCAACCCATCGAGCATGTTACATTTTTCTAGATAGTGGGTAAAATAGTAAATGGAATTGAGTAGACTAAAGCAATCCGTAGGATCAGGAATGGGGAGGAACCCACTTGTAATGGTCATTATGGCTTTGTCCATGGTCTCTTTCGAAAAATCAAATAGTAGCCTTAGCTTCTTTCCTTTTTTTAATTCCATACAGGCCATTCCATATTCATAAATCAAGCCGGAGTGGTACTGGGCACTTATCAAGGAAATCCCACAACTTTCACACAAGTACCTCATATAATTGTCGCTGATGGAAAAATATAAATCGCCCATTTCATCTTTATTCCACTTTAAATCATACTCCCACCTGCCGTATGGCCTAAAAGTATCCTCAAATCTTGAAGTCCACCTGGAAAGCAACCCAGTCCTATTGTCAATTTGATAAATTGCAATAAACTGATCCACAAATCTTTCTATGTCATCGGAAGTATATTCCTCCTTTAAATAGGATGCCAGCTTGTAATAATGCAATGGTACAAGAATATTCTCACCCGCTAAAATTTCCGAATTGCTTGACAACTCTTCTTTGGTCTTCTCCACAAGAAACAACAATGGTGCTATGATGTCCTTGGTGATGAGCAAATCCACCAGGTCAAAAAGTTGGTCCACATGTTCGGAAGGATCGGAAATATAGGGCCCAAAAAAAGCCTTGATTTCCTGATGTTTGCCAGCACTTATCAGCCAGGCAATGATATCCAGGTTATAGTAGCTTTCCGACTCGGAATAAACATTTGGAAATCGCTGGGCATAATCGATTAAAAAAGCGGCATAGTCCCCAAGTCGGCCCTCCCTTCTGTATTTGTTCCCAAGATCAAAAACGGCATCGTCGTTGATCCCCAGGTGCTCCAGCAATTCCGGGTGATGGGACATGAAGGTTTCTATATGCTTCCGGATGGCATCCGGATCTTCCAGTTCATCATATGCAGACCACCAATCCTCCACCAGCCTGTTTTCCTCTTCGGAAATTTCCGGATTCATGGGGAAAGGTTGAGGGTCGGTGAGAAAGTCAGGATGACTGGGGGGCACCAGGTTCATACCGGTAGCCAGACTATCGTCCTGCTCAGCGGAAATATCAAGTTGACTGGGAGATGCCCTCCATTGCGCCTCGTCCTTCACCAGACAACATTTTTTATATTTTTTACCGCTGCCGCAATGACAGGGTTCATTTCTTCCCATCTTCATTTTATTTCAAAATTTTTCTTGAAATAAATAAATTTTTTCCAACGGAACTAATAAAAAACCGATTTGAATTGTAGTGGATGAATTGAGATCGATGGGAGAGGTTGATTGAGATTGAAGGGGAGATTGAGGGAGATTGAGGGAGATTGAGGGAGATTGAGGGAGATTGAGGGAGATTGATGGGAGATCGGGAAAAGGTAAATCACAAGGAAACGCGAACCAGTTTTCCTTACCTTTTTTATAGGCAAAAAAGGGAACTTTGGGTGCTTTTGCTGCTCTCTGCCGTTACTATAATTGTCAATGGCATTACGCTTTCTGCCATCTTGTTCCGGATTTCAGAATGGGGCATCACTCCCAACAGGGCCGCGGTGCTGGGAGG
>JBBDSB010000598.1:0-18639 GCA_040905205.1 Cyclobacteriaceae bacterium
CAGAAAACCTGCTCAATGATGTCAATAAATTAATTGAGCAAATTAATAAAGAAAACAATAATTAAAATTTGATAAATAATGAAATACTCAAACATATCTGTTTTGGCCCTTGGTTTTACCTTGGTATTGGCGAGTTGTGGCCAGGAGAAAGATGAAAAAGATGATAGGATCCAGGCTTTGGAACAAAAAATATCTCAGTTGGAACAAAACCAGGTGGTGACGCCCAGCAATGCCCAGAACGTTCAACCGGCCGATCCCTCCACTGTTGGGGTTTTCGAATTTGAAAAAATGGAACATGATTTTGGCACCATCAAGGAGGGCCAGGTCATAGAACACGAATTTACTTTTAAAAATACCGGGCAGGCCACTTTGGTTATATCCAATATTCAGGCTTCGTGTGGTTGTACCAGCCCTGATTGGACCAAAGCCCCAATCAAACCAGGCGAAGAAGGATTTGTAAAGGTGGTTTTTAATTCCAAGGGGAAATCAGGGGTTCAGAGCCCAACAGTAACCATCCAGGCGAATACTTCTCCAAATGTTACCAGGTTAAGGCTTAAAGGAAGTGTTGACAAAAATCTGGCTTCTTCAAATGGCCCGACCGAAGGCCCAATAAAAAGATAATAATGAACTACGCTATATTACTTCAAATTGAGGGTGCCGGTGGTGGCATCATGGGTCAGGTATTTTTATTTGGAAGTATCATTTTGATCATGTATTTCTTCATGATACGTCCCCAGCAGAAAAAACAAAAAGAAACCACTAAATTTATAGCTGACGTAAAAAAAGGTGACAAAGTGGTTACTGTCGGGGGTGTCCATGGTAAGGTTTTTGCCTTGGAAGGCGATGCAGTTATTCTGGAACTGGATAAAGGAATTAAGTTAAAAGTTGAAAAAACAGCTCTTTCTTTGGAGTATTCCAAAAAGGCCAATGACATCAAATAACTTCCAGTTCAATTGAGCACACTTGGGAAATATTTTAGAAAGTTAAAACCCGGGAGGACTTCAAACCTGAAAGTGGTGGTTTTATGTGTGGTGACAGCCGCCACTTTTTGGCTTTTGAATGCTTTGAACAAAGACAATTATGATACTGTTATCAATCAGCCTATATATTTGTCTTATGACGAAGGAGAATACATGGCTGTGGAAGAGGTGCCTAAATCTATCAAGATTTCGGTGCAAGGCAATGGTTGGGACTTGCTTAAAAGACACCTCCAAATTGGAGTTACACCTTTTATTATTCAATTGGAAGAGCCAGGAACTTCCCCATACCTGGTGGCAGAGACTTTTAGAGCCGAGCTGAGAGAACACCTCAGCGCCACTCAATTGGTTTCGGTGGTAGAAGACACCCTCCATTATCAAATTGATAAAGTGGTTTCCAAAAAAGTGAAGGTATTATTGGATACGACAGAAAATATCCTGGCCGAGAACCATGAATTTGGTCCGAACATCAATATAGACCCACCGGAAGTGACAGTAACCGGGCCGATCTCCATTATAGAAGAAATGGAAGGTAAATTGTTTGTTTCCCTTGGTCAGAAAAATATCAGGGAAAATTTCTCCAAGCTTTTACCGCTGGAATTAGACAGAAAAAAGGAAAAATTCCTCTCTTTGGAAGATGAAACCGTTCAGGTGGAATTTGAAGTGATTGCTTTTCTGGAAGGCAGTAAAAGATTAGGACTTAATAAAATATATTTTCCGGCCAATGTGGATATTGAAGTAGAAGATACTACGGTAATGTTATCTTACCTGGTGGACGAAAGAAGGCTGGATGATTTCAATGACATGGAACTGGAGGCAGTATTAAATTATAACAACAGGGACAGGGAAGACAGTACCATTACGGTTTCCTTAAATCCCAATCCAGACTATCTAAAGGGAATTTCCTTTGATCCTGAGAAATTCAAGTTGATTTATGAGTAAGGATTATCCCTTGAGTGTAGGTATTACAGGTGGGATAGGTGCCGGTAAAACCATTATTTCTAAAGTTTTTTCCCTTCTTCAAATACCGGTTTATAATGCAGACATCAGGGCAAAGTGGTTGATGCAGCATAATGAACCTTTAAAATCGGAGATTATTCAAACGTTTGGGGCAGGGGCCTATTCTTCGGAAGGGGATATCAACAGACAATTTTTGGCAACAAAAATATTTGCGGATAAGGAACAAGCAAAAATCATTAACAGTATGGTCCACCCAGTGGTGCGGGAAGACTACCAATCTTGGCTTCAGGTGCAAAATGCGCCCTATGTATTGAAAGAAGCGGCATTGCTTTTTGAGACAGGTTCTTACCGGGAACTGGATAAAATCATCCATGTGACTGCACCGGAAAAAATCAGGATCTCCAGAGTGAAAAACAGGGATCCCCAACGAGATAAGCAACAGATTAAACAGATTATCCATCAACAGCTGACAGATGATGTCAAAAATAAGTGGGCTGATTTTGTTATTAAAAACAACGATTTAGAGCTGGTTATTCCTCAGGTGCTGAAAATACATGGTATATTGAACGCCTCCTGAATTAAAAATAGCCAATGATATTTTTTAAATTTCATCCAGATTGATCTGATCCAGATAGAATTTCATTCTGGTATGCCGGTGGTTTAAAAAGTCAATTTTATCTATCCGATCAAATTTATGGTTGTAAAAAACTTCAATATACTCTTTGCCCAAAAGATAAAGGTTTACCTTATAGGCATAGTACCTTATACCCACAACAAAAGTACCTTCTGTGTATAAGGTGTGGATTTTTTTTGTCAGGGGAAGCTTTCTAAAGTCCTCTTTACTCATTGAATAACAGTTTTATTCGGTTTACCAATAAATGAATGAGAAAGTTTGGGTTTATTTAAATGGATGAATTTTGAAGATTAAATTTAATTAATAATTACTAAAAATCCATCTTTAACAAGTTGTAATTTCTAAGGAAAACATACGTTGGTCCTATAAGTTTTGTTTTTTTCAAAACCGATAGTTAATATTGAACGAATATTCCAATTGTCTATGTCTATAAATAGTCCGTTGAGAACAGCCTGGTGGATAGTGCTTTTTGGTTTGGCCTTGACTTCATTTTCATCGTGTTCCTCTTCCAGAAAAATAAGGACCCAAAACATTCAACAGGTGGTCCATACAGCCAAGTCATTCCATGGCACTCCTTATCGCTATGGAGGGAGCACCCGTGCTGGAATGGACTGTTCCGCACTGGTATACTTGTCCTTCAGAAGTGTAGGGGTGACTTTACCCAGGATGGCGAAAGACCAAAGCAAGGTGGGTAAAAAGATTTCCAAAAGAAAATTGAAAAAAGGAGATGTGGTTTTTTTTGCCACGGGCAGGAGGAGAAGAAAAGTTACTCATGCTGGCATTATTACGGATAAAGTAAGGGGAAGAACCTATTTTATCCATGCATCCACCTCTTTGGGAGTAACCGAAGATAATATTCAATCCAAATATTGGTCTAAGCGGCTCATCCGTGGACGCCGGATTTTCTGAAGGCATGATATGGTAAAGCGAGGGCTCCTAATGTCACCCGAATGGCTTTATTCCCGTGAAATCTTTAAAAAGTGGAATCAATGTGGATTAATTTTAAAAACATCCTTTGGTATTCAGCAATATTAACTAATTTTGCACTCTATTTAACAAAAAGTATTGTTCCCAATCATCTTAAAATTTAACAATGGCGAATACTGGTAAGATAACTCAGGTAATTGGTCCTGTTGTGGATGTCTCCTTTGAAGGAAGTAAATTGCCGAATATCCTTGATGCACTTGAAATCACGAAAGAGAATGGCCAGAGGGTTGTTTTGGAAGTTCAGCAACATTTGGGAGAAGACAGGGTAAGAACCATAGCCATGGATTCTTCTGAGGGAATGGTCAGGGGGATGGAAGTTTTGGATTTAGGGGCTCCTATTTCAGTTCCTACCGGAGACAGCATCAAAGGAAGATTGTTTAATGTTATCGGTGAAGCGATAGATGGACTACCCCAGCCTGATACCAAAACCAGGCTGCCCATTCACCGCTCCGCTCCAAAATTTGAGGATCTTTCTACATCTGCAGAGGTTTTATATACAGGTATTAAAGTAATTGACCTCATCGAACCTTACGCCAAAGGGGGTAAGATCGGTCTTTTTGGTGGAGCCGGTGTTGGAAAAACCGTCTTAATTCAGGAATTAATCAACAATATTGCGAAGGCTTATTCAGGACTTTCGGTATTTGCAGGAGTGGGAGAGCGTACAAGAGAAGGGAATGACCTGCTTAGGGAAATGATAGAATCAGGTATCGTTACTTATGGAGATGAATTTGTGAAATCGCTGGAGGAAGAAGGGGGATGGGACCTTTCCAAAGTCGATATTGATAAATTACAGGATTCCAAAGCCACCTTTGTTTTTGGTCAAATGAATGAGCCTCCGGGAGCCCGCGCCAGGGTGGCCCTGACAGGATTGACCCTTGCCGAGTATTATAGGGATGGGGATGGAGAAGGAGCCGGAAAGGATATTCTTTTCTTTATTGACAATATTTTTAGATTTACACAGGCCGGTTCGGAAGTTTCTGCCCTATTGGGTAGGATGCCATCTGCTGTAGGGTACCAGCCTACATTGGCTACCGAGATGGGTGCGATGCAGGAAAGGATCACTTCCACCAAAAATGGCTCTATTACATCCGTTCAGGCGGTATATGTTCCGGCGGATGATTTGACTGATCCTGCCCCAGCCACTACTTTTGCCCATTTGGATGCAAATACCGTTCTTTCCCGAAAAATAGCAGAATTGGGGATTTACCCTGCTGTAGATCCTTTAGATTCCACTTCAAGAATCCTTGAGCCTGGGATATTGGGAGACAAGCATTATGATTGTGCTACCCGTGTTAAGGAAATCCTGCAGCGTTACAAAGAACTTCAGGATATCATTGCCATCCTTGGTATGGAGGAACTTTCTGAAGAAGACAAATTGGTGGTTCACAGGGCCAGAAGGGTACAGCGTTTCCTATCTCAGCCTTTTCACGTGGCCGAGCAGTTTACTGGTTTGAAAGGTGTTTTGGTGGACATTAAAGATGCTATTAAAGGGTTTAATATGATCATGGACGGAGAACTGGATCACCTTCCCGAAGCAGCCTTTAATCTGGTAGGAAACATTGAAGAAGCCATCGCCAAAGGTGAAAAAATGCTGGCTGAAGTAAACAATTAAGTATTTATTTCCTGGGGAATGGAATGCTAAACCCCAATAATTTCAAAGTATGCATTTAGAAATCATTACCCCCGATAAAAAAGTGTTTGAAGGTGAAGTCAGAGAGGTTAGCCTACCCGGTGCTGAAGGTTCCTTTCAGGTCTTGAAAGACCACGCACCCATCGTTTCCGCCTTGGCCAGGGGATCAGTTTCCTATACTAATTCTGCAGGAAAGCAATCCCTGGTAGTGGATGGAGGTGTAGTGGAGGTAAGTGACAATAATATCATTGTATTGGCCGAAAAGGTGATTGACTAATCTATAATTATATTTCAATATAAAAAAAGTCTTGAAAGATCCTTTCAAGACTTTTTTTATGGACTTTGGTTCCTGAACAAATGCAGGAATGCCTTTGATCACTTCCACGGGTATTGCAATAGGAACCCCTTGCGTGCTTGATAAACAGCCAAGGAATCCTTCAAAGCAGCAAATCGAGGCATTAAAAATCTTAGCGAGGCAGGTGGTGAATTTAATGGATTTAAGAAAGAAAACCAAAGAAATGGAAATCGCTGAAATCCGGTTAAAAGCATCCGAGGCAAATTATAAATTATTGTTTGAGTCCAACCCATTGCCCAAGATTTTGTTGGATATTGAAACATTGGAGATCCTGGAAGTGAATGTGGCTGCGGAAGAAAAATATGGCTATGCCAAATCAGATTTGAAGGGTAAAAATATGGGTGTTTTAAACCTTCCTGATAAGCGAATCACTTTGAAAGGCAATCAAAATGCCCTGTACCGGTTATTTTTAAATCTGACCAGTAATGCGCTGAAATTCATCCTGGAAAACAGGACACCAGAAGTAACCATAAATTGTGAGGATCAAAATTCCAAATGGCAGTTTTCAGTATCAGATAATGGGATAGGGATTGACAAGGATTACCTACCTACCTTATTTGAACCATTTAACAGAATTAACGATAAGCAAACAGAAGGTACAGGATTAGGGCTGGCCACTTGTAAAAAAATTGTGGATCAGCACGGAGGGAAGATTTGGGTGGATTCTATACCAGGGAAAGGCAGCCAATTTTTTTTACTTTGCCAAAGGAGCCTATCTATAGCCCCGGTTAATCTAATTTTTTGTACCTTTGCACCTTTTAAGAAGATCATTACTTGGTTTTCTTAAAATTTATATAAACAAGAATACGATGACATTTGAGAATCTTAATATAATTCCCCCCATTTTAAAAGCCCTTAAAGAAAAGAACTACGATGAACCCACTGCCATTCAAAAAAAGGCCATTCCCGTAGTTTTGGACCAGAGGGATATTTTGGGCAGCGCCCAGACGGGCACTGGTAAAACGGCCGCTTTTGCCTTGCCCATCATTCAATTGCTTCATACCTCGGAAAAGAAAGAACCCTCCCGAAAGACGATTAAATCCCTGATTGTGACCCCCACCAGGGAGTTGGCCATACAAATTGGCGAAAACATTGATTTTTACGGGAAATATACCAACATCAATCATGCTGTGGTTTTTGGTGGGGTGAAACAAGGATCACAAGTCAGTGAACTTAAAAGAGGCGTGGATATCCTGGTTGCCACTCCAGGCCGGTTGTTGGATCTAATTCAACAAGGGTATATTAAGCTGGATCACATTAGAATTTTTGTTTTGGATGAGGCGGACCGGATGTTGGACATGGGATTTATCAATGATATCCAAAAATTATTGAAATTGTTACCGAAAAAGAGACAATCCCTGTTTTTTTCTGCGACAATGCCGGATAATATTGTTGAATTATCCTCAAAAATACTAACAGACCCGGTTAAAATCGAGGTAAGTCCGGTATCTTCCGCCGCAGAAACGCTGCAGCAATATGTTTACTTTACGAACAAGGACAAGAAAAAAGACCTGCTCACCCATATTTTAAAGAACCGTGATTTAGATCAGGTCCTGCTGTTTTCCCGTACCAAGCACGGTGCCGATAAAATCACCCAAAACCTCAATAAAGAAAATATCCATGCAGCAGCCATTCATGGAAACAAAGCCCAAAATCATAGACAAAAGGTATTGAGCCAATTCAAGAATGGTGAAATTAGGGTTTTGGTAGCTACGGACATTGCAGCAAGGGGGATCGATATCGATAAGTTGAAATATGTGATTAACTACGATATCCCTGAAGACGCTGAAACTTATGTGCACCGGATTGGTAGATCAGGCCGGGCCGGAGAGTCAGGGACGGCCATTTCTATCTGTGAGCCGGAAGAAAATGGTTATGTCAGTGATATTGAAAAACTAATCAACCAAAAAATTGATAAGGTGACAAAAAATCCTTATCCGCAGACGGATAAGCCCATGTCATCACTGGAAAAAAAGGAATTCAATAAGGAAAAGCAAAGAAAAAAACAGGCATTTTTTGCCAATCGTAAGAAGTCGCGATAAGGGCATTGATGACCAAAAGCTTATTTTGGATTCCAGATTACGATACTTCGATTATACCTCCCATAAATGAATACACCGGAAAGGGATTGCCGGATTTGATATTATTAGGCTTTTTCATTTCCGTGTGACTTAACTAATTTGATTAAGCCCCATTTGGATGATTCACCTATTCCAGTTCTGCCAGTTGTTTTTTAGCTCTTTCGTTATCAGGGTCAAGGTTGAGACCATTTTTATAATGCTTAATAGCGGAAGCCTTGTCCCCCTCTCTGGTACAACTTTCTGCCATTAAAAAATGGGGAATTGCAGATTCCGGATAAAGTTGGCTGGTCATTTTAAATATTTCAAAGGCTTTTTTGGCTTCCTCGGCTTCTAACATTTTATAACCAGCCATTAATAAGCTACTTTCAATGGCCTCCGGAGTATTTTCAAACGTTTGCTTATTGATAGTTATTTGGGAAATGACTTTCCATTCTCCATCTTTTTTTGTTAATACCCGATGCTGTCTGGAAACTTCTTTATAGACAGGTTTTCTATTGGTTAAAGTGAGGATTTGGTCAAATTCTGCCCATGCAAGATGTTTATCCGTATAGATAACCTCATTTTCTATTTCAAGAGTGAAGGGTTCGGTTGTGCTTTCTCCCAGGGTTTTGATCATTTCGGGGCCAAAATTGCTCCAGCCTTTGGTATTGGAGTAATATCCATTAGATAATAATGTGCGGGTTACTTCATCCTCTTGTAACCATTGAGATTCCCATGCGCTTACATCCTTGGCGAAATATGCGGTGATACCCGCATGTATGATTTCTTTAATTTTCTTTTGTTCAGCTGACTGTTGAGCATAATTTACGAATGGATTTCCACAAAAAGCGGTGGCAAACAGCGCTAAAATAATTGTGGCCTTTAAATGGCCTAGGGAATGGAGAAATCTGAAATGATTCCAGGAAGGAATCTTAGAGAAGTTTTTCATGGCTAAATGGGTTTGTTTGATGATTGATATGCCTGGTGAAATTAAAACTAGGAATACTAAAAGAAATGCGACAACAAATAGTAGGGAGTATTTTCATATTTGTTAGAGAATAAGTTAATAAAAAATTAACTAAATATACTATTTATTAACTGATATTCAATCTATTAAATAAAATAATTCACCTCTTTTATAAATTCACCTTGGCATTCAAAAATAGGGTAAACAGGGCGCATAGCTTTTCCACAATTTTTATAATGGAATGACCTTATGCATTTCTTACGACACAAGGTGCTGCCCGAGAAAGGTGGGCGGCCATTTGAGCATGACTTACCAGCATACTGTAAAAGCCGTAATTATTGGTGACCTCACCTTTCTGGCTTTGCCTTTCAAAAATGTTCACCCCGATCAGGGTTTCACCGTTTTCCCCATCCTTAAAGGAAACCCTTTGCCCCAGTACCGGTAAAAAGGCAAGTGAAAAATTCTTTTTTTTTTAAATGCCCAATTTCAAAGGACCCCGCATTGTTTTTAGCCTTGAAATCAATTACTTTCGAGCAGAAAAATAAAATTTTAAGCTACTTTTTTAGTGTGGGTTATGGATAAGAGTAAGGATGATGAAAAAATAAGAAAGGCCTTTAAGGAAAAGGATTGGGCAGAAATCAAAAGTGCGGATTCTTGGGCGGTGTTTAAGGTCATCAGTGAATTTGTGGAAGGATTTGAAAAGCTAGCCAAAATTGGTCCCTGTGTTTCCCTTTTTGGGTCTGCCAGTACCAAAAGCGACCACCATTTTTACAAGGTAGCTGAGGAAATTGCCGCAAAGCTGGTAAGGCATGGATACGGGGTAATCACCGGAGGGGGTCCGGGAATAATGGAAGCGGCCAACAAAGGGGCGCATGCTGAAAAAGGAAAATCAGTAGGTTTAAATATTCTATTGCCGTTTGAACAGTTCAACAACATTTACATAGATTCAGATAAGCTGATTACCTTTGATTATTTCTTTGTCCGAAAAGTGATGTTCACCAAATACGCACAGGGCTTTGTGGTACTTCCCGGGGGATTTGGCACCTTGGATGAACTCTTTGAAGCGCTCACCCTAATCCAGACCAAAAAAATCGGAAGGTTTCCGATTGTAATGGTGGGTAAGGATTATTGGTCAGGCCTTATCGATTGGATAAAAAAAGTCATGTTGGAACAAAACGGAAACATCAATTCTGAGGACTTAAACCTGTATGCCTTAGTGGATACCGCGACCGAGGCGGTGGAAGTTATCGACACTTTTTATAGTAAATATTTATTATCCCCAAATTATTAGATGGTGAAATCGAGCATGACGCAAGCGACACACAGAGGGATGATTATTAAGCATGCGAGATTCCCCCGAAAAAAGATCGGGGCAGGCTATGTGGCCTTTTAAAAACAAAATATAAACACATGAAATCAAATCATTTCATTTTCCTTTATTTCTTAATTGGTTTGTTGACCTTGGCATTGGGATATCTGCTAGTGGAACGGGAAGAAAAACAACGTCAATCGCCTAACAGACAACCCATTATTCAAGAGAGTCCGAACCAAATCATACCAAGAGTTAAGATTTTTGATTTACCGGATAAACCAGAATTTGCGGGTGAGGAAGTCCCAAAGGATATTCCTGATGTATATGAGCGGTATGAAAGGGAAATTTATGTGAATGCTTATTGGGAAAGCAACATGTTGTTGATGATGAAAAGGGCCGGGAAATTTTTTCCTTATATTGAAAAGACCCTGACAGAAAACGGCATCCCGGAAGACTTCAAATACGTTGCATTGGCGGAATCGGGATTGTTAAATATTGCCTCTCCTGCCGGTGCCGAGGGTTTTTGGCAATTTATGGCAGGTACCGCCAAAGAATATGGTTTGGAAGTAAACCGTGAGATCGATGAACGGTATCACTTTGAAAAATCTACTTTAGCGGCCTGCAAATACCTTCGTTGGGCATATGGTAAATTTGGAAACTGGACCAGTGTGGCAGCCAGTTACAATATGGGTGTATCCGGGATTACAAAAAGGAAAAATGCACAAATGAGCCAGAATTATTATGATCTTTTTCTCAATGAAGAAACAAGCAGATATCTTTTCCGGATTTTGGCCTTTAAAGCAATCTTTGAGCATCCTGGAGAATATGGTTTTGTATTACAAAGAAGTGATATTTATGCCCTACCTCCTCTAAAAGAGATTGTTGTGAAGGAATCCATTCCTGATTTGGCAAAATGGGCAATTGATCAAAAAAGTAATTATAAGGAGATTAAAATATACAATCCCTGGCTCAGAAATACCCGGTTAACGATTAGAAAAGGACAAAGTTATACTATAAAAATTCCAGTTTAACATAAATCTCCCAATAATGAGTAACCGGATTAAAAAATCTGACTATATTGGATAGTTTTATTTAAGTTTATCTCTGATACATTATGGGGAAAAGGAAACCTTTGATCTTTTTTTTAGTGATCACCATTGTAATTGCAAGTTTGTTTTTGGCAGCCCCGGTGCTTATCAACTGGTACCTTAATCAAAATGCAGATCGGATTGTGAGTAACATGATCACCCGAACCAATGATTTTGCCGGTCATGACGTTAACTTTGGAGATATTGAAATTGATTATAATTTCCAGGGGACATTCCTTCATTTGAAGGAAGTAGAGATTTTTCCTGGGGATCAAATTTCCGGTAAAGACATGATCAGGTTTAACCTTAGTTTTGATGCGGCCAGTCTTACAGGTTTCAGCTGGTTGGACTTCTTGTTGAATAACAGTATTCAACTGGATTCAGCATACATTGAAAATGTCAACTTAACATCCGAAACACCCCCTTTAGAGGAACCTGAAGATGGAGACGTGCAGGAAGAAACACCAGAAGGCAAGGATTATAACATCATCTCCGTGACTCATTTACGGATCAACAAGGTCTCTTTTGAAAACAGGGACAGCTATACGGATTCTACCCGCATATCCATACAGGATCTCTTTGTATTTGCAGATGATTTTAGACTAACAAAGGAGGACAGGGAAAGTAGGAACGCGCTTTTTTCAGTAAATTCTATAGAGGGATATATGGCACAAGCTGTTTTTCACCTCAATGATTACAGAAATACCGTGATGGCAAATGACTTTTCCTTCAATACCATAGAAAAAACGATGGCCATTGAAAAAGTAGCTTTTCAAAATAAATTGGATAAATATGAATACATCAATGAATTTGAAAAGGAGACCAATTGGATGGAATTAAAAAACGGGAAGTTGGAGGTGGAGGGAATGGATTTTCAGTCTTACTTCCGGAAGGGGCAAATAGTAGCTGACAGCCTTTTGCTAATGGGACTTGATTTGGAGGTGTTTCGGGATAAAAGAAAAACAGAAGATACGGCCAGGAGGCCAAAAATGATCCATGAGATCCTTCAAGAATTGCCAAAGCAAATCAATATCTCAGAAATCATCATTGATGATGCTTACATATCCTATGAAGAGAGGCCGGATACCAAGGCACCCAGGGCAGGTAAAATCTATTTTGATCAGGTAAATGGCAAGATCAGCCGGTTCACCAATTTTGAAGCGCTCTTAAATGAGGATGATAAAATGGAGGTAAAGGCAAAAGGTAATCTGATTGGTCAGGGAACGATTGATTTGGAAGTTACTTATTTTCTAAAAGATGAGTCGGGAAAATTTTTGATGAAGGGTAAAGTTGGCAGCATGGACCTTAGGGCCCTTAACCCAATGATTGAACCGGCTACCCGTGTAGCTCTTAAAAACGGGACATTGAACGAACTTTATTTGGATATTACAGCCGACGACAATGAGGGGACAGGGCAGGTGATCGCGAAATATCAGGATCTTGAAATTGAAATCTTGGACAAAAATTATCAAAATAATCAAAATATTCTGAGAAGAATTGGGGCCTTTTTGGCCAATAAAATCGTAGTTCCCTCATTTAACCCCACCAAAGACGGAGAACTCAAAAAGGGGGATGTCTACTTTCAAAGAGAAAAGCACAAATTCATCTTTAACTATTGGTGGGAGCTGGTCCTTAGTGGATTGAAATCAACTGTTACAGGAGATACCGAAGCCGATATGAGAAAAAATGCGGCGGACTGAAAAGGCCTTTATTGGTGAACCATCCTACTTTATCTGGGTTTATTTAATTTGGAGTAGGGCCTTAACAACCTTATCCTTAATTTTGTGAAATAATTCAGTTACTGAGGATGATCCTTATATGGCAGATAATAACAATCCAGCGCAAGATTCTATAGAAATTTTCGGGGCAAGAGAACACAACCTTAAAAACCTGGACCTTATTCTACCCAGAAATCAACTGGTAGTAATTACCGGAATTAGTGGGAGCGGTAAGAGTTCATTGGCTTTTGATACTATTTATGCAGAGGGACAACGCAGGTACATGGAAAGTTTTTCTGCCTATGCCAGATCATTTCTGGGCGGCATGGAGCGTCCGGATGTGGATAAAATCAACGGATTGTCTCCGGTGATTTCCATTGAACAAAAAACCACCTCCAAAAATCCAAGATCGACTGTTGGGACGGTAACGGAAATTTATGATTTCATGAGGCTGCTGTTTGCTAGATCAGCAGAGGCCTATTCCTACCTTACTGGAAATAAAATGGTAAGGCAAACGGAAGACCAAATTATAGAACAGATATTTTTAACTTTTAATGGGCAAAAACTATCGATCCTTTCTCCAATTGTCAAAGGTAGGAAGGGACACTATAGAGAACTTTTTGAGCAGGTTCGGAAAATGGGTTATTCTAAGGTCAGGGTAGATGGGGTTTTGATGGATGTAACGGCCAAAATGCAAGTGGACCGGTATAAGATCCATGATATCGAAATTGTGATTGACAGAATAGTAGCAGAGGAGGAAGATCGGTATAGGATCACCCAGTCCCTCAAAACGGCCTTGCAGCTAGGGAAAGGGGTGATGATGTTGCTGGATGATCAAAACAGGATCCATCATTTTTCCAAATACCTGATGGATCCGGTAACGGGTCTAAGTTATGATGAACCTGCACCCAACAGTTTTTCTTTTAACAGTCCTTACGGGGCATGTCCTTCCTGTAACGGTTTGGGTGTCATTGAAGAAATTACCCGAGAAAACATCATACCTGATCCCACATTGAGCATCAGCCGGGGGGGAATAGCTCCCCTGGGTGAATACCGGGATATCTGGATATTCAAAAAAATTGATGCCATCCTGAAAAGGTACAAAGGGAGTCTCACTACCCCAATAGAAAAACTGGAGGAAAATGTTGTAAAGATATTGCTTTATGGTGATAAGGTGGATGTGGCGGTGGATTCTGTAAAATACCCCGGTACCAAGTGGAATACCACCTTTGAGGGCATTTTGAATTTTCTTCAGAAACAGCAGGAGGGAGGGTCGGACAAAATTCAAAAGTGGGTCAGTGATTTTACCACCACCAAAACCTGCCCCGGTTGCCAAGGCCTACGACTGAAAAAGGAAGCGCTGCATTTCAAAATAGCAAAAAAAAACATTGGTGAATTGGCAGAGATGGATATTAATATACTGGGAGAATGGTTCTCTGATGTAGAATCCAGGATGACGGAAAAACAAAAAATCATCGGGACCGAAGTCTTAAAGGAAATCAGAAAAAGGATTGGTTTTTTGTTGGATATCGGTCTGGATTATTTGACTTTAAACAGGCCATTGAGGAGCTTATCCGGTGGAGAAGCGCAACGTATAAGATTGGCTACTCAGATTGGTACCCAACTGGTAGGGGTGCTATATATCTTGGATGAACCCAGCATCGGATTACACCAGCGGGATAATTTAAAATTGACAAAATCCCTTAAAGGTCTAAGGGATTTGGGAAATTCAATAATTGTTGTAGAGCATGATAAGGACATGATGCTGGAAGCGGATTATGTGGTGGACATTGGGCCTGGTGCAGGTAGACATGGGGGTCAAATTGTGGCCATGGGTACACCTGAACAGATTTTAAATTCAGGTAGCCTGACTTCACAATACCTTAGAGGGATAAGAAGCATAGCCATACCTGAAAAAAGAAGAAAAGGTACGGGCAAAAAACTGCATTTATTAGGCGCTTCAGGGCACAACCTTAAAAATATCGACTTGGAAATTCCCTTAGGTACCATGGTGTGTGTTACAGGTGTTTCCGGCTCGGGAAAGAGTTCCCTGATACATGAAACCCTTTATCCTCTTTTGAATCGGTATTTTTACAATTCCAAAAAGGAAGCACTACCGTACAGGGAAATCAAAGGCTTAAAATACCTGGATAAGGTCATCGAAGTGGATCAGTCACCTATCGGAAGAACACCCAGGTCCAATCCGGCCACCTACACAGGTGTTTTTACTGATATCAGGGCGCTTTTCACAGAATTGCCGGAGGCCAAAATAAGGGGTTATAAACCCGGTAGATTTTCCTTTAATGTAAAAGGAGGCAGGTGTGAAGACTGTGAAGGCGGCGGTATGAAACTGATTGAAATGGATTTTTTACCGGATGTTCATATTCCCTGTGAAACCTGCAAAAGTAAAAGATATAACCGGGAAACCCTGGAAATAAGGTTTAAAGGCAAATCCATTTCAGATGTATTGGACATGACGGTGGAGCAAGCAGTTGAATTTTTTGAAAACCAACCTAGAATCCTGCGAAAAATCCAGACCCTTTTTGAGGTGGGGTTGGGTTATATTACACTGGGGCAACATGCCACTACCCTTTCCGGAGGGGAAGCCCAACGGGTGAAATTGGCCACTGAATTATCGAAAAAGGATACTGGAAAAACTTTTTATATTTTGGATGAGCCCACCACCGGCCTTCATTTTCAGGATATAGAGCACCTGCTACAGGTGTTGAATAAGCTGGTGGAAAAAGGCAATACCGTTTTGATCATTGAACATAATATGGATGTGGTCAAAGTGGCGGACCATATTGTTGATTTGGGCCCGGAAGGTGGAGATAAGGGTGGAGAAATATTATTTAGCGGGAAGCCGGAAGACATGGTTGGCCATCTTAGCAGTTATACCGCCAGGTTTTTAAAGGCAGAGTTAACAAGGAAAGTGGATGTGGAGGCCTGAGGACTGTTTTTTAAAATTAATGTTAACATAGTATTAATTTTCCAAAGATAATTTTAAAATTTGATAATTTGATTTTTTGTTAGGAGCGGGTTTTTTAAGTCAATTTTGCGTCGTCAAAATACTAGACATTTAAAACCTAATACTAACATGAGGAAAACATTCAACTTATTATTCGTATTACTTGGTCTTGCCGTAGTCATCTCCTGTGGTGATGATGAACAGCCAAATAGCTTAGTTACCATTTCCGGGATACCTCCAACAGCCGTAATTGAAGCTGGTGGAATGGTAGGTCCTGTTACTGCCAATATATCTGCCCCGGATGGTCTTAATTCTTTGGTGATCCAAAAAGATGGTTCCCAATTCGAAACAGTCAATTTTACAGGAGAAACCTCCGGAACCTACGAATTTTCCTATACGGCTACGGACGAGGATGCCAACAAAAACCTGGTTTTTCAATTTACCGCTACTGACAGTAATGGTGATACCCAATCTGTAACCCATGTATTAACTGTAGGTGAAGCCTCCACAGTCATCCGGGTAGCAGAAAATATCGAGGCCGATGTCACCTGGGAAACCGGGAATGTTTACATTTTAGGAGGTAGAATTGCCGTTAAGGATGGCAATACATTGAAAATTGAGCCAGGAGTAATCGTAAAAGGGGAAGCTGGTTCAGGTGCCAATGCTACTGCATTGATTATTGCCAGAGGAGCTAAAATCGATGCACAAGGTACAGCAGAGCAACCCATTATTTTTACTTCAATAGCCGATGAGATTGAACCAGGCATGATTGCAAGCCCTAACCTTGATCCGGACCTTGAAGGTCTTTGGGGTGGCGTACTTGTATTGGGCCGGGCTAAGGGTGCATTTGCTGGTGATGTGACTGAAATTCAAATTGAAGGCATTCCACCATCTGATACAGATGGACTTTATGGTGGTGATGATCCTGAAGATGATTCCGGAATTCTTCGGTACATTTCCATCAGACATGGTGGAGCTAATATTGGTGAAGGAAACGAAATCAATGGACTTACTTTAGGCGGTGTAGGATCAACTACAATAGTGGAGAACATCGAAGTGATTGCCAATCAGGATGATGGTATTGAGTGGTTTGGTGGAACGGTAAATGTTACCAACGCGCTTGTATGGAACTCTGCAGATGATGCTTTGGATACAGATCAGTCCTGGTCTGGAACCATGGATAACTTTATCCTACTATGTGGCCCGAATACAGATCATGCATTTGAAATCGATGGTCCGGAAGGTACTTTTAATGCAGCCCATACACTTACCAATGGTACAGTAGTGGGCAGTTCAGCAGCTGAAATGGGAGATTTCAGAGATGGAGCAAGAGCAACACTTGAAAATATTTATTTCTTTGGTTTCCCTAATCCGGCTGATACAGATGGCAGAGGAGATCTTTCCCTGAGTGGAGATACCAGTTTAGATAATTTCGAAAATGGCATTTTGAATTTCAATAACCTTGAAGTAACATTGGCCGATGGTGTTTCCTTAACGGATGCTTTTAGAAATGGCAGTCATGTAAATGTTACCGAGGTCGCTTTGGGTGAAAACACTGTAGGTGCAGATAAGACTGCTTTTGAAGGTTGGACATGGGCAGCTGCTGCCGGTCTACTTGACGATTTATAATCAAAAACTATAATGGACTTTTTGAAGGGATGCCTTAAGGTATCCCTTCCTCTATTTTTTTTAACGATTAGCTGTATTTACAACAATATTAAAATGAAGGAAAAAATCACACTTATTATTTTGATGGCAGTGGTATGGATGCCCCTGACATTATTTGCACAAAGTGGCACCATCAGAGGTTCCATTTATGATAATGCATCCGGAGAACCGTTATTTGGTGTGGCCATATCGGTTCAGGGTACCCAAATGGGTGCTGTAAGCGATTTTGATGGGGACTTTGAGATACAAGTTCCGGAAGGAGCTTATAACCTGCTGGCTTCTTTTATTTCATTTAATACCCTGGAATTGGAGGGTGTTGAGGTAAAAGAAGGCCAGGTTACTTTCCTGGATAACCTCAAAATGGAAGAATTTACATCCGATTTGGAGACTGTGACCATTTCTGCAGAGGCCATCAGGACGACAGAATCTGCCCTTTTAACCGTGAAAAAGAACGCTGCACAACTGATGGATGGGATTTCAGCGTCTTCATTTAGGCAAATTGGAGATGGGGACGCCGCATCGGCCATTAAGCGGGTAACCGGTGTTTCCATTGAAGGGGGGAAATATGTATATATCCGTGGGCTGGGAGACCGGTATACCAAAACGGTATTGAACGGTGTGGACATTCCAGGACTTGATCCTGACCGTAATTCCATACAAATGGATATTTTCCCTACCAATATTATTGACAACATCATCGTATCCAAATCTTTTACCAGCAACCTGCCGGCGGATTTTACCGGGGGAGTGGTAGATATAGAAACAAAGGATTTTCCCGAGGAAAAAACCATGAAGTTGGCCATAAGCGGAGGCTATAACCCTTCTATGCATTTTAAGGGTAACTACCTGTCAGTAGAGGGTGGTAAAACCGATTTTTTGGGAATGGATGATGGGTCCAAGACTATCCCTACGGAAGGGATACAGGACATTCCTCAATTTGCTGAGGTGATCGGTAACCCAGACAGTGAGCGTGGACAAGTTTACCAGAATATCCTCCGGAATTTCAATCCCGTTTTTGGGGGAAGGGAAAAGCAAAGTCCTATGAATTTTGGTATGGGATTTTCCATGGGTGACCAGGTGAACGTTAAGTCCAATAAATTGGGATACAATATTGCCCTAACCTATAAAAATGAGACCGAGTTTTACCAAGATGCCGAATTCAACCTTTTTGCCAAATCAAGGACCTCCAACCAATTTGAATTGGAACCTCTGGAAAGGTCCATGGGAAACTATGGAGTAAACAATGTTTTGTTGGGTGGTTTGGTAGGAGTAGCTTATAAAACGGAGCTTTCAAAATACAAAATCAACCTACTGA
>JBBDSB010000599.1:0-3063 GCA_040905205.1 Cyclobacteriaceae bacterium
ACCCTCCCCTTAAAGGGAGGGAGTTTGTCTTCGATATCAATTTGAATGAACATCATTAAATCCCCCTATATCCCCCTTAGAAAGGGGGAATTGCTGAAATTGGGATTTGCTGCTGATTCTTTAAGATTTGATGTGGAAAAGCTACTTTCCGGCTGGACTGTGCACGGAAAGGATAACGGTAACAAATCCCCCTTTCTAAGGGGGCGAGGGGGATTTTTTTCGGGAACAATCAATAAAACAGTAAATTAATCCTTAAAATGACCGTCATTAAATCCCTCCCTACATTCGGGACAGGCTCTGGCTAAAGGTTTCTGAATTTTTTTGCCCCACCCCTCCCCTCTCTTTTAATGTAGGGAGTTTGTCTTCGATGTGTTTAAAATATATTGCATTCGCAAACAAAAACCCCCCTGACGGAGATTATTCCTCATCTAGTAGTGTGGATTTTGCCGCTGCTTTGGATTGTTTGATCCGGTAATTCAGGGAAAGATTAATTTGACGCCGCCTGGGCAACATATCCCCCTCCGTCATAAAACCCGGGCCTTCATAAATGTATCTTGTACGTCGGGAATTGAAAACATCCATAACATTCAAAATCAAAGTGCCCCTGCCGTTCATGATGTCTTTGCTGGCAGAAATATCCAAATAGGACAAGGATTTCTTGATCCCCTGAGCTACCTTTTGCCGACCCTCATAATTTCCCCTCAGCTGTATATCCAAACCATTGTTCAGGGTAAACCTTGAGGTAAGCCTGGTGAACCAGCTGTAGGTATCAGTGGTGTAGGTATCCAGGATATTGCTTCCATCAATCTCCGCATAGAAAAAATTGAAATTGGCATCGAGCTTAAACCATTCCACAGGTGTGTAATCGGTGGTAAATTCCAATCCATAGGATTGTTCTGAAAGCAGGTTTTCAGGTAGGGTAATGGAATTACCTTCTTCGTCCACACTTCTTATCCGCTCGATTTTATCTTTGGTGTTTCGGTAATATAAAGAAGAAAACAGAGAGCTCCTTTCCATGTATTTGATATGGCCCAGCTCAAAGGAATCGGTAAATTCCGGGTTTAGGTCCGGATTGCCGCTGAAAAAGTTTCGGGCATCGGAGAAAGTCATAAAGGGGCTGAGGTCATTATAAACCGGCCTTCGGATCCTTCTGCTGTAGCTGACCTGCAAGGCATCCTCGGGATCGATATTATAGGTGATATGGGCACTGGGAAACAGGTTGGCATATTGTCTGGGATTGACCTCGTTGCTCTTCACCAAGGTGGTAATGACATCGGTGTATTCCGCCCGCAGGCCTCCCTGATAAGTTAATTTATTGCTTTTATTTCCAAGGATGGCATAGGCAGCATGAATATTTTCTCCATACAAAAAGATGTCATCCAAGCCGGGTAAGGCTTCAAAGTCCCCCGATTCCAATCTTTCGCTGACAATAAAGTCATTTTCCATGTTTCTGAAACTGCTGCGAAAGCCTGTTTCAAAATTTCCTTCCTGGCCTATGGGTTTCGTATAGTCAAGCTGGAAAAGCCACTGTCTGTCAAATTCATCGTTGACGGAGGTTTGGTAAATGGAGCTGGAAGGAATGGGAAAATCATTCGGCAAAAAAGAATCCTGGGTGTAAACCTGATCGGAGTTTTCCCAGTAATCCAGATAAGTTACCGCCCCGGTCAGCACATGCCCTTCCTTTTCAAAGCTTCGTTTATAGGTCAGGTTGATCTCGGAATTGGGTTCCTTTTCAACTTCATCCTGTGTTCTAAGGGTATAGCTGTTCAGGGGTGCTCCAGCGGAAGCATAATCATCATAGCGGATATAGGTAAGCCTTTGGGCATCACTTCTTCTCCATAGGTATGAGCCGGTAAGAATGTTGTTTTCACTGAAATAATAATCCAATCCTGCCCTGATGTTGTTGTTCATGCTGTTTACTGAGCCCGTTGTGTGTTGATCAGAAACAAAGGAGGTGTCGGCATTACTGACTGCCTGATAAATAGAACCGACTCTTGGGACTTCCCGGTAAGCTAAGCCGTAATTGATGAACCAATTGATTTTTTTATGGCGGTAATTCAGGTTGGCCGCAAGGCCAAGGTTATTGGGGTTCCCCACAATTCCTTCAAAAGAGGCATTGAATCCTTGCGCATTTTCTTTTTTCAAAATAATATTGATGACCCCGGCCATGCCTTCGGCTTCATACCGGGCAGATGGATTGGTGATCACTTCCACGGTTTCTATCATGCTGGCAGGAAGCTGCTGCAAACCGCTGCTGCCTTTAAAGCTGACCAGTCCGGAGGGCTTGCCATCCACTAAAATGCGGACATTTCCACTGCCCCTCAGCCGAACGCCTCCCTCGGGATCTACAGATATGGAGGGTAGGTTCATCAAAATATCGGTGGCGGTACCCCCGGCGTTGGCCAGGTCTTTACCAACATTGAAAATCCTTTTGTCCAGAGAAAGCTCCATCAAGGTCTTTTCTCCCTGTACCACCACTTCATCCAGGTTTTCTGCAGACCCTGTTAAACGGATGGTTCCCAGGTCCACCCTTCTGTTTGCCCTGCTGACCAATACATCGTCGATCTGCAAAGGCTCATAGCCCATGAATTCCACCAGCAGGTAAAAATTTCCCTCAGGCATGTGAAAAGCAAAAGTGCCGTCTTCTTCCGTGATGCCGCCGTTCACCAGTCTTTTTTCTTCTCCCTGCACAAATGCACTGATGGTAGCAAAACCCAAAGGTATCTGGCCTTCTTCATCCATGACCTTTCCCCGGATTTCACCGAAATTTTTATTCTGTGCCCGGACGGCATTAATGATAAAACCTGATATAAAAATAAAGACAAAGGTAATTGTAAATAATTTTTTCATTGGGTAACATTTCTGATACGGTACAATTGGAATGGCACAAAGATAGAAAAGGAAAGTAAAGAGAATCTGAATTTTTACAGGAATGCTGTGGAAAAATCAACAGATGGAAAAAAAAAGTTAGAAGCGATAAGACAGACCCCTCCGTACGAGTTTATAAGGAAATAATGGCCACTGAAAGGATAACGGTAACAAAATCCCCCTTTTTAAAGGGGG
>JBBDSB010000600.1:0-34298 GCA_040905205.1 Cyclobacteriaceae bacterium
TAATTTTGATTTAACCTATTATCAAAGTTTGGCCTGGTTTAATCTGGTTATTGTTGAGGTTGTTGAGTTTTTTCAATTCTTCAATACTTACCCCATCCAGTTTGCGTGAAATGAGCCAAAGGGAATCTCCAGGCTGAACGGTATAGGTTTTGTTATTGCCTACCTGTTTGATACCACTTCCGGGACTTTGATTGGAAGCAATATTTTTTTCAAAAGGAGCCTTTTCCTGATGAACATGAAGAACCTGACCCACCTTGATGGTATTGGAATAAAGGTTGTTCCAGTTTTTGAGTTCGGAAACAGAGACACCATATTTATGGGCGATTTTACCCAACACATCACCTCGCTGTACCCTGTAGGTAAGGTGATGTAGGGGTTTTGACACTTCTTTCTTGTCAGGGACAATGGAAGATTGGGCGGCAAGGAGCCTTTCGGTATTTGATTGAAGGGAATCTTTTATCCATCCCTGGTTTTCACTGATATAATCCAATTTAAATTTCGGAACTTTTAATGCCATTGTCTTTTTGAAATCAGGAATTTCCTGATTTAGAATGGAGGGATTCAGCTGTTCAAGATCCTCCAGGCAAATGGCGGTATGTTTAGCGAAGTCTTCCAGCCTATAGCCCGTTCCAATATTTACTTTTTCATAAGCCATAGGGTAGGTGGGCTCCTCCAAAATCAAATTGTGGTATTCCGGATGCCTCAAGACATACATGATGGCCTGAAATTGAGGGATATATCCTCTGGTTTCTCTGGGAAGGTAACGGTAAATCTGCCAAAAGTCTTTTTTTCCTCCTGATCTTCTGATGGCTTTGTTTACATTGCCGGGACCACAGTTATACGCAGCCAGGGCCAATTCCCAATCGTTGAACCTCTTGTAAAGTGCTTTTAAAAATCGGATGGCAGCTTCAGTAGACATTTCCGGATCCATTCTATCGTCTACGTAAGCATTATAATTCAGTTGATATTCTTTACCGGTAGCGGGCATGAATTGCCAAAGACCCATGGCTCCTACTCTGGATCGGGCTTTGGGATTCAGACCCGATTCAATGATGGCCAGAAACTTAATGTCTTCAGGCATATCATGGTGGCCTAGAACCTCATCAAACAAGGGGAAATAAATATCCTTTCTTGCCATGACCATTTTGGTATAGGCTCTGTTTCGCACCGTGAAATAGTCAATAAAAGCAAAAATGGTCTCGTTCAGCTCAAAGGGCATATCGGTTTCCATTTTTTTGATTCTTTCATTGATTTCATCAAAGGTGAAATCAGGGATATAGTCAAAATCATAATAAGGTTCCACAGCTTCCTGCTGCTCTGGAAATATCATTTTTGCTTCCATTGAACCTTGTCCGTGGACAGTTTTTACCAAAAAACCGCTAAAAAGCAACACAAAATAAAATTGGTATTTTAAAAATCCATCCCTCATCTTCTTCAAGTTTAATTACCCTATGATGTTGTTGTTAAATAATTCGCAAAAGCGTATAGCTCGGTTTCCTTAAAAGAATTGGCCATGATCTGTAATCCAATTGGCAAACCGTTTTCATCTTTCCCATTTGGAATTGAAATGGAAGGAACGCCTGAAACTGATGCCTGTACAGTAAACAAATCCTCTAAATACATGGCCACTGGATCATTGGAATGTTCCCCAAACTTAAAGGCCGTACTCGGAGTTGTCGGTAAAACAATATAATCAAATTTGGTCAACAATTCTTCCGTAAAATCCTTGATCAATCTCCGCACTTTTTGGGCTTTCGTGAAATAAGCATCATAATAACTCGCACTTAAAACGAAAGTTCCCAACATGATCCTTCTTTTTACCTCATCTCCAAAACCTTCTGATCTGGTGAGCTTGTACATGCTTTCGAGGTTATGGGCATTGGGAGACCGGTATCCATATTTCACGCCATCAAACCGGGAAAGGTTTGAGCTTGCCTCTGCAGTTGTTAAAATATAATATGTAGGAAGAACGTAATCCAGTAAAGGAAAATTCACTTCTTCTACCTCGTGGCCTTTCTTTTTCAATTTTTCAAGTGCATCAAGCGTGTTTTTTTTGATGGCTGGCTGCAGGGCTTCAGAATATATGGTTTCTTTTAGGTAGGCGATTTTTGCAGGCTTGTCAAAGTGAAGTAGTTCACTGTAACTGGGTACTGGTTTTCTTGAAGAAGTGCTGTCAAAATCATCCGGACCAGCCATAATTTCAAGCACCTGAGCATTATCTTTGACCGTATTGGAAAAAACACCAATGGTATCAAAAGAGGAGGCGTAGGCGATAAGTCCAAATCTGGAAACCCTGGAATAGGTAGGCTTGATGCCCACCACTCCTGTAAAGGCAGCGGGTTGTCTTACAGAACCTCCAGTGTCTGTCCCTAAGGAAACGGTACATAGATTCGCTTGAACGGCCACGGCCGAACCACCTGAAGAACCTCCTGGAACCCTGGATTCATCAATGGCATTGCGCACCTTTCCGTGGACGGAATTTTCATTGGAAGATCCCATCCCAAATTCATCACAATTCAATCGGCCGATGATGATCGCATCTTCGTCAATTAATCTTTGGATGGCCGTTGCGGTAAATTGAGATTCAAAACCTTCCAGTATTTTAGAAGAGGCATTGGCGACATGACCTTTAAAACAAAGCACGTTTTTTATGCCAATAACCATTCCCGCCAGCTTTCCTGCCTTTCCGGAAGTTATTTTTGCATCTACAAGGTCTGCCTGCTTTAAAGAAGATTGTCCGTAAACTTCAACGAAGGCGTTTAAATGCGCCTTCGTTTCAATGTTTTTGAGATAATAACTGACTATAGCCTTACAATCTGTTTCTTTATTTTCAAGCGATTTTTTTATTTCATCGAATGAAAGGTATTTTTCCAACTTATTACTTTTTTGCTTTCTTATTGTCATCTTTCAGACCTTCTTCCAGATCATCCTGGATCTCTTTGGTCGCATCTTTGAATTCCCTGATTCCTCTACCAAGTCCTCTTGCTAATTCAGGGATCCTTTTAGCACCAAAAAGGAGAATAATTACCAGAACGATGATCACCAGAGACCCTCCTCCAATATTTTGTATAAAACCCAATGTATTCATTTTATTTTAATTTTGGTTTTGAAATTGTTACAAATATATAACTGTCCTTCTCTAACGCAAAAGAATTACAGCTTGTTGTTTTCATTTTTTGTAAATATGTTAAAATTTAAGCATTATTTACTAGAAAGCCAAATACTTGGGTCCATTACTTCCAATCCTTTCCATGTTTGAAAATGCAGTTCCGATACGCCGTTTCGATCGGTATATACAGTACCTATAACGGATTTTTCGCTGACATGTTCCCCGGATTTAACCGAAATGGTTTTAAGCCTGCTGTACATGGTATAAAACTCACCATGCTTGATAATTATGGTGCCTCCCATACCGGGCACCGTGGTGATTTTGGTTACCACCCCATCAAAAACAGAACGGACTGGTTCATTGTTATTGGTCTGGATATCTACCCCATCATTGGTCTCGGTGATACCTTTCAGTGTGGGATGGGGGAAGGTTCCATATTTTCGTGAAATAAATCCGGTTTCTACTGGCCAGGGAATATTGCCCCTATTTCCGGCAAAGGAGGAAGAAAGGGCTGCGGAGTTGGGTGTAAGCGGTATATCACGCTCCGATTTTTCTGTGGTGGGGGGCGTCTTTTTCTCTTCGGCGGCTTTGGCGAGTCGAATTTCTTCCTCAATCACACTTTTGATAAGTTTATTTAATTCTTCCTGTTGTTTTTTGGTTTCAGCTATTTCTTTTTTGACCTCCTCTTCTTTTTGGCTGAGACTGTTGACAATGACCTGTTGCTGGGATTTGAGAAGATCCAATTCCTTTTTCTGTTCCTGTTCCTGAGTCAGGACCAATTGTTTTTCCTGCCGCCTGTTTTCTAAAATTATCCGTTGCCGGGCGAGTTCTTCGCTTACCTTCTCAATTTGGATAGCTTGTTTTTTCCTGGCATCACTGTATTGTTTCAAATATTTTAACCGCATGTAAAACTGCCTGAAAGTGCTTGAAGTGAAAATAAAAGTAAGGATATTGATTCCCTGATTTAGTTTGTAAGAGGTGTAAATCATGGTAGCATATTCCTCTTTCAGGGTATTCAACTCTTTTTCCTTGGATTTGATTTGCAGGTCTGTTTCGAGGATTTCATTATTGATAAGATTTACTTCTCTTCTAAGGGTGTTGATGTAGGAGTTTCTTACTTCAAGCTTCTGATTTACGGCCCTTAGTTCGCTTAAAGAATTTCTTTTCTCAGCCGTGGTTTGTTTTAAGATGGTGTCAAATTCCCTCAATCTTTTTTGGATGGCTGATTTCTCTTTTTCCAGTTGGTCCCTGTTTCTGGTGATTTGCCCCATGGCAGGAAGCGACATAACCAAAAAAAACAGGGCAAGGAGTATTGGAAAATAAGGATTGTCCAAAGGATTTTTCTTAAAAATTGTATGGGAAGGTGAGTGGATCATCCGTCAATTCTACTTTTACCATTTCTGCATTCAGAAAAAAGTTTGATTTGGGTTTTTGGGGTAGACTTAAAACCATTTTTATGATGGCCTGGTAAGGAAATGGTTGCCCTGCCACATCCCTGAAATCCATATATGATGCGGATACACTCCCGGACCTTGTTTGGGAGGCCTCACTATTTAATTGGGTTACTTTGCCATGACCTGCATCAATCAAAGTGTTGTATTCGATATTTTCTCTTTCCTGTCTTAGCTCAAATGATTTACCTACCCTAACCAGACGGTCCCGGTAGCTGAATTCATGTGGAATATTGGCAAATAGTAGGTTTTGAAATAATGAAAAGGAGAGCGGAACGCCATACTTTTTTTGAAATTCCGCATAACCCATATCTATTTTTTGTCCATTGATCCGGTCTCTGATTTTAATATGATCCGTACTGATGAAACCTCTCACTGCTTCAATTCCTAACCCTGGAGACATATTAAACCAGATGATACTGTCTTTTTTTGCCCTGATATTTAAGGTGCCTTTGGTGATTTTGCCATCCTGTTCCTCTAAAGTGATTCTGCCCTTAGCCGTAAGAAAGTTGTAATCCAAATAATAAGGCTCAAAGTTTTCCATTTGGGAATCTGATGTGAAAACCATGGGTTTCTTGGCACAGCCCCAACATAAAAAGTTTACCAAGAAAAGGACCAGTATCAATTTTTTAGTCATAGTATTTTTTATTCTTGATTTTAAGCGATAAAAATTCAGAGGTGTCCTCCAGTTCTTTGGCTTTATTCCAGTATTGGAGTGCCAACTGATCATCACCTAATTTAAAAAGGATATCCCCATAATGCTCAAACATAACACCGCTGGGTGGGTCCTGGTGCTTCAATGCCTTTTCCATAAAAGATTTGGCCTCCTCATATTTTTCCATCTGAAATAAAACCCAGGCATGGGTGTCCAGATAGGTGGCATTATTCGGGTGTTTTTCCACTAATTTTCCAGACATATTTAAAGCTTTATCCAGATCCTTTTTATCCAAGGAGAGAAAATAAGCATAATTATTTAAAATATGGTCATTGTTTGAGTTTTGTGACAAAACTTTTTCATAGGCATCGTATGCTTCTTCTTTTTCGTCCAGGGAATGGAGCGCATCTCCAAGCTGCGCCAAACTCATCATTTCCAATTGTTTGTTGGCACCTTTATTAAGGGATAAAGCTTCCTCCAAGGAGGTTTTCGCTACCTCATAATTTTTTTCCCCCAAATTTGTGGTGCCATGGAAAAACCAAAATTCCGGGGTTTCGGGAAAGGTTTCTGTGGCCACCTCCGTCATCTCAAAAATATTTTTAAATGGGCTTTGGAGGTCAAACATTAGGGGTATCAGCACCTGCAACACCTTTTTTTCCGGTCGTAACAAAGTAGATTTTACATAAAAATCTTTTGCGGCCTCTGGTTGATTTTTCTTTAATTCCCAATCTCCTAGAATAGCCAGAACATCAGGGTCCTGGGGATGAAGGCGGTACATGTTTTCAGCCAGGTTGGACAGCAAAGAATCACGGGCTGTACTTTTTATTTGATTCATTACTTCCGAAAAACCCCTCGCTTTCATATCAGGTTGCAAATCCGGACTTTTAAAAGCTTCAGAAATATAATCAGCAGATTTTTCCAGTTCGCCATTTTCCCTGTATAGGGTATAGGCTGCCATTTTTAGATCAGGTTGATTGGGATACCTGTCTAGGCGCTCCAATACCAGGGCTATGGCCCCTTGGAGCTTGTTATTGTTGAATAATATTTCAACCAAAGCCAATACGTAGGTAGAATTTCCAGGATGGGCATCGATGAGTTTTTCCCCTTCCAAAATGGCACCATCCAAATCATTTTTCCCCAGGTAGATCCGTTGTTTTTGTGCTGTCAGTTGTTCCACTACCCCAAAATATTCTTCTGCCTCATCCAGGGCAGCCAAGGCTTTATCGTATTCCTTACTCTTAAGATAAAGAGAAGCGAGGTCCAGCATGTATTGTTCAAAGTTGTCTTCCCGGTCTATGAGGTTTTTCAGAACTTCGGCTGCCTCTTTGGGGCGGTTTTGTTTACTGTAAATTTCAGCAATCTGTAGATGATAATATTTGTTATCCGGATCAATGGCCACTGCTTTTTCCCCAAATTCCAATGCTTTGTCAATCCGATTGGCCCTGACCATCATCTCAGAAAGTTTAAAGTAAATGGCCCCTTCTTCCTCATTGAATTCCAAGGCTTTATTAAAATAAAAGTAGGCCTTATCATAATCCTCCAGCATCAAGTGCTTTTGACCTTCTATGAAGAGCCTACTGGCCATGGTTTCATTAGCCTTCAATTTCCTTTCTTTTCTACTCAGTTTTTCCTGAGCAAAGAGATCTGAATGAATGGACAGTACCAAAAGCAATAGAAAAAGCCCGTATAGTGTAGATTTAACGTTTTTCGTTTTCATATTTTCTTTCCCTTCTTCAATTAAATAAATTGAAGTATCGACCGGGATCAAGTCCAATTAAATTTCAATAGAAGCGTTCCCACTTTGGCAGCCCCCATATTATAGGTACTTACATTATCTCATTAAAATACCAGGAAGATAGGGAACTTATGCATTCATACAATAAAATAATCGTTTTGGTTCAGGAAAAGTTATTTCCTGGATAATTGGACCGTTAACTTTTGCCGGTACTGCCATAACCGCCAGTACCTCTTTCGGTGTCAGACAGTTTCTCCATTTCATTCCACTGGATTTGTTCATGCCTCGCAATTACCATCTGGGCAATCCGTTCCCCATCATTAACGGTGAAATCTTCACTGGAATTATTAATAAGTAACACTTTTATTTCACCTCTGTAATCTGCATCTATGGTACCCGGTGAATTCAAGACGGTGATTCCATACTTAAATGCCAAACCGCTACGCGGTCTTATTTGAGCTTCAAAGCCTCCTGGCAATCCAATGAAAAGGCCAGTACCTATTAATTTCCGCTCCAAAGGTTTAAGTAGAATGGCCACCTCCAAATTTGCCCGAAGGTCAAGCCCCGCCGAAAGGCTGGTTTGGTAAGCTGGAAGGGGATGTTTGGATTGATTGATGATGTTTACCCGCATATTTAATTTTTTGAAAAGGAATTAAAAAGCGAATATAATTCCTTTTTTTCCAATTGGAAAATTGTTAAACCATAGAGGACCAATAGACCATTGTGGACCATAAAATTATAGAGTAAATTATTTAAATCAATAATAAACCCTCCATAACTCAAAATGAATGACAATAAAAGATAAAACAGACCCCTTGAAGCCCGGTAGGGAATAGGGTAATAGCGCTGACCAATATAATAACAGATGATGCTCATGGTAAGGTAGCAACCTAAAGTACTCAGTGCACCCCCTATAAAACCCCAAATAGGGACCAAAGTAAGTATAATTCCCACAGTAATAATGGCTCCTATCGCTGTTATATAAAAACTGTATTGGGTTTTATCTGTAATTTTAAACCAGATACTTAAATTATAGTAGATTCCCAGAAAAAGATATCCCAACAATAAAATAGGGACCATATTTAAAGCAATATCGTATCCTTCAGCCCTAAAAAAGAAGTGCCCGATAATTTCAAGATTCACCCCCACTGCCACCATTAAAAATGTGCAGAAAATAATAAACCAATGCATGACCCTGGCAAAGAGAGCCGGATTGTTTTTGTTTTCAGATTGTTGAAAAAAGAAGGGCTCCGCTGCGTATTTAAAGGCCTGAATGATCAGATTCATGAGAATGGCCAGTTTGAAATTCGCACCAAAGATACCACCTGCTTCCCGTGCATTTAGGCCTGGGTAGTGGTTGGCAGGCAATGCATATTCAAAAAGACCTCTGGAAAAGACCTCATTGGTCACACCTGCCAATCCCATAAATAGTAAGGGCAGGGCATAGCCCCACATGGATTTCAGCAACGATTTTTCAAGCTCGAATTTCCATTTACCGATTAATTTCCACAATACAGGGACCATGAGCGCATTGGCCAGTAAATTGGCCAGTAAAATATAATCTATTCCCCATTCAGGCTGATACCATTTTGAAACTATGGGTTGAAGAGAGGTCAGGATGTCGCCTTGGTAGATATGAAAAAATACCACGATAAAAAGAATATTAAATCCTACATTCAATAAGATATTCAACAATTTTACGGAGGCGAACTGGAATGATTTACCCTCCATTCTTAAACGTGCAAAGGGTATGGCCATCAGGGCATCAATGGTCAGGATCAGGGCAACCCACCGGAATAAATGGCTTTGACCTGAAAAATCAAGCAGCTCGGAGATCGGTACTGCAAATAAATAAAGGATAGTACCGAGGCTTAAGGCGACAATAACGATTAGTGATTGGGCATTTTGGAATACTTTTTCTGGGGAAAGACCTTTTCCAGTTGAAAACCTGAAATAGGAAGTTTCCATCCCAAAAGTAAAAACCACATTCAAAAATGCCATAAAGGCATAGATCAGGGTAAAGGATCCCAATTCTTCCTTATCGAGATAACCCGTATATAAAGGAATAAGTAAAAAATTTATGGATTTCCCTAAAATACTGCTGATGCCGTAAACGGCAGATTGACCGGCTAATTTTTTTAACAGCCCCATATAAAAATAAAAAGGGGATTATTCCCCTTTGAACTTTGGATCCCTTTTTTCCAGGAAAGCTTTGGTGCCTTCCCGATAATCTTCCGATTTCACACACCGGGCAAAACTATTGGCTTCAATTTGGTAGCCGTTTTCATCACTGGCAAAAACGGCATTGATACAATCTACGATCATGCCTATGGATAATGGTGCTTTTGTCATTATTTTTTTCAGAATTTCCTCTGCTTTTGCCAGCGCTTCTTCCTTTGTGGCTTCAATATGATTAAGAAGACCCAGAGATTTGGCCTCATGGGCATCTATCATCTCTCCTGTCATTAGTATTTCGGTTGCCTTGGTTCTACCGATCAAATGGGTAAGCCTTTGGGTGCCGCCATAACCCGGGATAATCCCCAGGTTTACCTCAGGCTGGCCAAATTTGGCGTTTGCAGTGGCGATTCTCATGTGGCAGGCAATGGCAAGCTCACAACCACCTCCCAAAGCATAACCATTCACCACTGCAATTACCGGTTTATGGCAAGATTCTATGATTTCAAAAACCTCTTGTCCAAACTCAGCAAACTTTCTGGCATTCAGCTCATTTAGCTCGGCTATTTCACTGATATCTGCCCCTGCGACAAAAGCTTTTTCACCTGCTCCAGTGATAATAACCCCCCTAATGGATTTGTTATCATTCACTTCGTTGAAAATATTTTTCAACTCTTCCAAAGTGTTGAAATTGAGGGCATTTAATTTGGGTTCCCTGCTTATGGTGAGGTAAAGTATTCCGTCTTTGGTTTCGGAAAGAATAATTTTTTTTTCAGCCATTCAAATTGATCAATGTTGAGCTTCAAATATACGAGGTCAGTATTCAATCGCAAAAGATTTGGCTAAAAATCATTTTAGGGTCAAAATGCCTTTTGGCATTATATTGTCAAAAAAATGTCTTTCATATGCAATAAATATGGTCTGACATTATTTTGTATTTGGAATTTTAAAGTCTCCTTTCGCTCTGGTGTCATGTCAAACGTTAAATGGCATTTGCCCACGCTCGCCCCTCGGTCCCCTTAAGGGGAAGACAGCCCACGGGACTGACCTTTTATTAGATCTAGAAAGGATTGTTTAGCGTCAAAATTGATGTGACAAGACACTAGGTCCAATTTAAACATGAAAGGAAGAAAGTATTCCAGGTTGAAATGTTAATTATCGGGGAATAGAAAAGCAACTGTGCTAATTATTCCTATTTTTGTACCATTCTTAATCTAAAGTTAAAAAAAAAATTTATATGCCTACAAAAAAAAAAATCACGGTAGCCTACGGTGATGGTATTGGTCCGGAAATCATGAAAGCGACTTTGTCCATCCTTGAAGCAGCCGGTGCACAAATTGAAACGGAGGTAATAGAAATTGGTGAGCAAGTTTATTTAAAAGGGATCAGCTCGGGGATTGAACCTAAAACCTGGGACTCGCTAAGAGCAACAAAAGTTTTTTTGAAATCTCCCATTACCACCCCGCAGGGTGGGGGGTTTAAAAGTCTGAATGTGACTACCCGCAAAACCCTGGGCCTTTATGCCAACGTAAGACCATGTAAAGCCTATTCCCCATTTATAAGAACCCATTTTCCGAAAACAGATATGGTCATCATCAGGGAAAATGAGGAAGACCTCTATGCGGGAATCGAACATCGCCAGACTGAAGAGGTATATCAATGCCTTAAATTGATTTCTAGACCGGGAAGCGAAAAAATTGTTCGGTATGCCTTTGAATATGCAAGAAAATACAATCGGAAGAAGATCACTTGTATGACCAAAGACAATATCATGAAAATGGCAGACGGTATATTTCATAAGGTTTTTGATGAAGTGGCCAAAGAATATCCCGATATTATTACCGAACATAAAATCATTGATATAGGTACTGCCCTGATCGCCGATAAACCGGAAATTTTTGACGTCATTGTCACTTTAAATCTTTATGGGGATATTATTTCTGACGTAGCTGCCCAAATCACCGGGTCTGTGGGATTGGGAGGTTCCGCCAATATAGGAGATGAAGTGGCCATGTTTGAAGCCATCCATGGTTCTGCCCCGGACATAACAGGAATGGGTATAGCCAATCCTTCCGGATTACTGAATGGAGCCATTATGATGCTGGTCCACATTGGGCAGCCCAAAGTGGCGGAAAAAATAAGCAATGCCTGGTTGAAAACTTTGGAAGATGGAATTCATACCGGAGACATTTATCAGGAGGCCATTAGTAAGAAAAAGGTGGGAACCCAGGAATTCGCTGAAGCAGTGATAGAAAGATTGGGCCAGGCACCCGTTTCCATGGAAAAGGCGGTATTTTCGGAAGAACAAAATAATAAGCCGGGTGAAAAAAACGCCTTAAAATTAAAGGATTGGCCACCGTCTAAAAAAGAGCTTATCGGGTTGGATGTTTTTATTGATTGGAAGGATGGGGATAGGAATCCCGATAAAATTGGCGATAAATTAAGGAAAGTAGATGCGGATGGATTGAAAATGCAGTTGATTACCAATAGGGGTGTAAAGGTATATCCGGAAGGCATGAAAGAAACCTTTTGTTCTGACCATTGGCGGATCAGGTTTTTTAATGCCGATGAATCCGTTATTGCCCATTCCCAGATCATTGCTGTGCTGAATCAGATCGAAGAACTGGGAATGGATTTCATTAAAACCGAAAATCTGTACACTTTTGATGGAGAAAGGGGATTTTCACTGGCACAAGGAGAATGAGAGCTTAGCAAATTTTCAGATTAAGAGCTGGCCATGGAACCAATGGCCAGTTCGTTTTTGCCATTTATCCATCTAAGGGAAACATCATATTGAAAAGAGTATTGATTATTACATATTATTGGCCACCGAGTGCGGGCTCGGGAGTTCAAAGATGGCTTAAATTTGCAAAGTATTTACCTGAATATGGTTGGGAGCCTGTAATTTTCACCCCCGAAAATCCTGATTTTGAATTAAAGGATCCCTCATTGATCAATGAAATCCCTGTGGGATTGGAGGTTTTAAAATTTCCCATTTGGGAACCATATCAAATTCTCCGGTTTCTCAAAAAGGGTAAAATCAGGGATACTTCAGTTATTTTGGAGGGAAAAAATAAGTCAATGTTGGATCGCCTGGCCATCTGGCTTCGGGCCAATTTTCTGATTCCTGATCCCAGGGTGTTTTGGATAAAGCCATCAGTAAAATTTTTAACAGAAAATTTTAATGCCAATGACTTTAAGGCGGTGATTACCACAGGACCACCTCACAGCATGCATTTAATAGGCAGAAACCTAAAAAGAGAAAAAAATCTGCCCTGGATTGCTGATTTTCGTGACCCATGGTCTGCCTGGGAATTTTTGGATACCCTACCATTGTCGGCAAAAGCCAAAGCTGCACATAAGAAATTGGAAAGGACAATTTTTACAGAAGCAGATGAATTGGTTACCATTTCACCAACTTTTAAAAAGGAGATGGAGATATTGGCCAAAAGGAAGGTTAATCTGATTACCAACGGTTATGATCCTTCGGATCTCCCTGAAGGCTTTAAATTTATCCCCCAAAGCTCAGATGTGTTTGAAGTGGTATATTCAGGGGTGATTGATGCCATAAGAGATCCCATTCCTTTCCTTAATGCACTGAAAAAGGCCTTTAGTAAGAAAAATCATGAAATCAGATGTACATTCGTAGGAAAAGTCAGCCATAAGATGAAAGGTTTTGTAAATCAAGATAATTGGTTGAAAGCCCATGTACACTTTGCAGGATATGTCAGTCATAAGGAAGTCTTTGAATTTTATGAAAAAACCCATCTTTTGTTACTCATCCTGACCAATACCAAAAATGCAAAAGGCAATATTCCGGGGAAGTTATTCGAATATATGGCTACCGGAAGACCGATCCTTGCATTGGGAGACCCTGATGGAGATTCCGCGGCAATTATCCGGGAAGCCAAAGCAGGAGAAGTTTTTTTGCACGAATCGGTGGAAAGTATTCAAGATTATTTGATGGAATTGTACCAAAGAAGAGATCAGGTAGGTCAACAGAAAAATATTCAGCAATATACCAGATTGGCTTTGACCAGGCAATTGGCAGAAATCTTGGATAAAAACCAATAATTGAAATCAGCCCCATCCTTTCATATGATTTGGAATCGGGCATTTTTCATTCGATAGTCTGTTAAGAAAAACAAAATTGAATTACAGCCCTTTATTTGGGAAATATTTTTTTGATTTTGTTTTCAATCAAGGCCACAGCTTCAGGAGAAATATTCCAGAAATAACCAAGCATCAAATATACCCCGGCCACCAAACTACTTCTGAGCAGGACATCACCTATTACCGTTTCTATTCTTGGAATCAAAAACTGGGAGATGGACCAACTTACCAAACCCAGAAGCAGAATTTTAAATATATGAACGGAAAAGGGATTGAAGCCAAGTCGGAATTTTATATAGAAAAATTTTAGGAGATTGTAGAAAAACATGGCGATCAGGGAAGCAAGGGCAGCTCCTTCTATTCCGTAAATAGGAATGAAAAGAAGATTGAGTAATATGACCGCCAAGGACATCATGACAGTAGCCGTGATATTAAAGAGATAAAACCTGGAAAATACGATGATTTCTCCGTTGACAGAAAAAATCACATCAGAAAGTTTTCCCAATCCTATCAGCAGGACCACCCATTTACCCGCTTGGTAGATTTCCCTGTTTGGAACAAAATAATACAGGTTATCAATATTTATCCAGATAACAATAAAAATCAAAAGGCAGATAAAAAGCTGATGAATGGCAATTTTTTTATAAAGATCATCAATCTCAGATAGGAGGCCTGCTGCAAATTTTTCGGAAATGATGGGCATGGCCACTTGGGAAATGGCTCTTCTGGGCATTTCAATGACAACGGCAATGGAAAAACCAATGGAATAAACGGCATTTGCATTGAGGCCAATCATGGAGCTGACCATTAGGCTGTCAATTTTCATGATTAACATGGCCCCAGCAGTTCCCAGTAAGGTGATGAGGCTGTATTGGAGAAAATCCCTTTTAAAACGCTTTGGAAACCGGTACCATTGAAAATCAAATTTAAAAATTTTCAGGCTCCCAATGTAGACTGCCATGATCAAAACCGAAACAAAATAGATGCCTGCTAAAGACCACAGCATCCCTCCAAATGAAATCCAATCCATGTAATAAGCCAATACGGAAATTAAAATGCCAATTCGTTGAAATACCTCTTTTAAAAAGGTGGGAAATGCGACCCTAACATAGGACCTGGAAAATGATTCTAAAATGGAAAATACCATGGCAAAAAAAGTAATGAAAAGTACCAGGGCCAGGAAATTAATTAATTCCGGGGCATTTTCCGCATAGGCCATGATGATGCTTTCTTTGAACGTCAAAAATAGAATCGTTATCAAAAGAAAACCGATGATGGCCAACAAAATGCTTAATGTAAAAAAAGCATGTTGATGCCCGGGAACTTTTGGGAAATACCGGGTGATGCCGTGGCCCAGGCCCATTTGAGCAAAAGGCACCAATAAAAGCCCCATATCCTGGATAGTTTTGAAAAGGCCGATTTGTTCTGCTTCCAGGATTAAGGGGAATAGCCAGAGTAAATTGGCATACCCCACCACCACTCCAGTATAGGAGAATATGGTGGTAATGATACTTTGTCTCGCAGCTCCAGCCATTACATTTTTATTTGGAAGGACAAATAAAATCTATTTTTTGATACCAGAGGACCAAATTTGAACACAAAATCCGAATTAATATTGGTGACTCTCTTTATAATTTTCCTTTTTGAACAGGCCCACCAAAGCCTCTTTTCTTTTATCATAACTGAAGTTGGTTTTTACCCTTTTGGAAGCTGCCTTACGTAATTTTGACAAATTCAGGGTTTTTAGAGAGCTGATGCTTTCATTCAATTGGTGACTGCTTTTTGAGGGCAATATTAAACCTGCATCACCAATTATTTCTGGTATGGCCCCTACGGCCGATCCAATTGGTATACAACCGCAGAGCATGGCTTCGGCCAGGGCATTTGGAAATCCCTCTGAACTGGATATTTGAAGATAAAACTGGGCATTCTGAAAGGCCGACCTTAATTCAGAAGGAGTTAATTTTCCAATAATTGTCACATTGGAAAGGCCGGAAGAAAACTTGTCGTCGCCGATAAGGGTAAATTTGAAATTCGGGAAGCTTTTGGCAGCTTCCAAAATTAGATCTATTCCCTTAACCAACATTCTGTTTTTTTTGGAAATTCCGGTAGCCACCGTAATGAATGAATTTTCGGTTTTTTGAGTGCCATCGTCATACCAGAACTGGGGGTCAAAACCATTGTGAATGACTTTAATAGGCGTTTTTAAATCAGGAATCAAATGTAAAAGTCCTTGGTTTTTAGGATGTTGAAGGTCGTAGGTATATTCTGATTTTACCAGGGCATCAGCAACAGGGAGGATGAGGTCACAATTTTTGAATCCAAAAACCGTGGCTTTTTTGAGCCATTTTTTCCTATAATTCCCATAATTGATTTCAGGTAAATGCATGGCATCCATCCCACCACATTGAATAAAAGCTTTTTTGTTGAAAATTTTTGCGAAAATAACCGGCCAAAGGCAATGATAACCTCCGAAAAAACAGAGATAATGCGTGGTTTTTGGAAGATTCCAGATGAGTTGGAAAAATTGAAAAACCATAAAAAAGGGCAGGGCGAAAGGGTTTTGTGTAAAAACCAAAGGCTTAACCTTTATAAAGGGTTGAAGCATCTGAATATCCCGTTCCGTGAAGGCAGTTTTAATGGGATAAATGTAAATAACCATAGCCGAATATTTTTTTACCTAAAAACTTTTTTCCCAACCAGGAAAAATCAGGTTATATAAAAATCCCGTTTCGTATTTTGATGGTTATCCTTTCTTTTAGCACCCTCCATTTGTTTTTATGGGTCACTTTTTCCAGGGGTTTATCGCTTCGAAACACAAAATACTGATAATCTTTTTCAAGATAAAACAGGCTGTAGGTCTCCATTTTATCCAGGTGAAACCCACTTACGGATGCATTTTTAACCAACTCCCCCGAATCCAGAGCCTGGTCGATTACCTGCAGTTTTTTTGGTTCATTCCTTATCATCCATTCCAGAAATCTTGGGGAGGGAATATGAACAAAAATGGTGGTATGGGCATGACTATGCCTTTTTATGGTTTGAAACAGGGAGGGATGATTTTCAACTGGAATATGCTCCAAAACATCCGGTAAGACCACAAAGTCGTAAAAGGTGTCTTTTTGGTAAAATTCCTCCATGTCAGACACCTCAAAATTCAAGTTTTTTATATCCTTCCATAACAATCGGGCCCTCTCAATGCTTTTAGGGCTGATGTCCACCGCCAAAATTTTCCCCTTTTTTGTTTTTTTTGCAATTAATTGGCTGACGGCACCTATGCCGCATCCAATCTCCAAAACCTGGTGGTGGGGTTGAAGGCCTGCTTCTATCAATTTATCCAAAATCATTAAATGCCGGGAATTCACACCTACTTTCTCCTGATGGCCTGAAAATTTATCATAAAACCCAGCAACTAAATCTTTATTTACACTCATCGAGTCATTTTTTTAAGGTAAGGAAATAATGCCACCAGCAGTAAAATCACCGTTATATATTGGAACATCACCATAATCCATTTGGTGCTGGTATAGGTTTTGGGAATAAATTCAAATTGAATGGTATGCTCTCCCTCGGGAAGCACCAATCCTCTCAACAAATAGTTCACCTTTAAAATTTCTGTTTCCTCTCCATTGATAAAAGCTTTCCATCCCGCCGGATAAAAAATTTCCGAAAAAACGGCAAGCCCTGACTGTTTCACTTCCGCTTGGTACACCAATTTGTCAGGATGATATTCGGAAAGAATAATTTTACCACTTCCTGCTGATGGATTCATCTCCTGATTATGGGCATTGTAGGTGGCTTCTGTTTTGGTATTGATATTCCCCAATAACTGCATTTCTTCTTCATCATTTTGGATGCTGCTTACTTTATCTGGAAACCATGCCGTGCCGTTGGCCTCAGGATTGGTAAATACGGCATTTTCTCCCCTTCCCGCCAAAATGTATTTTGTATTTAGCATATTCAGCACCTGAATGCCTTTATAATCAAAGTTACCTTCCTGTGCTTTTTTTACAAACACATTGATTTCAGGGTTTAGAAGATTTTCAATTAAATCCTGATACCTGCTCATTTTGGCACCATGATATCCCCCAATGCTGTTGAATCGATAACTGGTGCGGCTTTCATTAAATGGGTCCTGCAGATTAATTACCCGGAAATAGCCTTTGTCGGCAAGGACGCGTTCATCTGCAGGGGTTGGTGCAAAAAAATTGTCGCTCGGATCATCCACAAAACTTTCATTATCCAGGTACCTTTTGTTGACCCCCCAAATATCAATTAAGAGCAAAAACCCGACTCCTAGCAGGGCCCATCTTGCTGTTATTTTGTGAAATAAAAAAAGCAATAAAAGTAATGCACTAAGGATAATAAACGCCAGACTTCTCAGTGTGTCAGACCATAATATACTTTTTCTGTCTGTTTTAAGTGCTTCCTGAAGCCACTCCGGATAACCACTGATCCGGGAGCCCCCCTGATATCCAGCCCATCCGGCCATGATGATACCGGCCAACAACAAGCCCAGGGTAATACCCAGCCCTATAAAAAATTGTTTTTTTGATTTGGGGTCATTTTGATTTCGAATGAAGTTTTCCAGCCCCAGGCTTCCCATTACCGGTACGGCAAATAAAGTGATTCCCAAAGCCATGCTTACCGCTCTGAATTTATTGTAACCTGGGAAATAATCAAAAAGGGTATAATTGAACCAGGCCAGGTTTTTCCCCCAGGAAAGCATGAGCGTAAAGGCAGTTAAAATGAGAAAGACATTTCGATACATAGGAGGGGAAAAAAACACACCCAAAATAAAAAGGAATGCCATAATGGCACCGCCATAAATGGGCCCTCCGGTAAATGGCTGGTCTCCCCAATAAGTCGGGGCGGCATTGATAAATTGGTTGATCTGGTTATTGTCCATGCCCTGTGACCTTAGCGCTTTCTCTGCTGCGGAATTTTCAGGCAGTGCTTCCTGGCTTGCCCCTCCCATATAGTTTGGAATCAATAGGGTAAACGTTTCCAGTTTTCCCTGGGACCAATTAAAGGCATAATCCCGGTCCAAACCGGAGTTTCCCCTGTTTTCAGCAGGAAGATTCCTTTCCCCCCGGATGGAATATTTGCCATATTCCAACACCGTTGCCAATCTGGCAATATTACTCATTCCACCGATGATGGCCCCTGCCAGGAGTATAATTAACACCTTTCCAAAGGCAGGAAGGTTTTTTTCTTTAAAGGACAGGAGGAGTTGTCCCAACCCATAAAATCCTACCACAAAAAGCGTGTAATAAGTTATTTGTAGGTGGTTGAATTTTAATTGTAGCATAATAGCCAAAGCCGTAACCGCCAGTCCTACCATTTTTTTTCCTGAAAAGGCAAGATGAACGCCTGCCAATATCAAAGGAATGAGGCATACTGCCCAAATTTTTGCATTATGACCTGCCTGTAAGCTAAGGAAGTTAAAGGTATTGAAAACAAAAGCCCAGGATCCCACTATGGCAATGAGTGGCCTGACCTTGAAGGACATCAATAAAATATACATGGATACCATGCCAAAAAAAAGGGCACTGATGGGATGTGGAAGGCCAAAAGTAAATACTTTGATCAATCCATTGGTAAGGTCACCTTTGGTGTCTAAATGGATAAGGTAAGCTGGCATACCTCCAAACATCCGATTGGTCCAAAGTGCCTCTTCACCTGTATTTTCTCTGTGATCAAGAAGTTCTTTAGCAGATCCTTCCCATTTGAGAATGTCTGTTTGAAACATCATTTTGTCTTCAAACACAATGGGCGAAAAATAGATGACAACAAGTAAGTAAAAAGAGAGAATTCCTAAAAAATGGGGTAGAATGTCCTTTTTAAAGTTGATTTGCATGGTCTTTTGAGGTAGAAATATGGTCCTGTTTTTTATTCTACCGCAAATTATAAAAAATCATCGGAATAATAAGTTTGAAACGATATCTGAACAGGGAAGTCAAAACCGGGGTTGCCGGGGTGTTTTGATCCATTTATCATTGATATAATACCCCACGGAGAGTTCATGGCTGTTGTTTCTATAGTTGTTCTTTTTGTTAATGTTCATGTCATAGGCATATCCCACCCTGATATCATCTGTCACAAAAAGGTCCAGTAAAAGCACAACTGCATTTCGGTTATTCAAGTTGGCCATTTCAGGGGTACTATTTTTTGAGATGCCTGATCGGAAGGAAGTCCCTACCCAGAAACGTTCATTAAATAAAAACATCGCATTGATGTCAAAACTGGTAGGAGCATTCAAATCCTCTCTGACCAATAGTGAAGGTTTCATACTTACGGCATTGGATATGGGGAAAATTCCACCCACCTGAAAATAGAAATGGTAATTATGATTGGCCAATGCAAGGTCTTGGTTTTTCAGCATGTTTTGACCAATAAGGTTAAAAACACTTAAACCTGTGAAAAATGTTGGGGTATGGTAAAACAAGCCGGCATTTAAATTAGGGATAAACATGTTCAACCTTCCATCCGTAATTCCCGGATCTGAAGGGTCATCCGGCCGCAGTGCTTCACCATCCAAAATGTACTCCGCAGCCCCGGCACTAATTCCCATAGCCAAATAGCCATCTCTTTTTACCTCAATTTTATAGGCGTAGGTAAGCATGGCTGTCTGAATTTTGGTCGGGCCCAGCTGATCGGAAATCAATGCAAAACCGAATCCCATGCTTTGATCCAGTAATCCCATATCCGCGGACACTGAAAAGGTTTTTGGTGCACCGGGAAAGTCCATAAATTGACTTCTATAGGTAGCCTGGACAAAAGGATCCACCTTATACCCTGCATAGCCTGGGTTCACATGCAAAGTATTGAATACATATTGGCTGTATTGAGGCATTTGCTGGGCAAAAGCCCCGGTAACAGCCAATAAGCCTGAAATTGTCAGAAAAACATAAATGTAAAAATAATTTTTCATCACTTATCTTTGATCACTTGAAGCCAGCCTTTGTATTGTTTCTCTTTGCCGTTTTGGCTTATACCTTTGAGTTGATAATAATAGGTTCCTCCCTGAAGTCCTGCCGCTTCCCAGCTATTTTCGTAGTCATCGGCGGAAAAAACCATATCACCCCACCTGTTAAAAATCAACAGGGATATTCTCTCATATTTGTGCGTTGCCCTAATGATAAATTGATCGTTTTTTCCATCACCGTCGGGTTTGATAACATTGGGAATAAATATGGGCAAAATCTTTTTTTCATCTAAATAAGAATTATTCTGATAATCGGCATCTTCTTCCACACTTCGTGCAGATACCCTGTTTCTGATAAGTCCGTCATCGTCGGCAGTCACGGTTAGAAATATGTCCATAGTAGCACCGACAGGGAAGAAATCAATTTCCCAGGTCAAAAGCTGCTCGTTTTGTTCAAAGTTAGTGGTCATTTCAGGGGCAGATACCTGCCATTCAGCATTCTGGTAAATTAACGATTCCGGTAATAAATCAGTGACTTCAATCATGGAGGCTGCATCCAATCCGTTATTTTCAATTGATAATTGATAGGTATATTCTTCTCCATCTCGTATTTCTTCTGATGGGGACGATTTTCTCACGACAAGATCCACAGATTTTGGACGTATATGTAGGATTTCACTTTGTATGGTGGTATCCAGGTCACCGGTGGTAACATTTACGGCATTGGTGATTTCTCCCGGTTCCATGGCCATCACTTCTAATTGCGTTTCAAATACCGATTCCTGTCCCAGCGAAGGAATGATCCAGGTGTTTTCTTCTTGGGTGGGGGAGGAGGTGCTTATTAAAAACAACTCATCGGGCAGAATGTCTTCCACCCGAATATTCTCTAAAGTAAAAGGGCTGTTGTTTTTGAGATAAATGGTGTAAGTAGCCATCTCTCCTTCCACGGCCTGGGTTTTATCCACTTCTTTTTGAACATCGACTTCGATTCCGGCCAGCCAGAGGGTGATCTGCCCAGCGTCACAGTTTTCTGGCACCAAAGTCTGACACAATTGGTAGGTGAATGTATAATTTCCAGGAGGGTTTCCTTGGTCAATGGTAAGTGTACCATCTTCATTCAAATTATAATCCAATTCCACCCCATTTCCGGAGTCGTCTGTAATGCTGGTTATTTGAATTGTTACATCAACAATGTCTGCAGGTTCTCCCTTCAATCGATCATTGATCAGAATGCTTTCCAATTCATTTATTTGAAAGTTTTTTAGGAGCCCGAAACCATCATTTTCGGCCATTATCTCTGCCACTTCCACGGTTATCAATACTTCATTACTGATTTGTTCACCACAAATTTCATCAAGGGTGATTCTCCTGAAAGAGGTAGATTCCAAAAGGCCTGATGGTTGATAGTCCTTACCTGTAGCTTCGGCAATTACTTCCCATTCTGAACCAGAATTTTTTGATTCCCACTGATATAGATATTGTCCTTTTCCCCCTTCCGGTAAGGATCCCGTTAATTGGCCCGGTTCTTCCATTTGATAAACCTGTTGCGCTTCCTGTATATTGATATTGGTTAAAGGGTCATATATTATCAATTGCACTTGTAGCCTCTCACTACCACATTCATCGACATGCTGTTCCGCATAATAAAATTGACCGGATTCAAGAGGAAAATCCAAATCCAGCGGTTCACCTCCAAATTGTTTGAGGTACCATAAAATACCCTGGCCATCTGCCTTCAGGTCTCTGACAGTAGGTGTTGCGGGATCACAAAATTCCTGTATAGGCTCACCGATAGGTCTATTTGGGATGCTACTCAAGGTGAAGTTAACGCGGGTGGACAGTTCACCTGCACATATTCCTGAAGTAGTATATTCAAATTCATATTCTCCAGGTTCAATGTCTACGGATGACCAAAGGTTACCGATCAGCCCCCCGCTGTTGGTGATCTCCTTCCATTCACCGAAATCATTGTAAGGGCCTTCCAAATAATCAAATAAGTCTATTATTTCTCCCAGGCAAAGCTGGGCATCCTGCCCTTCTCCAGGAAGCGGATTCAGGTTGTTCTCATTGATATCAAAGGCCAAAATTTCATTCAGACAAGCTTCAGGGTTGGCATGACTGAGCCTCACCCTATAGATTCCCTGATCATCGGCCAGATTGAAGGGTGCGAATTCCAGGCTGGACGAATTACTTAATATATTTTCAGGCTCATCCTCCCGGAACCATTCAAATTGTAAAAAATCCAGGTTTTCAATGGAAAGTTTTCCTGTTTCTCCTTCACAAAGGTTTTGCGGAATTATTTTGGGTAAATTTTCTCCTCTTATCTGAACGGAAGCATTGGTGAGATTACCACAATTATCCTCCAGTTGTAATTGATATCTGCCGGCTTCAAGGTTTTTAAACAAGGGATCTTCTCCATTTTCAACCAAAAATGGTTGTCCATCTTTTGATACAATTCTGTAGTTAATGGGTTCATATCCTGTAGCATTGACAGATAACTCATAGTTTTCATTTACACATTGAAATGTGTTGATGTTTTCAAAAGTACTCCGTTCTTTGATACTAAATTCATTTAGCGTTTCGAGACAGAAGCTATTAGAGATCTGACTGGGTTGTATATCCACACCGTTTCTCCATATTTTTATGGATTTCACTACCCTAAGATCCCCGAAATAATCCAGGTTGATGTTGGTGGCACCGTTGGTCAGGATAACGCTGTTTTCCCCATTCAGTTCTTCCCCAACCACATAAGTGGTTCCGGATTCAGGATGTGCCCACTGGCCGGTTTTTGGATCAAGCTTTTGCAAGCCAAAACGGGTAGTTTGTTCAGGGGATAAATTGTCCCTGTGATTTAGTGCTAAATTAAAAGAGCCGCAATTTTCAAAAATTTCAATGTCATTTTCCAACACCTCCGGCCCTTCGATTTTTACATTGGTGGTGTGTTCTGTATTACAGGAAGTAGCGATTAAAAATTGATAATCTCCGGCCGGAAGGTTATTAAGATAGAAGGTCTTCAGGTTATTTTTACTGATATTTTCTGACAAATCCAGTGGAAATGAATTTCCATATTCGGAAGGAGCCTGGGTCATTTCCACCTTTGTGAATTCGTAATCATAATTAAAAATTTGTAAAGAACCTGTAGATGGTCCGCAGCCTTTGTAAACCGTAGTGCTTGGTCCCGTTATACCTTCATTAAAAGTTCTGCTGACGGTGGCCTGCCGACCACAGGCATCTGTCATTTCTATTTCGTAGAAACCAAAAGGGATTGGATTTTCTTCAGAACCAAAAAATGTGTTTTCATCAGTAAAGGGGCCCGGGTAATCCGGATTGAATAATTCAGGGTCAAATTCATCAGGATGGCTAATGATGTTCAGGGTATAGGGCGGGGTAAAATTCTGGGGTTGTATGGACAATTTTCTTTTGCCACAAAGCCCGGCTCCCCAAAATAAGCCGTCGGAAATGGATAATTGTCTGTCGATGGTATTGTCCAATAAAGTGGCTGTTTGTCCACAATTATCCGTTATGGTAAGGTCATAATGATAAGGTTCCCCTGGGTAAAAAGGAATGTTCCCGTATACATATCCTTCCTTATCTCCCCCCTCCAGAATTTCAATTTGCACCAATTCTTCCGACCCTTCAGGCGCTGTGATCATAAACACCATGTCAAGGGGATATTCGAGTGTTCCCCCTACAGAACGGACATAATGGCCTATATTGATCTCTCCACAATTTTCTAAAGCCGGGGAGATTTCCCTCAGTTGATCATCTATTTGAAATACTGCATTTTGAATCTGAAATGTTTGGGTTAATCGATCTCCACATTCATCTGTCACCAAAATGGTATAGGTTCCTTCCGGAAGGTTTGCAAAAACCGGACTGTCCTGTTGGGGTCTTATCTCCGGACCAGTGATTATTTCATAGGTTTCGGGGTTTCCCATAGTGACCAATACTTCCAGGCTTCCGAATTCATTTTGACAGATAAATTCAGAATCAATAGAAAAAGATAAAGGATCAATTTTGGAGTCTAAAATTATTTCTTCCGACAATTCAATTTTTTCTCCATTGAAACTGAAGATGGATTCTACACGGTATTCCCCTGGTTGGAGGTTCAAGAATTCTCCACTAGATGATGAATTAATGGGTTCGGGTTCCGGTAAAAGGTAAAGGTTGAAAATGAGGTCATCCGTCCCTTGGGTATCTGTCAGAGAGGCAGACAGCCGACCGTTGCCAGAACAGGTTGGGTCATTTTTTTCCAAAGTCAATTCAGGGGTTTCCTGTGCTTTGGCCATTGAAAATACCATGAAAAATATTAAACCCGATATTAAAGAATTAAGCAATACACCAGGGTGACGGATACGATTGCCTTCTGTTTTTAAATTTTTTATAAAAGTGTTCACTTGCCCTTCTGTTCCCTTTGCTTCTATCGGATCTTGAAATATTTTTGATGGATTGATCCTCTATCCGATGATTAACGAAAATCCTTTTAGATTAGATGTAATTTTTATTCAAATTTATCACAAATATTTTATAAATAAACATTAAAAAAAGTTTTTAAAAACTTAAAATTTTGGCAAGGAGGGGAGTATTCAAGAAAATTAGGAGATATATTCAGGAAAAAAATGTGGGTGATCAAGCAAAAAAATCAATGGGGATAATGTAGAATATTATTTTTCGTAGGGAAGAAAAACAATTTTTTAATCAGGTGTTTTTGAAAGGCGGTAACTTCCATTCCCATCAAGGGAATGAACGATGGCTTTAAGCAATTCCAGTACAAATTTATCTTTGATTTTATCTTCTAGGAAATGTGGGCCATAAATGGTTTGTGACCTGAATAAAACGGTCATTATTTTTCCAAGGGTAACAGTGTCCAAAGCATAAAGCTGTTTGGGGTTTTGATAATATTTTTCTGCTTCGCATTTCCAAAGCTGCCAATCGAACAAGGGTACCAGTCTAAATTTTAAAACAGCATCCAATAATTTGACATGTATTCCACTGATCCCTAATGTATTCAGTGAGACATTTCTCAAATCACTTTCGCCTAAAAATTTTTCTGCCCTGTAAAATTTCAATTCCATCTCATGAATTAAGTCTATAATTGGCATAAGTTTTCTCCTGTTTAGGCTTTTACAATGGTCCGGAAAACTTACCAGGGGAATGAATAACGGGATTTGGTCATTGATCATCTCTTTTGTTTCGTTTAATATTTGACATTTTTTGACAATTTTTTTATTATAATATTTTGAACTTGTAAGTAAGGACTTTTTTTTCACCTAAAAAATACCCTATTTGGGGTATTTTTTAGGTGAAGTACACCTTTTTGTATATCTTTTCCAATAAAGTTAACAGAAAAAAAGTAAGAATCAATTAATTGTTATTTAAGTTGTAAATTAAGGTTTTGGAAAAGAGGCCTGAGAAGCTGAAAATTTTTCTTTATTTTTGTTTTTTTAAAAACACGATAAACATGTTTGATAATCTTAGTTATAAATTAGACCGGGCATTTAAAACGCTGAAGGGTACTGGAAACATTACAGAAATCAATGTCGCCACCACCGTGAAAGAAATTCGCAGGGCATTGATTGATGCTGATGTGAATTATAAAGTGGCCAAGGAGGTTACAGACAAAATCAAGGAAGAAGCCTTGGGAAGAGATGTGTTGATAGCCGTTTCACCTGGACAGCTTTTGGTAAAAATCACGCAAGAGGAGTTGACTCAACTAATGGGAGGCTCCAAAGAAGAAATAAACCTTAAAGGGGACCCCTCTGTTATCCTTATTTCCGGTCTTCAGGGATCAGGAAAGACCACTTTTTCCGGCAAATTGGCCAACTACCTTAAAAAACAAGGGCGCCAAGTGCTATTGGCTGCCTGTGACGTATATCGACCGGCTGCTGTGGAGCAATTAAAAACATTGGGTGATCAAATTGGTATAGAAGTCTACGCAGAGCCCGGAAATTTAAATGCCCTGCAAATTGCCCAAAATGCGATTGATTTTGCCAAAAAATCAGGGAAGAAAACGGTCATAGTTGATACAGCGGGAAGGCTTGCAATTGACGAGACCATGATGAATGAAATCTCTGAGCTTAAGGAAAAACTAAACCCTTCCGAAACGTTATTTGTGGTAGATTCCATGACTGGGCAAGATGCCGTCAATACAGCCAAAACTTTTGATGAGCGGCTGGATTTTGATGGGGTGGTGTTGACGAAATTGGATGGGGATAGCCGGGGTGGAGCCGCCATATCCATCAGGCATGTAGTCAACAAACCTATCAAGTTCATATCTACCGGTGAAAAAATGGAGAATTTGGACATTTTTTATCCCGACAGAATGGCTCAACGGATACTGGGTATGGGGGATGTGGTTTCCCTGGTGGAGAAGGCCCAGCAATCTTTTGATGAGGATGAAGCAAAAAGACTAAATGCCAAAATCCGGAAAAATCAATTTAATTTTGATGATTTCTTGTCCCAACTGGAGCAAATCAAAAAAATGGGAAACATTAAAGATCTATTGGGTATGATACCGGGAATGGGCAAGGCTATTAAGGGTTTGGATATCGATGATGAGTCTTTTATCCCTATTGAAGCCATCATCAGAAGCATGACCCCGCTGGAAAGAGACAATCCCAATTTAATTGACGGATCCAGAAGAAAAAGAATTGCTAAAGGTAGTGGAAGGACCATTCAGGAAGTAAACAATCTTATGAAGCAGTTTTCCGATATGAGAAAAATGATGAAGCAGATGAATAAAATGGGAGGCGCTCAAAAAGCACTTGGAGCACTTGGAGGAGTAAACCAGAGAAGGAGATAAAAAAAAAGAAGGGGTTTTAATGCCCCTTATTATCGAGTTTGGCGATATCGACAGTGACAGGATGCAGATGAATGTCAGGGGGGCTAAGGATACAAGGACAGGTATACTTTATTGCCCAAAGTACTGTTGGAAAGACTACCGGGACGGAAGACAGAAAATGATGGAACTTAAGTGTGGAGCGTTTATCAGAAGGTTTTTGCAGCATGGCCTGTACTGAGCATCGGGATACTATTCAAACGGCTTTTACAAGATACGGTATTACGGGATTCTTGCGGCTGCCATCAGCAATACGGTCCTGAAAGAATGTTTCAGCCTTCTTCGCTGGATCAGGGTACTTTTCACCTATGTAGGTCTGAGTACCAAAGAAATACTGGAAGAGATCCTGGGCGAAGGGTTCTTTGCATGCCGTGGCTGTAAAATGGGAAAAATGGTATTCGGCCTGTCGGAAGAAAAGGGAAAAGAGCCCTGAAATCCGCCATCCAGCGTTCTTTGACAGACTGGAAATATCGGCCGTGGCAGTAGTTAGCTGAGGAAAAGTATGTCCAAAAACCAACTCCTGGGGCGGGGCACGAATGCAAATCAGGAAAACTCAAGGTCAAGGTGATCCGATGGCCGCCAAATGAGGCAGAAAATAAAGCAGAAAATCAGAATAAAACCTGACAGAAAGACAATTTTAGGGGATATGTCCAACCATTTATGTTTGGATAACCCTGTATCTAGATTCCTTTGAAAGTGGTACCAAGTGCCAAAACAAGGAACCCAACAAGCAAAAGCACGAAACTATATTCTGATAAAAACTGGACTTGGACCAAATGTCCAATGATTCCAAGGATACCACAGATCAATCCAATAATCCAGGTAATTTTCATTGGTGCTGAAGGCTTCATATTGTTAATTTGATTTAAGGGTGGAGAATAATTATTAAGCAGGACTAAACATAACCTACATTTAAGGAAATACAATACCATTTTGGATAATATTTAAATAATTCGCCTAATGTTCTAATAATAAAATAATCGGTGCTGGAATAAATGGTTTTGCATTGGTCTTAGGTACTTTACTTTTTACTGATAAATATCAATGCCGTATCTGTTTTTTCAGCCAGTAAAAGAGCCAGGTGTCCAAATGCTTTTTCATGCTCACCGGATTTGCCCAAACCCATAATTACCAAATCATGCCCTGAAGCCTGTTTGATAAGTTCTGATGCCACGTCATCATTTGGGATGATTCGCACCTCAGTCTTTCCTGGAATTATACGGCCCGCAAAACGGGAAAGACTCAAATTATTCTTCTGAAGTGTTTCCCGGGGTGTATTTGAAGGCAGGATTTTTAATTTCACCTGCGGAAGAACCGATCAGATCAAATCCCTGGAGGGCGATAAACGTATAGCCCATGGCAGCAATCACTCCGCTGAATCCCCCGGAAAAAAAAGGGTCAAGGCTTTGGGTGATGTGAGTGAATGGCGTCTGCACAAAAACAGCGAGGCCGCCGGCTATAAGTATGGCGAAAACGAAAAGTTTTCCGATGTTGATAACTGCGCCGCCGTCGCCGGTACCTCTTGTAAGGCTGAAAGCGAAGTAGCCTATGGCGGCGAGGGCCAGCAAAACCGGCAGCATTCCGAATTCCAGGATTACGCTGAGACCGCCTGCCGGAATTTGCTGAAGGGCAAATACGGCAAAGGCTCCAAATCCGAGTGCATACAGAACTGCCGCTACCAGCGAAGCAAACCAAACAATCCACCCAACCCCAAACGCCACTTGAAGCGAAAGGGCTTTCTTGGCATAGGTATAGGTCCCGCCCGACTGCGGATTTGCCGAAGCCATCTCGGCAAAACTGAGAGCTGTGATAAAGGCGATCAATCCGTTCAGCGCAAAGGCCAGGATTGCCGAAGGTCCGCTCACCGCAAAGGCCACCCCGGCCAGGGCCAGTATGCCGCCTCCTACCATCGCACCCACGCCAATGCCTAAGGCCCCGAAAAACCCGATTGTTCGCACCGTTACTGAAGAAGATGGTCCTGTACTCATAGTGATTTCAAAATTTGGTAAATAATCAGGGGTCTTGGTCTATTACCTGCTAAATTTAATCAAAACAGTCAACGAATTACAGAATATTTACAGAATGTTGGATATCCATTACGCAGTGATAGAGGTATAAAGTATAACAAATCCTCCAATGCTGGTCCATATTTTTTTTATAATAGGATGCCAGATGCCCCAGATCAAACCAAGACTGAGGGCCACCAGACCTGCTGCCATCAGGTAGAGGGCTGCTTTTTTGCGGGCCATTTCGGATTTGATCCACTTCCCGGCAAACAATCCGGATAGGGTGGTGGCCGTAAATCCCAATCCGGATAATAACCAAGTGTATTGCAACCCATCATCAAAGCGGCCAAAAACCAGCTGGTCTACATAAAGGGCAAAATTTTGATCCGGTAACAGGGTGCTTTTTAAAATAAAATAAATAGTTGAACCGGACCTTTTTAAACCGCTCTTTTTTTGACTAGAAATTCCAGAGGCTTAAGGTTTCCAGTTAGGCTCAGGTCGCTGCTTTATACTCGAAATAGCCGTTTTTTGATGATTTTATTGTATGATGGTTGATGAAAGATGTGCTGATGAATTGGAGGTTGGGGGTTAGAAGTTGGATAGTTATAGAGCCTATCCAAATCGATATATTTTCGTATATTTACCCTATGGACTATAGAAAGTTTTTAGAAATCAGAGCAGATAAGCGATTTGGGAAACCTTGTATTAAGGGAACCCGAATTACCGTTTACGATGTATTGAACTGGCTAGCTAACGGGATGAGTCGAGCGGATATTAAATCTGATTTTGAGGAACTGACTGATGAAATGATCGATGCTTGCCTGGCATATGCGGCAGATAAAGAACGAAGATTGATTTCTGTCTCGTGAATCTTCTATTTGATCAAAACATTTCACCAAGGATTTTAAAAATCCTGCCAAAACAATTTTCAAATTGTCAACAAGTGAGGTTCGTAGGACTTGAAGACGCTTCAGATTTTGAAATTTTTCAGTTTGCCAAAAAGAATGATTTTGCAGTGGTTACATTCGATTCTGATTTTGTCGATCTTAACACAATGTATGGAACGCCTCCGAAAATTGTTTATCTTAACACTGGAAACTTAACAACTCAAAATATCACTGAACTTTTGATGGACAATATCCTGAGAATAAATCATTATCTCTACGCTGATGCTGATGATATTCTTGAACTGATAAAAGGACCATAACCCTATTGCCATCAAAAAATAAAGATTACCTAATTACCCATAAATGAAAACAACCTTTCTGAAATTGACGAAGACCCTGTAATCGGTTCGGCACATACCACCCTGACTCCGTATTGGCAAAAGTGCATGATAAAGGATGAAAAGCCCTTGGATAAAAATATTCCCACCTCCGCTCAATTCAAAGTACCTGAAGTCAATGGGAACCTGGAAGTAGAGAAATCAAAATGGATTTTGTTGATACAGGCATACGATCATTTTGAGAATCCGGTTTTTATCCACGATTTTTTTGGAAAAATGACCAGGGAACAAATAGGGATTTTAGCTTACAAACATACCGACCACCATTTGAGGCAATTTGGTGTATAGCAATTATAAACTCATCATTATGAGCCATATCAAATTTGAAGGCGGAGTGAATATCGCCATTAAAATCCCAAAGTCAAAATACGAAAAGACAGTGGCTTTCTATAAGGATATGCTAAAACTGGAAGTCACCGAACAGCCGATTGATATCCCAACAGTCTCACGAACCCACCAGGTAAAATTCGGCAACAATACTCTTTGGCTGGACTGTGTGGACAATTACACCCATTCAGAAACCTGGCTGGAACTGAAAACGCCAGACGTTCCGGCAGCTACAGAATACCTTAAGCAAAACGGCATCGACACCTGTGATGAACTGGAAAAAATACCGGATGATCACCATTGGATAATGGATCCGGCAGGAACGGTATTTATCATAGGGAAAGAAGGTACTTGATTTTGTCCACCTATTGCTGATTTCCTATTTTTTAATTCTGCCAATTGGAAGTTGAAAGGCTTAAAAAAAGAAGCATTTTCTTAGGATACTAAAAGAGAGGGCCAGGCACAATACCGATCGCTCCTGAGGAATGTCAGGGGCCTGTCCTCATTTTTTCGGAAGGGTAGGCCTTCAGGGAATAAATTTTTTAGGCCCTTCATTTTTTGGTTTTCAAAACCCCGGATTCAATCATGCAGGTGGTTTAAGACTTGATTTCACTTTCGGAAGTAAAAATAAATTTATAGGTAATATATTATTTGGTTAGTTGAATCTAAACTATATCATATCTTCCTTTTATTGGATAATAAACATTAAAATCAAAATATTATTATAATTATTAACAAATCGAACAATAAAATAAACTAAAATAATTGGAAATTACTTTAGTTTTATTTGGAATATTCATTTTTTTTTTACCTTAAATTTCAATTTATTATCAACTAAATTTATTTTATTATGAAAGTTAAACAAATTTCATTGAAAGGGTTTACGTTTGCAAGTAGCATTTTTACTATTTGCTTAGGGTTGTTTAGTTTGAATCAAGCAAAGGCAGGTGATTTAAAAGGCTACGAGGCGGTATATGAGGTCACATGCTCTGATGGATCTGAGGGCTATTTTTGTAGGTTGAATAGTGCTGCTGAATGTGATGTTAGTGGGCAGAATTGTGGATGCTAAAAGTTAATCGTTTTGAAGAAGAAAAGTTGTAAAATTATTACCTTTTCTTCTTCTTTTTTAAGTTGAAGGTATGGATAATTTTGCTTAGGTGATTGTCATTTGAAATTTTATTAAATTTTTAATTTAATAATTGAAAGCAATAGAATGAAAAATATAATAGTATTTATTTTAATAATTAATTTTTTTTCCTGCTCGTATGAAAATGAGTTTGATCAAGAGGTTGTAACTATTGATATTGATCTTAATAAATCAATACAAGGAAAATTATCTGACCAATTTGAAAGTCCGGAATATATTCTACTAGATTTTTCAGACAATAATCCCTTGATTAATCTTTATAATATTATTTTTAAGGACGAAATGATTTTTATTAGAGATAATAGATCAAATAATTTATTTATTTTTAATGAAAATGGAAAAGTTGTAGATATTATTAATGCTAATGGTATGGGGCCAGGAGAATTTTCCCAAATGGATGATTTCCAAGTTACTGAAGATAGAATTTTTATTCAAGATACTTACCTGCATAAACAGCTTGAATTTGATAGAAGTGGTAAATTTATTAAAGAAATAAAAAATAGATATAACAATACCAATTTTTATGTTGGAGAGAAATATTCTATTTATTTTTTATCCTACTAAACTGATTTCAAAGGATATAATTTTGTTAGAAAAGATAATTTTAATGGTAAAGAAGATCTATTTTATAAGATAGATAAAGAATTAGAAAACAGTGTAAGAGTTGATAATTTAAATGGAATTAAAGAAATTAAGTCAAAAAATCTTCTTTATTATTCTGTGCCACACGCTACAAAGATGGTTTTAATCGATAAGTTTTCTGGATATATGAAAAATACCTATTTTTTTAATTTTGGAAAATATAATTTAGATAATAAATACAGGAGCTTTGAAAGACAAGAGCTTAGGGACTTAATACGAGATCGGAAATTGGTTAGGAGAATTGACCTAGTTCATTCATATTTGGATAAGTATTTGCTGTTTATTAAGCAAGGTTTTGATCAAAGACATTATATTTTCATTGATCATGATCTTAACGTGATAAATCAATGGAAAAATTTTGAAAATGATATAGATGGAATGCCTTATGTGTTTCCATGGACAGGTACTGATAATTGTTTGATCTTCAGATTTCATTCATCTGAATTTTATAATGAGTATTTTGAAGTGTACCGAGATAAAAATGTTAAATTAATTAAAGGAAACATCCATGAGTTTTTTCAATTAAATAAAAATAACCTCAAAGAGGATAAATGGGTTTTGGTTAAATTAAAAATTAAATAATATTCTTCTATCTATGTATAAAATTGTTTTTCATATATTAAACACTAGTAGCCATTTTAATTCAACTATAAAAATTGAAAATTCTTTAAAAAGTAAAGGATATTCAATAACATATTTTTCGTTTGATAATATTAAGTCCGAGGTATTAAGCAATAATTTTAATTTTTTTTCATTTCCTTTAAACCATTTTACATATAAAAATAATTTATCTAGTATAAACTATTTTCAAAAAATAATTTTTCAGTTTAATAATAATCGGATTTTTATGATGAATTAATAAAAAAACTTTCTCCTGATTTAATTATTGTTGATCTTTCGGTGATCTATTATTCAATATTTTTGATCAAAAAAAAAGTACCATTTATTACTTTTTGTACAAAAATTAATTTAAACGAATCTAAATTTTATTTCCCATTTATATCTTCTCTTATTCCCGGTAATAATTTGTTATGGCGTACTTATATTAAATTTTTATGGAAGTTTGTTTATATTAAATCAATAATCAAATTATTTTTTGGATTTATGGATTTTTTTAATATTTCCCATATAAGTTTAATGGTAAGGTATGCTTATAGAAATGATATACCTATTTTCAGCATTTGGAATTTTAAAAGATGCTCTCATTTTGGTTGGAAAGACTATCCTGAACTTATTCTTTCTCCTATGGCTTTTGATTTTGTAAGAGAATATTCATTTAATCAGATATACCTTGGACCTGTTGTAGAATTAAATAGGTTAGATCTGAATAACAAAATATTTTTAAATTCAGGTTTGTATAAGTTAATCAAGTCCCACACTTCTCATATTAATATTATATTCTGCTCTATGGGCAGTTATGATTTTAAATATACCAAAAGACGTATTAATTTTTATCTTCAAATACTAAAAATATTTCAAAATAGGGATGATTTGGTTTTAATTGTTTCTACTGGTAAGAACATAGATCCTCTAGCATTTAAATTTAAGGCTAAAAATATTTTTGTCTACCAAAATATTCCTCAAATTCAAGTTTTAAAGAAGGTAGATCTAATGATCAATCATGGAGGAATGCAGTCTGTGACGGAGTGTATTATGCTTGAGGTACCCATGCTTATATTTCCTTTAAACCCCAATTTGGACCAGAATGGTAATGCCGCCAGGGCGGTATATCATAAAGTCGGACTACGGGGGAATCTTAAGAAAGATAGCCCCAAAATAATAGAGCAAAAAATTGATCATCTTTTGACAAAAAGAACCTACTTTGTAAATAACATTAAAAAGCTAAGAGAAAAAATGATCGGTTCTGGAGATTTCGAGAAGGGCCTT
>JBBDSB010000600.1:34398-39613 GCA_040905205.1 Cyclobacteriaceae bacterium
GATGAGCACGCAAAGTATGTCATACCGAATTTACCCGAATGGTACGATCAGATAGGATCTTTTAACAAAGAACATATTATCAGTCACATGGATGGTATTTTGGAGCCATTTATCAAATGTATTGAAATAAAAGGGATTACTTTACCGGCACTAATGTCCGATTTCGGGTTAAGCCAGGTGGATCTGCTGCATATGGATACCGAGGGATATGACTGGAAAATACTATCCCAATTGGATCTGAGAAAATTGCAACCCACGATTATTTTGTACGAATACAAGCACTTGAAAAATACCGAAATAGCCAGTTCTATAGATCATTTATCGGACAAGTATGAAATGTTCAGATTTAAAAATGATTTCATTTGTTTTCACCGCCAAAAACATGTATTAACCCTAAAAGATTTAAAATTTTTGAAGAAGAATTATCCAATAAATTCATATATATAAAATACAAAATAACCTGCCCATGAGGATCGCATTTATAGTGGAGGTTTTTCCCAAGCTTTCCGAAACCTTTATTCTGAATCAGGTGACGGGATTGATTGATCAGGGCCATGAAGTGGAAATTTTTCCTTCCCGCCGAATCCGGGAAAATATAATGCATCCAAGGGTGAAAAAATACAGGCTAATAAATCATACTTTTTTTGCCCCATACCTACCCGAAAATAAATTGGTGGCAAAATTAAAGTGCATGTTTCATATCCTGCAAAATGCAGGGAAAATTGAGGTAATAAGCAAGATACTTTCTTTAAAAATTCCTGTCAGATTTAGAATCAACTTGTTTTTTAGGCTGCTTCCGTTTCTAAATAGAGCTCCGTTTGATATTATCCATTGCCATTTTGGTACCATGGGAAAAATAGCCGTGTATGGAAAAAGTTTAGATATTTTCAAGGGAAAAATGATTTTGTCCTTTTATGGCTATGATGCCACACGGTTCACGTTGGATGCCGGGTATTATGAAAGTATCGTTCCACAATTTGACCATTTCATAACCATTTCCAACTACCTTAGAGAAAAGATCATTAAGCTTGGTTTTCCACCGGAAAAAATAAGCACCATACCAATTGGTGTAAACTTGGAAGATTGGGCCCACCAAAGAAATACTGGAAAAAAATCTGCAATAAAACTATTGACGGTAGCGCGGCTGGTAGAGAAAAAAGGGATTTATTATAGCATTATGGCATTTAGCAAAGTTCAGTCCATGAACTGTGGTTTGGAATACCATATTATTGGAGACGGTCCTTTATTTCATCCTCTCTCGGAATTAATTGCTGAACTGAATTTACAAAACAAGGTCTTTTTGCATGGTGCCATGGATCAGGACGGAGTTAAAAAATATTACCAGCAGGCCGATATTTTTGTGTTACCGAGCATAACCGCCTCCGATGGTAATTCAGAAGGACAGGGATTGGTATTACAGGAGGCCCAGGCTGTGGGACTTCCTGTTGTAGCAACTTTTCACAATGGCATACCTGAAGGAGTAAAGGATGGGGAGACAGGTTTTCTAGTGGGAGAAAGGAATATCAGGGCCATGGCTGAGAAAATTGAAATGCTGACCAATAATGAAACATTGCGGCAAAAAATGGGTGGAAATGGGATTAAACTCATATCAAAAAAATTTGATAATAAGGTTTTGGTGCAAAAAACCCTTTTATTATATGCTCAATAACCGCATTTAAGGTACTTAATACGAAGAAAATGGACCCGCAGTTGCCAGTGTTGGGAAGTCCTATAATTTTGAAAAGTAGGAAAGCACTATTTCCTTTTATAAAAACCCATCACAAAAACCGGCTTTCAGGAAACTGATAAATATTGTACTTTAACGCTTTCACCAAAACAGTACAAACCCATGGACCATTTTAACCCTGCCTCCTCCCGTCGCTCCTTTTTAAAAGACAGCCTGATCGCAGGCATAACCCTTTCCGGCATGGCTCCCCTTTCCCTTTTTGCCGATATGGGAAGGTCTTCTCCCGCACAGGATACCTTGAATTATACCCATGACCTACAGGTGCCAACCCGATTGTTTGATGGGGAAAGGTGCTGGGTGCATCCTAGAGCGGGAATTGTTCCCGGAGCTGGAACCGAGGGAAATCCCCGTATGGTGATGACGCTGAATACACTGGAATTATCCGGGAGTGATGTGTTTAAAGGAATGTTCGGCATGCATTCGGATGATGGGGGTGCCAGCTGGACCAAGCCGGAAGTCCTGCCCCCCCTGGCCCCGCGGACCGAGCAGGTGGAAGGGGAAGAGCGCCCTGTAGCAGCCAGTGATTTCTGGCCTGCTTGGCACAAACACAGCCAATCCCTTTTGGGTACCGGACATACCATCGTGTATACCCCGGACTGGAAAGTAGCCCATCCCAGACCCCGGCACACAGCCTTTTCCGTGTATGATCCCGGTCAAAACCAATGGTCTGACTGGGAGAAACTGGATATGGGAAATCAGGAGAAGTTTCAAAATGCAGGTGCAGGCTGCGTGCAACGGTGGGACGAAGCGGACGGAAATATCCTTTTGCCCATTTACTTTATGCCCCCGGGAAGCAACTCCCAGGTAACGGTAACCCGATGTGCTTTTGACGGGAAAAAGCTCCGGTTTCTGGAGCAGGGCAATGACTTGTCCATTGCCGACGAAAGCAGGGGCCTCCATGAACCCTCCCTGACCCATTTTCAGGGCAAATACTTCTTGACCATTCGAAATGACAATCAGGGATTTGTCACCCAAAGTGATGATGGTTTACAATATGCACCTATTCAGCCCTGGAAATTCGATGATGGAACGGATTTGGGCAATTATAATACGCAGCAGCATTGGGTCACGCACAGCGAGGGCCTCTACCTGGTCTATACCCGCCGGGGAGCGGACAATGACCATGTGTTCAGGCACCGGGCACCTTTGTTTATGGCCCGGGTAGATTCCGAAAAGCTGGTGGTGCTTCGCAATACCGAAAGGATCCTGGTTCCGGAAAAGGGAGCCCGGCTGGGCAATTTCGGCGTTACGCAGGTCAGTCCGGATGAATCCTGGGTGACGGTATCGGAATGGATGCAGCCCAAAGGGGTAGAAAAGTACGGTAGCGATGGCAGTGTCTATGTAGCAAAAATCCACTGGAACCGGGCCAATGCTTTGTTTGGAAGGTAGGTAAAGGCTGATCTGGTGATCGAGTGATCGTTGATTTTGTGAGGGGGATTAATTATTTTTGATTCACTTATTTTATTTGCGTACTTTAGGATTCAACGGAATTCCATTTTCAAGGAGTATTAAGATGAGGTTATTGTTTTTAGGTAGTTTTTTAATTTTCAGTTGCTGTGCCATGGCCCAGGTTTCGGTAGATTTTTCTGCATTTGATAAAAACGGGTCTGCCACGGCAACCCTAAGCGGTGACATGCTGGAGGTTACCTGGCCGATCAGTGAATTGGAGACAGGAAAATTGTTGATAAGTCTGGAAGCGGTAAAACCCCTATTGCAAAGCATTCAGGTTGGCAGGGAGGGGGCATACACCGAAATCGCCAGCGACTTGGATCCGGTTTTTGTGCTTACAGAAGGCAAAAGGGACCTGACAAAAGCCAGTGGTTGGAACATTTTTTTTGATAGAACAGCCTACCTTCCCTATACGCAGCATGTGGTGAAACTGAAAAAAACAAAAGCTGGCGTAACCAGTCAGGGAAGCAGAACAAAAATCACTTTATCGGAGATCACTGCGGATCACTTTTCCGGAACCCTGGAGCTCACTTTGTATGATGGAAGCCCACTGATAAACCTGGCAGCAGTCATGCATACGGAAAAAGATTCGGTGGCCATTATCTATGATGCCGGATTGGTTAGCGCGGAACCTGTTTGGAAAGAGATTTTCTGGTCGGATACCGAAGGTTATTTACAGGCCAAAAGGGTGGATGAAACAACAGGCAGTAGGGAACTTGCGGTGAAGTACAGGACGGTTATCGGCGAAAGTGAAGGGGGAAGTATTGCCGTTTTCCCTCCTCCTCACCAGTACTTTTACCCCCTTGATAATGCCTATAACTTAAAATATACCTGGTTTGGCATGGATTACCGGGATTTGGTGCCCGGTTTTGGCCTGGGCATAAGACATGATTTGTTGGGAGACAGGCGCCACGTACCCTGGTTCAACGCCCCACCGGGAACTGAGCAGCGGCTGAATTTTTTCGTGCTGATAAGTGCAACAAAAGACGGGCAGGTACTTGATATGGTCAAGAAATTTACCAATGGAGACCGGTACCGTCCCCTTCCGGGATACCGGACCATGGCCAGCCATTTCCATACTGAGCACATCGACGATGTGCTTACCCATAAACCCCTTCCTGAAATACCTGGGCATGTAAGGGCCCTAAGGGATCTTGGAGTAAACATCATGCATTTGGGGGAATTTCACCTTGCGAGTAATCCAAGGGATCTTGGTCCCAGGAGGCTGCGGGAATTTCGCTTGATGTTTGAGGAATGCGCCCGGCTATCTACCGGTGACTTCCTTATGCTACCGGGAGAGGAACCCAACAGCCATTTCGGAGGACATTGGATGAACCTTTTCCCAAAGCCCGTTTACTGGATCATGTCAAGGGAGCCCGGCCAGCCATTTGTGGAGGAAGATCCCGAATTTGGAAAAGTATACCGCGTGGGCAACAAGGAGGAGATGCAGCAACTGCTCGAAGTGGAAAATGGCCTTGCCTGGACGGCACATGCCCGGACAAAAGGATCTACGGGTTTTCCGGATCGATACAAGGAGGAAGCCTTTTTTCATTCCGATCGTTTTTTCGGCGCCGCCTGGAAAGCCATCCCGGCCGACCTCTCCCAAACCAGAATTGGCAAACGGGTATTGGACCTGATGGATGATATGGCCAATTGGGGACATAAAAAATACGTGATAGGGGAGGCAGATCTGTTTAAATTGGAACCTGATTATGAAATTTATGGCCACATGAATATCAACTATCTGCAAATGGAAAAACTGCCAAAATTTGAAGAGGGTTGGCAGCCAGTGTTGGATGCCATGGAAGCAGGAAGATTTTTTGTGACCACCGGGGAAGTGTTGCTGCCTTCTTTTTCTGTAAATGGCAAAGGTTCGGGAGAGCTGCTTGCTCTGGAAAGTGGCCTGGTAGAGGTTTCGCTGGATATAGAATGGACTTTTCCTTTGAATTTTGTCGAAATCGTGTCGGGAGACGGGGAAAAGGTCTACCGGGAGAGGATTGGTATGGCGGATACCCGGGC
>JBBDSB010000600.1:39713-82046 GCA_040905205.1 Cyclobacteriaceae bacterium
GTAAGTTGGGTAATCCTAGGAAAATTAGATCGGTCCATTGACTGGAATAAATACCTGCAAAATAAAATGATCCGGCATTTCAATTGCCCTCGTTTTGCATTTTAATGATAAGAGGGTGTGGATACAATTCACACTCCTAGCGGATTAGGGAAATTAGAGGAACCTCAGGATTAGACCAGATGTAAAATTGAATTTAGCCGGTAGAATTAAGGATTTTCTCTTAAATTTTAATTTGGTATTTTTGGAGTACAAATTTCAATGAAAATGGAACAAGGGATCAGATGGGAACAACGATATTCCAATTTTGAGAAAGCATTAAATAAATTTACTCAAGCAGTGGAATACGTTAAAAACAACTTTAGGGATGAGGATGAACCTATTGATGATAGTGATACGGGCTATATTTTGGATGAAATAATTAAAGAGGGATTGATACAGCGATTTGAATACACCCATGAATTGGCCTGGAATGTGATGAAAGATTATGCTGCTTACCAAGGGAATACCAATGTTGGGGGCAGCAGAGATGCTACTAGAGAAGCTTTTCAGCTGCGATTGGTTTCAGATGGGAAGGTTTGGATGGATATGATAGGAAGTAGAAACAAAACTTCACACACCTACAATGAAGAAACCGCAGATGAAATTTATACCAAAATACTAAATGTTTATTATCCTGCTTTCTTAGAATTTCAAAAGAATATGAAAACTAAAAGTAGGGAAGGAGATGAATTTTTATAGTATGGATCATTCAGGATTAACAAAGGAAGAAATTGAAAGGATAACAGCGATATTTTTAAAATATGACCAAATTGAAAAAGTCCTCATATACGGTTCGAGAGCGAAGGGCAATTACAAACCTGCTTCCGATATAGATTTGACATTAATAGGAGGCAACATAGATTTGGATTTACAACAGCAAATTGAATTTGATTTGGATGATTTGATGTTGCCCTACAAATTTGATATTTCGATTTATGATAAAATAACAAACCCAGATTTCATAGACCATATTAACAGCGTAGGAAAAGCTTTCTATAATAGAACAACCAGAAAACAATCGCATAGACCGGCAGGTTCCTCAAATTAAACATGAATAAATTCAATCAATTGCAGGTAAAATTCAATAACATAAGTATTGTAGCCATGTAAGATAGTACCATCTTTCCAAATAAAAGTAATAGTAACTCCCTACTTGGCACCTTACTTTTGAATAAGCAAAAAAATATATGACTGTATCCATGAAACCCAGCCTGGTCCTGCAAAAATTGCGGACCGGAGAAAATGTGGCTTGTTTTAAAGTGAACCTGGCCGATGCCCGGGTGGTCGAAATCGCAGCCCTGGCCGGCTTCGACTGCATTTGGCTGGACCAGGAGCATATTGGGCAGGACTGGTCCATCCTCGCAGCCCAGATATGGGCAGCCAAATCCCAAAACAAAGATACCCTGGTAAGGGTGCCCAGGGGCAGTTACAGTGATTATGTCAAACCCCTGGAGCTTGATGCCACAGGGATCATCGTCCCCCATGTGATGAATATGGCAGATGCCCAAAAGGTAGTGGCCATGACCCGGTTCCATCCCTTGGGCATGCGGGCCATAGATGGGGGTAATGCCGATGGGGCTTACACTGCTGCCGATTTCAAACAATACCTGAAAGATGCCAACCAACAACGGTTCGTCATTCTTCAGATCGAGGACCCTGAAGCACTGGATGAATTGGAAGATATTGCTCGCCTGGACGGCTTCGATATGCTTTTTTTTGGTCCCGGAGACTTCAGCCAGGCTATTGGCGCACCAGGAGACATGGCCCATCCTGAAATCACTGCGGCCAGGCAAAAGGTAGTGGAAGTGGCCAAGAAATTCGGGAAGTTTGCCGGTACCACCGGAACCACGGACAAGGTACCCACCTACCAGCGTATGGGGTATCAATTTATCAGTATCGGAGCAGATGTTATTGCAATGACCCAGTATTGTAAGGAACTGGTGGCCAATTTTAAAGAATCGGAACAAAAAAACGGTCCCTCTGAGCATTATTACAAATCATGAAGCAAAGGACTCTGGGAAATACCGGTATCTCTGTTTCCGAAATTGCCTTTGGAGGGGTGGAGATCGGCCTGCCTTATGGGCCTGGTATCCATAGCGAAAAGGACATGCTGCAGGAGAAGGAGGCAGTTCAACTCTTACAAAATGCGCTGGATCAGGGGGTCAATTTCTTTGATACGGCCAGGATGTACGGCAACAGCGAACACCTGATGGGAATAGCCTTCAGCGAAACCCGGGATAAAGTAATACTTTGTTCCAAGTGCCGGCACTTGCGGGATGCCTCCGGCCAATTGCCAGAACCAAACCACTTGGCCGGTATGATCCGCAAATCTCTGGAAGAAAGCCTGAAGGCCCTGCGTACCGACTACCTTGATGTCTGGATGTTGCACCAGTCTGATTTGGAAATCCTGCAGCACGAAACAGTATGCCGGGTTTTTCAGGATATCCAAAGCGAAGGATGGGCCCGGGCCATTGGTGCTTCCACCTATTCGGTGGACGAGTCCGAAGCTGCCATCCGCTCCGGAATCTGGCAGATAGTACAGTTGCCCTTTAACTTGCTGGATCAGAGGCAGACAGCGGTTTTTGGACTGGCAGCCGATCAGGGAGTGGGCGTAGTAGTCCGGTCTGTACTTTTGCGTGGGATGTTAAGCGAGCGTGGCCGAAACTTGCAGGCTCCCCTTGCTAAAATTGAAGCACACATTGCCCGTTATACCGAACTGGCCACGAATGATCAGATAGATCTCCCGGAATATGCCACCCGATTTGTATTGGCTCAGCCTGAGGTTTCCACAGTTTTGGTTGGCATAGACAAGCAAGAATACCTGGACAAGGCAGTGGAGACGGCTGCAAAGCCTTTGATTTCTGGGCCATTGAGGGAAGGAGCGATACCCTTTCCTGATCCGGAATTTATCGATATTCCGTATTGGGACCGGATGGGTTGGTTGGATTAAGTCAAAATTAAAATCGTCAATATGTTGAATATCGGAATCATCGGAATGAGTCCGGGCAATGCCCACCCCTATTCCTGGTCAGCAATTATCAATGGAAAATTTGACCGCGGACGAATTACTGAGGCAGGATATACTGCTGTGGGAGATTACCTTCAGGCTAACAATGATACCCTGGGCATTCCGGGAGCTCGTGTAAGTCATGTGTGGACCCAGGATCCTGAGATCAGTGAGGATATTGCCAGGCATTCTGGAATTGATCATGTCGTGGATAAAATGGAAGCCATGATCGGAGCAGTAGATGCGGTAATTTTGGCCCGGGATGATCCGGAAAACCATGTGGACATGGCCAAGCCCTTTTTGGAGGCTGGTGTACCGCTTTTCATTGATAAGCCCCTTGCATTTACAAAGGAAGACCTTGCGTACTTTATCGGTCAGCATCAATCCGGTAAATTCCTGATGTCCTGTTCCTCTATGCGCTACGCACATGAATGCCGGACGCTCAAAACAGAAATCAAATCCCTGGGAACCCTGCACCTGGTCACAGCGGTGGGCAAAAAGGATTGGAAAAAATATGGTGTACATTTGCTGGAGGCCCTTTTTAGCAGCCTGGATGATCCCAAACCCTTGTGGGTACAGCATGTGGGAGAGCCGGACAGGGCCATCGTGGTGATTGGATTTGACAATGGCCTTAAGGCCACAGTTCACCTGTATCAGGATATTTGCGGGACTTTTCAGCTTTCCTTTTTTGGAGCAGAAGGGTGGAGACTGGTGGAAATAAAAAATTCCTATGCCATGTTTCGGGACAACATGATTGAATTTATCAGATCTGTAGAATCGGGTGGATCCAGGTTGGATTTTGATAAAACCAAAGCCATCATTCAAACGGTGATCGGCGCACAGGAAAGTTATGAAAAGAATGGAAAAGTGATTTCATTAAAGTGATATGCATATAAAAGATTTATTGAACCTGAAAGGCAAGGTGATCGTGGTCACCGGAGGATCCGGGCTCTATGGAAAATGTCTGGTAGAAGGCCTGGCAGAGGCCGGAGGGAAGGTCATTACCACTTCCAGGGAGTTGGAATCGGCAGAAAAAACTGCTGCCCTATTTCAAAGCAGCGGCCTGGACGTACAGCCCATGGAACTGGACCAGGGCGATCCTGGTTCGGTGCAACAATTTGCTTCTGGCTTGTTTGAAAAATTTGGCAGGCTGGATGTTTTTGTTAACAATGCGGTGTCCCGTCCCATGAAGGGCTACAATGGTCCCCTGGAAGAGTTTGCTGAATCGATGCGGGTGAATGCTACAGGTATGTGGGACCTGCTCAGGACCATGACCGAGAGGATCATTGTTTCAGGTGGAGGTTCCGTGATCAATATCAGTTCGATGATGGGCATGAAGGGACCTGATCTTTCCAATTATGAGGGAACGAACATGGGTGATTTACCACCTGATTATTTCTTTCATAATGCAGGATTGATCAATCTCAGCCGCTACCTGGCCAAAATGCATGCAGGGAAAAACATTCGATTCAATTGTATTTCCCCGGGAGGCCTGTTGAACCATCAACCTAAGGCCTTTTTGGATAATTACTGCAAAAAAGTACCGCTGGGAAGGATGGCCAACAGGGATGATATCAAAGGACTTGCGGTATTACTGGCTTCCGATGCAGGGACCTATATCAATGGGGAAAATATCCTGATGGATGGGGGACTTAACGCTTAGACAAAAAATCACCTGCTGGCATGATAGAGCAATTCGGATTAGAAGACAAGTGGATATGGCTCATTGGAGGAGCAGGCTTCCTGGGTGCTGCCCTGACAAAACATTTGACCGAATTGGGGGCAAAAGTGATTTGTGCCGATTTGGATAAAAAGGCTTTCAAATTGGCACAGGAAAATGATTTTGCGGAGAAAATGCTTCCCAAAACCCTGGATATAGGAAATGAGAAGGCCCTCATGGAATTTATGGCTGCCCAAATCGAAAAATATGGCCCTCCGGATGGTATGGTGAACCTGTCCTATGCTTCTACCACGAAGAAAATGGAAGAACTTAGCAGCGGGGATTTTGATGCGGTCAACCATACAGGGCTTACAGCAAATTTTATTTTGGGAAGAGAAGTGGGCAAGGCCATGGCAGGCAATGGAGGGGGAAGCGTGGTCTTTTTTTCCAGCATGTACGGCATGGTGGTACCCGACCCAAGCCTGTATGATCCACCGATGAATCCCAATCCCATAGAATATGGGGTGGGAAAAGCGGGTATCATTCAGATGTGCAAATACCTGGCCATGTACTTTGGACCTCAAAAAGTACGCTTTAACTGCATTTCTCCCGGCCCTTTTCCCAATTTGGAAGTAAAAGAAAAGCATCCGGAATTTATTGCCAAACTGGAAAAGAAAACCTTTTTACAAAGGACGGGCCATGCCGATGAGGTTTCTGGGCCTGTTGCCTTTTTGCTGTCTGATGCCTCCTCTTTTATAACCGGACATAATCTGGTTGTGGATGGAGGGTGGACAGGATGGTGAAACCTATGTTAAACAAAAAAACCAATTAACCATGAAAAAAATTGCCCATCCAAAACGAGCTCAGGGATTTGATACCGGAGCCTATTCTGATGCCATATTGGTAGACGGATTTCTTTTTGTCAGTGGCCAGGCCTCGGTGGATTTTGAAACCTCCAAATTCAAATTAGGCACCATTGAAGAGGAAACCACCCAAACTTTGGAAAACATCAAGGCCATTGTCGAAGCTGCCGGAGGCAGCATGGCCCATATCGTCAAATGTACGGTGCATTTGGCGGACATAAAGGAATTTGATCGCTATAATAAAGTGTATGCTTCTTATTTTCAACAAACCAAACCAGCCAGGATTACGGTACAATCTGTTCTGGCTGAAGGCTTGAAAGTGGAAATAGATTGTATCGCCAGGATCCCGGAGGCCACATGAAAAAAAGACTGATTTTTGATGCCCACCTTGACCTGGCCATGAATGCCATTGAATGGAACCGGGACCTTCGTCTGCCACTTGCTGAAATCCGGAAAGCGGAAATGCACATGCCGGACAAACCGGACCGTGGAAAGGGAACGGTATGCCTGCCTGAATTAAGAAAAGGGAAGATTGGCATCGTTGTGGCTACCCAGCTGGCCCGCTATTCACCTCCAGATTCAGCGCTGGCAGGATGGAATTCACCTCAGCAAGCCTGGGCCATGACCCAGGGCCAATTGGCCTGGTACCGGGAAATGGAAAGCCTGGGAGAAATGAAGCAAATTACCAACCGGGCAAGCCTGGACCAGATAGTGGACCTTTGGAATGACGATTCCCAGCCGGATGAAAGCAAGCCCATTGGCTACCTGCTCAACCTGGAAGGGGCAGATTCCCTGGTGGACGCTTCCTATCTGGAAAAAGCCTACACTTATGGCCTGAGGGCCCTGGGGCTTTCCCATTTCGGACCTGGCAGGTATGCTCCCGGGACCAAAATGGAGGGGGGCCTTACCTCCAAGGGAAAAGACCTCCTGAAACTCATGGACAAATACCAAATGATCCTGGACGTGACCCATCTGACAGACCAGGGTTTTGATCAGGCATTGGGCAGCTATGGGGGACCCATTTGGGCCAGTCACCACAATGTCAGGAAAATCGTTCCTAACCAAAGGCAACTGACCGATGAACAAATAAAGCGGTTGGTGGAAAGGGGGGCGGTAATTGGTGGTATGCTGGACTGTTGGGCCATGGACATCCGGTTTATAGATACCGTATCTGATCCCTGGCAACTGGACATCAGACTGGAGCAGTTGGTAGACCACTGGGACCATATCTGTCAACTGGCAGGAGATGGCCTTCACATCGGCATAGGAAGTGATTTGGATGGGATTTTTGGCACAGAACAATCGCCATGGGACATGAACTCCATTGCAGACCTTCAAAAATTTGAGGCAATTTTGGATCGAAGGGGATATTCCAGCGTGGATATTGATAACATATTCCATGGCAACTGGCTTCGTTTTTTACGCAATGCCCTTCCGAAATAAATCTCGGCCCAGAATATTTTCAACCATAAAACTGGAATACTATGAAAGCAGACCTATCACTTTTGGCCGGAGCAGCTAAGGTGGACACCACCCCTCCCCTGGGCACCATCATCAATGGAGATTTTACCACGCATTATGCCAAAATGATCCATGACCCCCTCTTTGCCAAGGCCTTATGGCTGGAAAATGGGGTTTCTACCCTGGTTTTTGTGGTGGTGGACATTTGTGTCATTGGGCAGGAATTGATTGATGAGGCCAAAGAACAGATCAGGGAGCATCATGGTCTTGATCCCGCTTTCATTATGGTTAGCAGCACCCATACCCATGCAGCCGGAGCGGTGGAGGAGGTGCATTTGGTACAGTCAGACCTGGCCTACCGCAGGCGTTTGCCGGCATGGATTGCACAGGCCGTGTCCCTGGCCAGGGAGAGGAGAAAGCCTGCCCGTTTGGCTTTTGGGTCTGCGCAAGCACCTGAACATGCGGTATGCAGAAGGTTTTGGATGCAAGATAATTTTTTTCCCCTCAATCCGGTGAGCGGAGGGCCGGACGCCATTAAAACCAATCCTTTTGGTGTTGAAAAGCAGATCATCAGGCCAGTATCCGGCCCTGATCCAGAGTTGGGTTTTTTGGCCGTTCAAAGTGCGGAAGGAGAATGGATCAGCATCCTGGCCAATTATTCCATGCACTATGTCGGGGATTGGGAAAACGGCACCATCACGGCCGACTATTTTGGTGCTTTCAGTGAGGCCCTGAAAAAACAGTTGGGGGCAAAGGAGGATTTCGTGGGTATCCTGACCAACGGTACCAGCGGAGACATCAATATCTGGGATTTTCTCAAGGAGAAAAGTTACCCTGAGGCACACTTTGCCAAAAGTAAACTGATCGGTGAAGACCTTGCTGCAAAATTAATCGCACAAACCTCCGCACTGAAATGGGAAAGCCAACCCGATTTAGGCGTTTCTTATGCTGTATTGGAAGTAAAACGCAGACTGCCCGATGAGAAGGAGCTGACATTGGCCAGGGAAAAGGTAGCCCAGGGTGATTATGAACATTTACAACCCAACCAGGAGGGATGGCAGTACCTTTACGCCAGGGAGCAGGTGTTGTTGGCAGAATTTCCTTCCACTGCCGATTGTCCGGTACAGGTTTTTTATATAGGGGCTGGAACCATCGGGGCTTTGCCCGGGGAAATATTTGCTGAAACAGGCCTAAAAATTAAGCAGGAATTGAAGGGAAGGCCATACTTCACGGTTTGTTTGGCCAATGGAAATCTGGGATATATTCCCCCTGAACATGAACTGGAAAGAGGGGGCTATGAAACCTGGCGTTGCAGGATCAGTAATTTGGATGGTGGCGTGGAGGAAGCAATCAGGGAGAAGTTGCTTGGGATGATTCTTAAAAAATAAACCGATAAAAAGATGGAAATCATTAAAATTTTAGCACAACGGATCAAAATATTTAAAATATTCTTTTTTTCAGGCTTTTTTTGTTTCCTGAACATTTTTGCCACCTCGCTATATGGACAAGCCCTAGGTGGAGAGGGAATGAATAATTCCGGCGGGAAGACAAAATTCAACTTCTCCAATGATACCCCAAACTACATCATCATTTACTGTGATAATTTGGGATATGGGGACATTGAGCCTTTTGGGTCAGAGGTAATCCAAACCCCCGCATTAAATCGAATGGCGAAAGAAGGGCGCAAATTCACGCACTTTTATGTAACTGCGGGAGTTTGTACCCCCTCCAGGGCTTCCCTTATGACGGGATGTTATTCACAGAGGGTAGGCATGCATGTCAACCCCCGAGATGGCTTGGTTTTGCGGCCCATTTCACCTTATGGTTTAAATCCTGAAGAAATTACCATAGCCGAGATATTGAAAGAAGTAGGTTATGCCACGGCACTTATTGGAAAATGGCATTTAGGTGATCAAAAGGAATTTTTACCTACCCATCAAGGGTTTGATTATTTTTATGGGATTCCTTATAGCGATGACATGACCCATGAAGTGGGCATGCGGCTTGGTAAAAGGATGGATGGAGAGCGTTGGCCTCCTTTGCCCGTTATGGAAAACCTGAAAGTTGTCCATGCAGGAGTGGATAGAAATTTGTTGACCAGGGATTATACGGAAAAGGCCCTGAATTTTATAGAAGAAAACCATCATGCCCCATTTTTTCTTTACCTGCCACATGCCATGCCGGGAAGCACCACACAGCCCTTTGCCAGTGAAGCTTTCAGGGGAAAGAGTAAGGGGGGTCCTTGGGGGGACAGCGTAGAGGAGTTGGATTGGTCAGTAGGAAAAATAATGGACAAGTTGACGGAATTGGGAATAGGAAAAAACACATTATTGGTTTTCACTTCAGATAATGGTGCTCCCATGACCAATGATCCCACTAGTACGGAAAGAGGAACGAATAAACCTTTAACAGGACGTGGATACACCACCGCAGAGGGGGCATTCAGGGTACCAGCTATTATTTGGTGGCCGGAAACCATTCCTGCCGGAACCATTTGTGAGGAAATGGTCACTACCATGGATTTTTTACCCACATTTGCCCGTCTGTCAGGAGCAAAGGTTCCCGATGATCGAATTATTGATGGAAAAAATATCCTCCCATTGATTTTGGGACATAAAAGAGCCAAAACCCCTCATGAAGTTTTTTATTATTATCATATGGATCAGCTTCAGGCCATAAGGTCAGGTCCCTGGAAATTATTTTTACCCTTAAAAGATTTCAACCAACATCCACATTTTAAGGAAGGTGAAGGGGACCAGCCTCTTTTGTTCAATGTTGTTAAAGATGTTTCTTCTTCGCAAAATTTGGCAGAAAAAAAACCTGGTCTAGTAAAAAAATTAATGGAAATGGCAGAAATGGCCAAAAAGGACTTGGGTGATAAAGGTCAGCCTGGAAGCAACCAAAGAAATCCAGGAAAAATAGAAAACCCTGTTCCGGTGGTTATGGAATAATTTAGGCCCAAGGCAGGCTGAAAAGGACCGACTTTTTTTGATTAGCCACGAATAATAACAGGTGGAAATCGAGCCTGCCTGAGGCAGGCATGACGCAAGTGACACACTTAGGGATGATTATAAAGCACCTGCCTTCCGGCAGGCAGGTGCGAGATTCCATGTGCCCTATTAAAAACAAAATATAAAAACATGAAATTCCCGGATTAATGCCCTCCCGTTTTAGGCCTGGAAAGGCTATGCCCCTTTTTAAACTTAATTTAATGGGACATACAGTGACCCACCTACTCATCACAAACCTTACCGTTCTTGAGCCCCAGGAATTGTTACCCCATACAACACGATCAGGGGGTTTTCCTCCTCAATACTATCCTCATTTCTTAAGATGGAGTAAAAAACTTCCTTATTTTCCGACAAAAATACACATGCATTCCTTGTGAAAGTATACTAGACTGTTATACTGATATAGCATTTGAATTAGCTGGGTGAAGATGGGCAATTGGTGAAGATGGGCAATAACTGCCTCCTGTCCCAAAAATAGCAGGATTGTAATTTTCGACAAATCGATCAAAAGTGACCGATTATCAAATACAGGTATTGGTTTTTTTAATTTATATAAACAATCATATTATTTAATATAATACTATTATTCATTAATATAAAAGATAGTATCTTAGAAGTAGAAAAAAGTATAGGATTCCCGGAAAGGAAATATTTAAATTTGATATATAACTTAACAGTAATATTATAGATAAAAAACAAAAATGAATAAGCCGGAGATCAATGGGATGATCTCCGGCCAATTAATGATCCTATTCATTTGATTCGTTGTGCGATCTCTCGATGAATAGGAATGCAGAAAAACTATGTTTAATCCACAATCACAAAAGTATGAAAAAATTAATTTACAAACCACTCATCAGAACATTAAGTTTTTTATGTATGGGTATTTTGGGGCCACTTTTTATCACGGGTTCCGGAACTGCCTTTGGAATAAATTCCCACTTAAAGATAATGAATGAGATGGTTATTGATGTTTCCAGCGAAGACATTAATATAACAGGGAAGGTAACTTCCGAAACAGAAGGAGTGGGTATACCGGGAGTAAATATTCTGGTAAAAGGGACAACTATGGGTACCGTTACGGATGCGGAAGGAAATTACCGGCTAAACGCACCGGATGGATCAGAAGTTTTGATTTTTTCCTCTATTGGGTATATCACCCAGGAAGTAGCCATAAATGGTAGGAATCTAATTGATATTACCTTGGTAGAAGATCTTCAGGGATTGGAAGAAGTGGTGGTGGTAGGATATGGAACCAGGAAAAAAGTAAATTTAACCGGTTCCGTAGCTTCGGTGACCAATGAAGCATTGGAGAAGAGAACAGTACCTAAGTCCTCGCTGGCATTACAAGGGCAGATGAGCGGGATTTCTGTACGGCAAGGTTCTGGTAATCCCGGTAAAAACAGTGCATCTCTTTTAATAAGAGGTCAAGGCACTTTTAGTTCGGCGGGGAATAGTCCTTTGGTGCTTGTGGATATGATTGAGGCTTCCCTGGATGATGTAGACCCCAATGATATTGAAAGCGTTTCCGTCCTTAAGGATGCTGCGTCTGCTGCTATTTTTGGTTCCAAAGCGGCCAATGGGGTGATTCTTATTGAAACGAAGAGAGGAAAATCAGGGGCTCCTGTATTCAGGTACAACGCCTATGTAAGCAGTCAAACACCTACGATGATTCCCGAGATGTTAAATTCATGGGAGTATGGAATTGCCGTAAACGAAAATAACCGGAATTTGGGCCAGCAAAGAAGATATACTGATGAAGAAATTGAGTTGTTCAGGTCGGGAAATGATCCTGCCTATCCCAATTTTGATCATATCGGATATTTATTTGGTTCAGGCCAGGGTATTGAAACCAAACATGACCTATCGGTAAGTGGGGGCACTGCGGAAACCCAATACATGTTTTCTCTTGGCTATTACGACCAACAGGGTATCATCAAAAAGAACAATGCTGACCGGATTAATCTGCGGCTTAACCTGGATAGTAAATTGAGTGAAAAATTAAGGATCAGTGTCAATTTGGCCGGAAACAAAAACAGTACAAATGAACCGTCGGCACCTTATGGCAATGGTGGCATTGGGAATATCATTGCTGGTGCGATGAGAAATGCAAATGCCATTCCAGGTTTTACAGAGGACGGCTTTTATGGCAGAAATGAAACCCTTCATCCAGAAGCAGATTTGAATAGCCAATCCTTTGTGAGCGGTGAACTGACCAATATTTATACTAATGGCAGTTTGATTTGGGAAATTACAAAGGACTTGAAAATTACGGGTCAGGCAGGCTATACCCAAAATTTATCGGAAGCAAAAACTTTTATTTCGACGTATCCCATAACGCCAACTTATGCCATTCAAAGGAACAGCTTAAGATCATCGTGGAATCAAAGTAATGCCTTAACCCTTCAATCATTTCTTGAATACAATAAGGAAATTGATGATCATTCCATTCAAGTGCTCTTGGGTAGATCCGCCCAGGCATTTGGTTCAAAATATTTGGGGGCTTTCAGGGATGATTTCCCCAACAATGAAATTTATGAAATTGATGCGGGAGCCACTGTCCGGGCCACCAATACCGGAGGAGCGGCGAGAAATACCCTTTCCTCTTATTTTGGAAGGCTTAATTATGGCTTTCAGGATAAATACCTATTGGAAGCAAATTTCCGGTACGATGGCTCATCCCGTTTTCCGGAAGAGGGAAGGTGGGGATTGTTTCCCTCCTTTTCTGCAGGCTGGAGAGTAGCTCAGGAAGGCTTTTTTCAAGATGCATTTCCCTGGGTTGCAGATTTCAAAATACGCGGATCCTGGGGAAAATTGGGTAACCAATCCATTGCCAATTACCCTTATCAGGACCTCATAGCTTTAGGCCTGAACTACCCCTTTGGAGAGGTGCTGACCGCCGGTGGTGCGGTGTCGCGAATTGCTAACAAACAAGTTACATGGGAAACTACCACCATGACCAATATTGGGATAGATTTGGCTTTACTGGAAAACAGGTTGTCCTTCACGGGTGAGTATTTTGTAAAAACCACGGAAGATATCCTTTATCCAGTCTCTGTTTCTACCTTATTGGGGGCAACTCCCTCTGAATCCAATGCGGCCATGGTGGAAAATAAAGGATGGGATTTTGACCTGAGCTACAGAAATTCTTTCGGTGAATTTACCTTTGGTGCATCGGCTATATTTTCTATCGTAAAAAACGAGGTTTTGGAGCTGGCCAATCTGGAAAGAGATATACCCAGGGGCTTATTTTTGGGTCATCCAATTGGAAGTAGATACGGATTCGTGAGTGATGGATTGTTTGTAAGTGAAGAAGAGATCCTGAACTATGCCACTCAGCCTTTTTCAAATTTGTCCATTCCCGGAGGAATCAAGTTTATGGATATCAGCGGACCTTCTGGGGAACCTGATGGCGTAGTGAATGCTACCTATGACAGAAGGGTAATTGGCCAACCTTTACCCATGACCACTTTTGCACTCACCTTGAATGGCGCGTATAGGAATTTTGATTTCAATATTATGTTGCAGGGAGAAGGCGGTAGAAATGCTTTTGTGACGCTTGGTCAATTCTTCTTTCCATTGGAAAACAACAGCAACGTACAAAGGGACATGTTTGAAAACCGGTGGACCCCTGAAAACCCTGATCCAAATGCAGCTTATCCAACAATAATCGCTACAGCCTCAGGTTTTTACAATTCCAACCCGGTGGATTTCTGGAACAGAGATGCCACCTTCCTGAGAATGAAGAATGTGCAACTAGGCTATACCCTGCCCGGGGGGCTTATTGGAAATACCTTCTTGGACAATGTCCGTTTTTATGTCACTGGAGAAAATCTCTTTACGCTCACTAAATTTTATAAAGGTTGGGATCCTGAGATGCAGACGGGAGGTGCCGATTGGTTTTATCCTCTTATCAGATCGTATGTATTAGGTGTAAATGTCAGGTTTTAATAAAAGAAATTTAAATTATGAAAACAAATAAAAAATTAGGTTTAGTTGGAGTTTTATCTATCCTTATCTTGATCGGTCAAACCGGTTGTCAGGACTGGTTGGATGAACAACCGCTGGTCCAGTTATCAGAGGGATCCTTTTGGAATTCTCAAAGTGATGCGATGCTTGCGCTGACAGGCATATATAATGGTAGTAATGTGGGTAATAACTCTTACAATAATGAGTTATTGATCCTGTCAAGTTCGACAGATGATTCCAGTTATAAATTCGGATCAGTAGGAAATATTTATAGTGGATACCTGAGAGCCGCAGATACCCAGGTCGCAAGGTCCATTTGGCAAAGGGCCTACAGGACAATATTCAAGGCCAACTACTTCCTCGAGAACATTGGCCGGGTGGAAATGGATCCGGCATTGAAGGCAGAATGGATCGCAGAAGCCAAATTCTTAAGGGCCTACGAATATTTTTACATGTCCCTACTGTATGGTGGCGTTCCCTTAATCACCAATGTGCTATCCATAGAGGAAGCCAATTCCCAAACCCGGAATTCAAGGTCGGAGATTGTTGATTTTGCCATACAGGAACTTACGGAAGTTGCAGAGGACCTTCCGGCAAGCAGGCCGGATAGTGAAAAGGGCAGAATTGTTAAATCAGCCCCATTGGCCATCAAAGGCAGATTGCTGATGATCGATAAAAGGTGGGCTGAGGCAGCAGCTGCTTATGAAGAAATTATTGCGCTTCAGATTCATGAAATAGATCCAAGGTACAAGGCAATTTTTGAAGAAGAAGGTGAATACAGCAGTGAAATCATCCTGTCCACTAATTGTATTGCAGGCCTTTATGGGAATACGCATAACCAAAGAAATCACCATCCGGAATTTTATGGAGGCTATTCAGAAGTCAATCCCTATCAGAACATGGTAGATGCATTTTTAATGGTAGACGGGCTTCCCATAGAAGCGTCCCCATTATTTGACCCTGAAAACCCCTTCGAAAACCGTGATCCGAGGCTTTATGCCAGCATTTTTCTACCTGAATACACAGAATTTAGAGGTCGGCTGTTTTTGGCCCATCCTGATAGGACCGGGGATAACATCGCAGCTTTACCGGGGGCAACTGGGTATGGTTGGAAAAAATACGTTACTGAGGATTTTGCAGGAGATTTTGGCAGCTCGGGTGATGATATCATCTTGTTAAGATATGCGGAAGTACTTTTAAGTTATTTGGAGGCCAAAATTGAAAATGGTGAAGTGATCAATCAGGAACTTCTGGACCTTACCATCAACCAAGTCAGAGGAAGGGAAGAAGTGGGAATGCCAATGGTTACAGAAACAGACCCAGGTCTTTTGATGGAAATTTTACGAAGGGAAAGGAGGGTAGAATTTTGTATTGAAAGAACAATCAGGTACATGGATATCCGAAGGTGGGGAATATTTCAAGAAGTCATGGACCGGCAATTCTATGGAATGAAGCTGACCGATGATCCTGACAATTATACTGATTATTCGGTGGAAACCACCGGACCTTACAGAGGTCATTATAAGGTGATTAATAAAACAGGCAGTATAACGCCAGAAATGGCTTTCATTCCTATCCCATTGTCCGAAATTGATATCAATCCGGCATTGGAGCAAAATCCCGGTTATTGATCCGACAATATCTATTCAAAAAAACACCAACCTAGGGAGATGGACCCGTTATTTGGATACCATATAATGGAGATGGTTTTATCCTCTCCCATCTCCCAGCTTGGTGAATTTTCATACAGGGTTTTAGAGAAGTAAAAGAAATCTAGATATAAGTGGTAGAAAATAAAATAGTACGCAGGAATTTTGTCAAAAAACTGACCTACGGGGGAGTTGGACTGGGTTTAATGGGACAGCCATTAATTTCCATAGCCAAAAAAAGACCCTTGGAAGACCTAAGGGTAGGCCTGGTCGGCTTGTCGGTACACAGTGCCGCATTTTCAAAGATACTGAATGACCCGAATAAAAAAGAAGATCTTGTTGGATGCCGCATGGTGGCACTATACCATCCACCAGGAAACCCTGATGTCGATTTCACAGCGGAACAGCTAAGCGGATTTCAGAAAGAAATTGAAGAAATGGGAGTGATCATGGTTGATTCCATGGATCAATTGATTGAGATGGTGGATGTGGTGATGATAGAAACCAATGACGGCAGACCTCATTTTGAGGAGGTTTTACCTGCGCTGAAAGCAGGAAAACCTGTGTTTGTAGATAAGCCTGTCGCAGAAAATTTAAAGGGTGTGGTGAATATTTATAATCAGGCAAAAGAATTTGGGGTTCCCCTCTTTTCCTCCTCAGGATTGAGGTATTTGGAAACCGCTCAAAATATCCGCCCATCCCAGGTTATAAGTGCCCATACCTTTAGCCCGGCCTCTCTGGAAAAAAGTCATACCGATTTGTTTTGGTATGGAATCCATGGTGTAGAGCTCCTTTATACCGTAATGGGCCCAGGCTGTGTGGAAGTGCAACAGGTAAAGCATTCAGATTCTGAAGATCTGGTTATTGGGTATTGGAAGGACGGCAGGGTGGGGGTTTTCAGGGGAATCAGAAAAGGGAGAAGGGATTTTGGAGGTACGGTTTTTAAAGAAAATGAAATCGTAAGTCTGGGGTCTTTTACCGGTTACCGCCCTCTGGTAGTTAAAATAGTCGAATTCTTCCTTCAAAAAAGATCTCCTGTGGCTGAGGAAGAAACTTTGGAAATCTATGCTTTCATGGAAGCGGCCCAGGAAAGTAAAAACAAAGGTGGAAAAAAAATATCCCTGGAAAAAACCTTGAAAAAAGCTTTAAAATAATCGATTAAACTATTCATTAATTACAAAAGAATCAATTATGAAAAAATTAAATGTTGGAATTATCGGATATGGTTGGGTAGCTACGGCACACATTAAAGCGATCAATTCAGGTGAATTTGCGCAGGTTTCGGCCATTTATTCTTCCAGAAAACATGATGATGCCGAATTAAGTAAAACATGGGGGACTGAAATTAAATCTTTTACAGACCTGGATGAGATGTTGAAGGACCCTAGTATTGATGTGGTGTCCATATGTAGTTTCACTTACCAACATACTGAACATGCATTGGCTGCCGCAAGGGCAGGTAAACATATCATTTTGGAAAAACCCATGGCATTGGCATGGGAGGATTGTCTGGAAATAGAAAAGGCCGTGAAAGATGCAAAAGTGAAACTTTGTATTTGTTTTGAATGCCGGTATTCGAACCAATTTATATCCACTAAAGAAGTGGTAGACCAGGGATTAATCGGAGATATCCATTATGGAGAAATTGATTACCTGCATGGTATCGGGCCATGGTATGGACAATTTGAATGGAATGCCAAGAAAACCGGAGGAGGGAGTTCCTTGCTGACAGCGGGTTGTCATGCATTGGATGCCCTTTTACTGTTCATGGGTTCTGATGTAGATGAGGTTACCAGCTATGATACCAAAACCAAAAGTGAGATATTCAAACCGTATGAATATACCACTACCAGTGTAACGATTCTGAAATTCAAAAGTGGAAAAATTGCCAAATGTGCAGCCAGTGTGGATTGCCTGCAACCCTATTATTTCCATACCCATCTATTTGGAAGTGAAGGATCAATTCTTGACAATAAATTTCACTCCAACAAACTAAAATCCGACAAAACCAATTGGAGTGAGTTGTCCATGAAAATGTTGGATTCCGGAGATGTGGCCGATCATCCTTATCAATTACAGTTTGATACCTTTTTTCAATCCATAAATAATGGTACGGAAATGCCCTTGACTGGATTGAAAGAAGCGATGAAAACCCATGAGATAATTTTTGCCGCTGACAAATCTGCCTCAACCGGGAAAAGTGTAAAGCTTTAAATTGATGGATAAAATAGCTATGGCAATTGCAGCCCATCCCGATGACATAGAATTTATGATGGCTGGAACATTGGTATTGTTAAAAAATGCCGGATATGAAATCCATTACATGAATTTATCTTCGGGAAACTGTGGTAGCATTGAAAATGATTCACTTACCACTGCCCAAATAAGATTGCAAGAGGCACAAAATTCCGCAAGGATATTAGGGGCGGAGTTCCACCCTCCAATTTGCAATGATTTTGAAATTTTCTATGAATTAGAGGCACTTAAAAAATTATCAGGGATCATCCGTAAGGTTAAACCAAATATCATCCTAACGCATTCTCCATTGGATTATATGGAGGACCATATGAATGCCTGCCGCTTGGCGGTAACTGCCGCCTTTGTTAGGGGTGTACCCAACTTTAAGACCTCTTTTCCAGCTGTTTCCAATTATAATTGTGCCGTATATCATTCCCTTCCCCATGGTCTATTGGATCCATTGGGTCAAAAGGTATTACCGGAAATATTTATTGACACTGAATCGGTACATCAAATCAAAAGAAAGGCGCTAAATGCCCATAGAAGTCAAAAGAACTGGTTGGAAAACAGCCAGAATATGAATTCCTATATCGCTGCCATGGAGGAATTTTCCATTAAAATAGGCGTAATGTCCGAGGGCTTTGCGCATGCGGAAGGATGGAGAAGAAGGATTCATTTTGGGTTTTCTGAGCCGGAATTTGACCCGCTTAAAGAGTTGGGAAAGGTTTATTCCCCATGTTCAAATTGAAATTTAAAATGTCAAAATTAAGGATAAAGATATGAGAAAGAAAAGTTCAATAGCACCGGATTGGTGGGATTATACCACCTTGGATTTAGGTAGTAAAATCACGGATCAAATTGCCAATATGACGCCGGAAGATATGATAAAATTATCAAGGCCGGGTTTTAAAGTAGTCTTTTATAATACCATAGAAGAGTTTTACCTTGCCGAGGCACTGGAATACATTACTGTTTGGAAAAAAGCGAACGCTAATAACCCTGTTGGCATCTGTGGTCCCATCGGCCCAACCGAACAACTGCCACTGGTTGCAAGAATGGTAAATGAATTGGAACTTTCCCTCAAACATGCCCACTTCTGGTGTATGGACGAATGGGTGATTGAAGGGAAGGAAGCCCCTGCCAGTCATTCACTTTCCTTCCAAAAAGCATTTAGAGATCTATGCTACAGCCGAATAGATAAGAAGTTGGCCATGCCTGAAGAAAATGTCCATTTCCCCGAATACGACACCTCCAAATACATCAAAAGCTGGGAATCAGCCAAGTGTTTAATCATGCAGGGAGGACAGGGCGATGTCAAGCACTGGGCATTTAATGAGCCTCCGAAGCGTGAAGGGGCTTATAAAGAAAAGCCACAATCCGTGGAGGAATATAAAAAAATGCCGACCAGGGTTTTGGACCTGCATCCCATTACCATTCAACAGAACTCCAGGTTGCATTGTGGGGGGAATGTACCCATGATCCCAACGCAAGCCGTGACGGTAGGGCCAAAGGAAACCTGGCAGACCGAGAAAGTCTCCATCTGGCATGCCGGAGCGCATGACAACCCCTTTGGCCAAAGACTGACGACCTATATGATTTCCCATAAAATTCCGGACACCTCTGTTCCGATGTCTGTTTTGGCAGATCATCCCAATGTCCAATTTAATTTTTATGCGCCGGGGCTAGGTACCTGCTCCGTAGAAATGCACTGAGCAATCTAAAATTCAATAGGTTGAAAAACTAACATATATTTAAATAATATTCTAAATGAGATTACTGACGAATTTAAAAACCCACATTAATTTGGCCCTGCCTATTATCATACTGGTCAACCTGATTTATTTGGGGTCCTGCTCCAGCGGGCCTGATTTTTCTTTCAACGAAGGGGATAGAATTGCCATTGTTGGGAATTCGCTGGCTGAGCGGTTCCAACATGATGGATGGATGGAAACCTACCTTCAAGCAGCCAATCCTGATAAAAAGCTGGTGTTTAGAAATTTGGGCTATTCGGGAGATCAGGTACATTACAGGCCCAGGTCCCATGAAGGTTTTGGCGATAGTGATACTCATTTGGCAAACATAAAAGCCAATAAAATATTTTCATTTTTTGGGTACAATGAGTCTTTTGAAAACCAGCCGGAGACGTTTAAAAAACAACTTTCCCTGTGGATCGATCATGTTCGTACCCAAAAATATGATTCGGTAAATGTTCCCGAAATGGTGTTGTTTTCTCCTATAGCCCATGAAGACTTGGATTCTTTCAATCTACCTGATGGATCCGAAAATAATCCCAGGTTGGAAGCCTATACCCAGGCTATGGCTGAAGTAGCGGAGGAGAAAGACGTTGTTTTCATTGATTTGTTTAATGCTACCAAAGAAATGTATATTAACAATGAAGAACCTTTGACAATCAACGGTATTCATTTAAATCAAAAAGGTAACCAGGAAGTAGGCAGATACATAGCTGAGACCCTATTGGCTGATGATATAAGTAGGGATGAAGCAGAATTGGATTCCATCCGGTCTGCCGTAAAAGATAAAAACCTTTATTGGTTTCACCGGTACCGTGCCATTAGTGGAAATGATGTTTGGGGCACACGATCCGTCCAGGATGGAAATTATCAAACCCTTCAGCGGGAGTTGGAGATGCTGGATGTCATGGTGGCCAATAGGGATGAGAAAATTTGGGCCAGGGCCAATGGGGAAGACATTGAAGTAGATGACAGCAACTTGCCTGAACCGTTAATCGTGGGTACCCATATTGTAAGAGATGTAAAGTATGTGGACCCGGTGGAAGCCATTGATAGGATGACGGTACCCGATGACCTGGAAGTTAATTTGTTCGCCACTGAGGATGAATTTCCGGAAATCATCAATCCGGTTGCTTTGCAGGTGGATACAAAAGGGAACATCTGGGTGGCCTCTTGGTCCACTTATCCAAAATGGGAACCGGGAAAACCGATGAATGATCGGCTGGTTTACCTCAGTGATGAAGATGGTGATGGCAAGGCGGATAAAGTGACCACCTTTGCCTATGTCCCACATCCCACGGGTTTTGAATTTTGGAACGGTGGGGTGATCGTCATCTCTGCTCCGGATGTCTGGTTTCTAAAGGATACCGATGGTGATGGGATGGCTGATTTCCGCCAGCGCCTATTTGGAGGATTGGGGTCGGATGATAGCCATCATACGGCCAATAATCTTATTTATGCTCCAGATGGAAATATTTATTACCAAAGGGGGATTTTTATTCTTGAAAATGTGGAAACCCCCTATCGCAGAAGTGAAGAATCAGGAACACCTGGACTTTATCGTTTTAATCCAAGAACTTTTGATTTTTCATTTATGGTAGAAAATACACCCAATCCACATGGTATCAGTATTGATAGATGGGGTAATCCGCTGATAACAGATGGGACGAGCGGTAGGGCTTTTCAGGTTTATTATAAAAGAACGGTTACAGCATCTTCTGACACCAATGAATTCGACAAAAGGCCATTGTTCGAGCAAACCATAAGACCGATTACCTCCAATCAAATTTTGTCCAGTCAGCATTTTCCGGATAAATACGAAAATAATTTCCTGATTTATAATGTAATCGGGTTCCAAGGGATAAAGCGGTATCAACTGGAATACAAAAATTTGGGAGTGGTGGAAGGAAAGGAAGCAGGGAATCTGGTATATACAGGAAATGATCCAACCTTCCGTCCTTCTTCTGAAGCCACACCCCGGGTGGTGCCGCCCGGTTATACAGGAGACCCCAATTTCCGTCCCTCAGATGGGGTAATTGGTCCCGATGGTGCGCTTTATTTCGGGGATTGGCATAATCCGGTCATTACCCATTCCCCCTATAATCTCCGGGACATTAACCGGGATCAGGCGCATGGCAGGATTTATCGCATCACTGCAAAAAACCGACCACTTCAGGAACCGGTATCCATTTATGGGGAGCCAATAGAAAAGCTTCTGGAACTATTTCGGAGTCCTGTGGATGGTATAAGACATTCCGTGAGGGTGGAATTGAGCGGAAGACGAACAGATGAAGTGATCGATAAAGCCCAAAAATGGGCTCAAACCCTAGATCCTCAGAATATTGATGATGCGTTGCCCATGTTAGAGATATTATGGCTTCATCAGCAGCATAACGTGGTGAACAGGGATTTGCTCACAACGGTATTAAAATCTCCGGAGGAAAAAGCCCGAATTGCTGCACAAAAAGTTGCCTGGTTTTGGAGTGATAGGGAATCCCATCAACGTGGTGGCGCTTCATCAGATATTTCAGGAATGCAATTCCGAACCTATTATGAAAAATTCTGGGATAGTTCCGATTCTAGTGCGGTGGAAATAATGACAGACGAAGCGGAACCTCCTAATCAGAAGGCACCATCGCAGAATACAGATTCAAAGCGGAAATTAATGCTACAAAACGAATCCCTTGCGGAATTGACAATCGTGGCGGAATTAATGGATTTTGATGTTTCCGAATTTACCGTAAAGGCTGGACAACAGGTAGAACTGACCCTGGATAATAAAGATTTAATGGAACATAACATCGTCATTGTGGAGCCGGGTGCTGCTGATGAAGTGGCTTCTTTGGCCATCAAATTGGGAGATGATGGGCCAGCCAAACAATATCTTCCAGAAAGTCAAAAAATTCTCGTGGCTTCCGAAATGCTTGAAGGCAAAACCAAAGAAACTTTGACCTTTAAAGCACCCAATCAACCGGGAGAATACCAATTTGTTTGCACCTTTCCGGGACATGCTGCAGTGATGAGGGGAATCATGAGGGTAGTGCCTTGAGTCACATAATTTATTCAATCAGCCCATTTCTTCCAGGGGTGGGTCCTACTAACTAATGCAAGAACACCAGAATAATGTTTAACCCGAAAACCAGAGTAGGAATCATTGGCCTTTCTGTACATAGTGCAGACTTTACTGAAAATTTGAAGGTTACAAGAAATTGGTTGGCGCCATAGACCAATTTTTTCTGACGGGAATATTGCCGGTTGAACAGGAGGCGACCATCGATATTTATGCCTTTATGGAAGCAGCAAGAGAAAGAAAAGGCGGCATTCCCATAAAAATCAGTGGCACAATAGACAGGATAAAAATTTAGATCAATAAAACTATTACAAATAAATAACCATAAAATACTATGAAAATCAGTAAAATAAACAGGCTTTTTAATGAAAAATCCGGAAAATGTTTTGATGTAGCCATTGATCATGGGTTTTTCAGCGAATTTACTTTTTTGAGCGGGATAGAAAATATTTCGCAATCCGTCAAAGTATTGATCGATGCCGACCCCGATGCCATACAATTGACAGTAGGTCAGGCCCGTCATTTACAGTCAGTCCCGGGTAAAAGGAAGCCCGCTTTGGTTTTGAGAACAGATGTTGCCAACGTTTATGGCCTTGAATTACAAAAAGTTTTGTACAGCCGGATGATAGAGGAGCCGGTTTTACAGGCCATCAGACTGGATGCCGCCTGTGTGGTGGTCAATTTGTTTAATATCCCTGGAGCACCGGAAGTTACCGATCATTGTATTCAGAATATTCTGAAGTTAAAACCGATGTGCGATCATTATGGAATGCCCCTTATGATTGAACCATTGGTTTTTCAGCCCAATAAAAAAGCCGGTGGCTACATGGTGGACGGCAATATTAAACTGATCACGCCTATGGTAAGACAGGCTGCGGAATTGGGAGCTGATTTAATAAAAGCAGACCCAACAGATGATGTGGAGGAATACCATAAAGTAATCGAGGTGGCTGGGGATATCCCTGTTTTGGTGAGAGGTGGGGGCCGGGCGAGTGATGAGGAAATATTGGACAGAACCTACCGGCTCATGAAACAGGGGGCAAAGGGAATAGTTTACGGAAGGAATGTGGTGCAACATGCCAATCCTGGAGGAATGACCAGAGCCCTTATGGCCATAGTTCATCAAGATGCCAGGCCAGAAGAAGTGAAAAGTTTATTAAAGTCAAATTAAGCGGATGAAAACCATTAATGTTGGAATAATAGGAGGGGGTTTGATGGGCAAAGAAGTGGCTAGCGCCTTTGGAAGGTGGTTTGTCCTTAATAATTATCCCTTAAAGATTGTTTTAAAAGCCGTATGCGATATCAACGAAGATACCCTTAATTGGTATAAGCAGATTGAAACAATTGATTTATTGACCACAGATCATAAGGAATTGCTCAAGTCCCCCCAATTGGATGTGATCTACGTGGCACTGCCTCACCATCTACATCAGGAGTATTATTTGAAGGTACTGGAAGCAGGAAAGGATTTATTGGCTGAAAAGCCTTTCGGGATTGATCTTGAAGCTGCCAAAATCATCAAGAATAAAATTGATCAATCCAATAGTTTCGTAAGATGCAGTTCTGAAATGCCATTTCTTCCGGGAGGACAAAGGGTGATCCAGGAAATTTTATCCGGGAGACTGGGAAAAATCATGGAGGTTAAGGCTGGATTTTGCCATTCAAGTGATATGGATCCCCTAAAGCCGATAAACTGGAAGCGACAATCCAGATTTTGTGGGGAAATAGGTGTAATGGGCGATCTAGGTATGCATGTGATGCATATTCCATTACGGATGGGTTGGAAGCCCAAAAGAGTTTATGCCCAACTTCAGAAAATTGTCACAAAAAGGCCGGATGGAAAAGGAGGGATGGTTGATTGTGACACATGGAATAATGCCCATCTATCAGCTACTATCGCAATCGAAAATGAGGAGGTACCCATGCTGTTGGAAATGAAGCGTTTGGCTCCCGGTGAAACCAACTCCTGGTTCATTGAAGTATTGGGAACAGAAGGAGGGGCCAGATATAGTACCAAAGACACCAAAGCATTTTGGACCTTCCATAGGAAAAAAGAACAGGTTTGGCAAAGAGTGGACCTGGGGTTTCAGGTTCCCTTTCCCACCATTACCGGGGGAATATTTGAAGCTGGTTTTACAGACTGTTTTATGCAGATGTTGGCGGCCTATTTTGCAGAAAGGGAGGGTTTTCTGACAGGCAGGCTAGGCTGTGTAACCCCGGAAGAGGCAGTGCTAAGTCATCAGCTGTTTGCGGCGGCATTAAAGTCGCATGAGACAAAGACAGCCATTGTTATTCCATAAAAATTGATTGATGATAAGCTTGCGAAAAAAATTATTTCAAAAAATTAGGTGGATGTTGGCTTTGACGGGATGAAATGATGGTAAAAAATAAAAGAATCGGTATATTGGCTGGTGGGAACTGGATTTTGGATTTTATCAAAATGATTGATGTCTACCCGGATGAAAATGCCTTGGCCAATATTAAAAGTCAAAATTCAGGAAATGGCGGTGCTCCTTTTAATGTTTTGAAAGCCATTTGTAAAATGGACTTTTCAATCCCTCTGGAAGGGGTAGGGGTATTGGGCGATGATGAAATTGGCGATGATATTCTGGATCAATGTCAAAAACTGGGAATTGAAACCAGACAAATGAAGCGGTTAAAAGGGGTTGGCACCTCCTATACCGATGTGATGACCGTTTGTGCCACGGGAAGAAGGACCTTTTTCCATTTCCGTGGTGCCAATGCCTTGTTGGAAGGGAAGGATTTTGATTTTCAGGTTTCGAAAGCGAGGGTTTTCCATTTGGGCTATCTGCTATTGTTGGACCTTTTGGATAAAATCCATCAGGATGGGAATTCCGGTGCGGCTAAAGTCTTTAAAAGAGCGAAGAATGCAGGGATGTTTACCTCTGCTGACATTGTCAGTGAGCAATCGGATCGTTACATGGAGGTCATTCCTTCTTCTCTGCCATTTATTGATTGTCTATTTATAAATGAGCTGGAAGCGCATAAACTTACAGGGATTGAGTTATTGGGACAGGATAATGCATTTTTGATATCAAATGGTTACAAAGCGGCAGGGAAGATCCTGGAAATGGGCGTTCTCAGTTGGGTGATTATTCATTTTCCCAACGGTGCGCTGGCTTTGAATAGGAAGGGGCAACAGATCCTTCAACCGGGAGTAGATATGCCCAATACCATGGTGAAAGGCACAGTAGGTGCAGGGGATGCCTTCGCTGCCGGCGTCTTGGCAGGTAAGCATGAAGGCTGGCCCATGCAAGCCAGTCTGCGGTTAGGTGTTTCGGTTGCTGCCACCAGTCTCATGGACAATACAGCGTCTGAGGCCATTTTACCCTGGAAGGATTGTCTTCAGTTTGGGAAAAGATATGGTTATAGAAATTTATGATTTTGTTTAAATCTCAACATAATTAAATAAAACCACCATGGAAGAAACAATAATTGAAAATCATTCAGAAAGAGGGGACGAGGTCAGGTCCAGGTTACCTCAATCCAAACGTCTGGGCTTTTGGAGCAATACCTTTATCCTTTGGGGTTTGGTCCTTACCGTTACCAGTTTACTGGTTGGCGGATTGGTCGGGTCACAGTTATCCTTTAGAGAAGCGATCATTGTTATTGCCATGGCAGGGGTTTTTAACAGTTTGGTAGCCATATTAATTGGAATAATTGGGGCAAGGACCGGATTTACCAGTGCGATGATTTTCAGGTATTCTTATGGTAATAAGGGGGTATTACTTCCAAATTTTATCATAGCCATTACCACTGTCATATGGTTTGCTGTGATATTAAACCTTACCCGGGATTCATTTGTGGGGATTATTGGTGTAAGCAGCGAATCATCTGTGCTATTTTGGGGAATAACCCTTTTGATGGCTATTTTATTTCTGATTCCTGCCTACAAAACTATGAAGTGGATCGCCTATGTGGATTATTTGGCTGTACCTGCCATCGTATTTATTTTGATAGTCACCGTCTGGGGAGCCTTGAATGCCGGTGGGGGCTTAATGGCGATCATTGAAAAATCTCCGGTCGCCTCGGCTTCTGCTTTGATTGTTTTTACCTCGGCCGCGGGAGGGTGGCTGCATGCGAATACCGTAATATCCGATTTTACCAGGTTTTATAAGAATGGTAAACAGGCAGCATTGGGTTTGTTTTTGACTTATGGTGTGATGATGGTCTTTCAATATATAGGGGCCACCTTGGGAGCGCTAGCTACTGGAGAATGGAATATTTTCCTGATAATGGATGAATTTGGCCTTTTGGAAATCTCTTTCCTAGCCATATTCCTGGGGTCTTGGTCTACCGCCATGGCAGCTATTTATTTCGGTGCAAATATGATGGCCACCCCCCCAATGCCAAAATATAAAACCGAGGAAAAAAACAGAAAACTCGTTTTACTGATATCCTGGGGAATTGCCCTGTTTTTTGCCTGGTATGGTCCAGATCAGATTTTTAATTTCTTCCTTCAGTTTTTAGCCTGGTTGATCGGCCCCATCGCAATTACCGTGATTATTGATTATTGGCTTTTTCCTGAAAAAAGGCACCTTTATGAAAGTGCCGATGGACATCCGGATATGGTAATTAATCCTGCGGCATTTTTAGCTTGGGTAGTTGGTTTTTTAGTTGGCTATTTTAGTCAGGAAATTTTCATTTCTTTGATCAATGGTATGGTAACGACCGGAATAATTTATTATGTTTGGATGCGTCTCGCTCTCAATAAGGGACTTACCCCTGAAACCCAGATAAAAAGATTGTTTTCCTCTAAAAATAAAAAATAAAAATGAAAAGTATTCGGACCCGATTAACTACTCAACCAAAATTACATGACATCATGCCCAGGATAAAATGGTATGCTGGGATAATGGCCTTATTGATGATGGTGCAAGGGTATTCCCCGCTATTTGGTCAAGATAATAACAAAGTAAACCGGTTTTTTCAAGCCGGTGCATCCAAAAGCAATATTACTCCTCCTCTGGATGAGCCGATCGTAGGTAATTGGGATTCTCCTCCTGCTGATTATATTCACGATGAAATTTTTTCCCGTTGTCTGGTTCTTGATGATGGAGAAACCAAACTGGGAATCGTTATGGTGGACAATGTGGGCGTAAAACAAGAGGTTTTTGATGCGGCAAAAAAAATGATACATGAGGCAACAGGATTGCCAGAAACGCATTTAATGATTGCCTCTACCCACACCCATTCCTCCATTAGTGCTGGTGGTACGGGTGCGAAGAGAAGAGGATGGTCGGAAGGTGAACCACTGGACGCTTATCAATCTTTTATGGCATCCCGGATAGCGGACGGGGTGCAGGTGGCTTTGAAAAATCTGGAACCAGCCCGAATTGGATGGGGAACGGGCAGTGTACCGCAACATGTTTTTAACAGAAGATGGAAAATGAAACCGGGAACGCCGATGCCCAACCCTTTGGGTGGTGATGATTTGGCTGTAATGAACCCAGGTGTTGCTAATCCCAACCTTTCAGAGCCGGCAGGACCCACCGATCCTGAAGTAGCCTATATTTCAGTCCAGGCCATTGACGGAAGGCCTTTGGCCTTGCTCGCCAACTATTCCTTGCATTATGTTGGTGGTGTCCCCAAAGGTCATATTTCAGCAGATTATTTTGGTGTTTTTGCAAACAGGATTCAGGAACTTTTGCAGAAAGACGGGGAGCATCCACCATTTGTTGCGATGATGTCCAATGGGACCTCAGGAGATGTCAACAATATCAATTTTAGAGGACCCTCTGTTAAGCATCCCCCCTATGGGAAAATGAAAGTGGTGGCCGAGGATGTAGCCAGGGAGGTGCTGAAAAGTTACCATGATATAGCGTACTGGGATTGGGTAGAATTGAACGCCAAACAAGCATACCTGCCCCTAAAAGTAAGAAAGCCCAGTCCTGAATTGTCAAAATTCGTGAGTAAAGTTCTGGAGAGACCTGAGGGGGAAACCGGACGGCACAGGTTGGAAAAAACCTATGCGGAAAGAGTCGTTCAAATGGAAACCTGGCCGGATGAAATCAATGTCATCATTCAGGCCTTTAAAATTGGTAATCTGGGAATAGGTGCCATTCCATTTGAGACCTTTGCTGAAACAGGTTTGGAAATAAAAGATAAAAGTCCCTTTGACAAAACATTTACCATTTCAATTGCCAACGGCAGCTATGGTTACCTTCCCACCCCCCAACAACATGAATTGGGAGGTTATGAAACCTGGCTTTCTACCAATAGGGTAGAAAAAGTGGCTTCAGAAAAAATCGTCGACCAACTGTTAAAACTATTATCTTCCATGGACTGAATCCGGGCCAGGTTAAAACCATCAGTTTTATTTTACCAGATGAATGAATCCGTTTTTGTGATATTGGGATTCAAAAATGAATGGATTTAATTGAAATAGGGTAAATAAAAGTCCGGAACTCATCAATATTTAATGTGTCATCATGAAGCAGAATAATTTTCCAGAAAAAAACAATCAAATGAATTCTTTTAAACATTCCTTATCTGTTCCTATTTTGGGATTTATTTTTTTTATAATTCCCATTTTTCTAATCATCCCGGGTAATAAGGAGGCCATTGCCCAACAAGAAGCAGAAGAAGTTCCTGTCATTAAGGTTTTTCGGGCAGGGGCTGCCATGAGTGTCATCACACCTAAAATTGGCACCTCTATCAATGGAGGCATGCAGGATCGTCAGGTCCTTCATATCCATGATGACACCCATGCCAGAAGCCTGGTGTTGGATGATGGAAAAACGAAGCTGGCTTTTGTCACCCTGGATTTATGTATGGCTTACAGGGAAACCATGGACAAGGCTAAAATCAGGGCCCATGAGTTTACCTCCATTCCTGTTGAAAACATGTTGATCTCCGCCACCCATACCCATTCCGGTGGCACGGCCTGTTCCGTGTTCCAAAGTGATCCTGATCCTTCCTATCTGGAGTTTTTGGAAGAAAGGGCTGCGGATGCCATTATCCGTGCTTATAACAACCTTGAACCTGCTAAAATCGGATGGGGTGTTGGCCATGAACCCGGCCAGGTTTTTAACCGAAGATGGAAAATGAAGCCCGGAACCGTTTCTACCAATCCTTTTGGGGGAGAAGACCAGGTCAGGATGAACCCAGGGATTGGGAATCCTGATTTACTGGAACCTGCAGGGCCCATAGACCCTGAGGTGCCAATTGTTTCTGTCCAGTCCACGGATGGCAAACCCATCGCAATAATGGCCAATTATTCCTTGCATTATGTAGGGGGAACCGGAAATGGAGAAATATCCGCAGATTATTTTGGGATGTTTGCCGAAAAAATCAAACAAATGGTAGGCGCTGATCACCAATCACCCTCCTTTGTTGCCATGATGTCCAATGGCACCAGTGGTGATATCAATAACATTAATTTTGGGGGAGAGGCTCCTCCTCCCATGCCGTCTTATGCCAAGATGGAAATGGTGGCCAATACAGTTGCAGCGGAGGCGTTTAAGGTGTATCAAAATATCCAATATAAGGATTGGGTTCCGCTTGCCGTCAAACAAAAAGAAATTACCTTGAATGTAAGGAAACCCAATGAAGAGGAATTGGCAAGGGCAGAAAACATTATGGCCCAGGCTGAAGGCCCGAATATGGCTTCTCGGGAAGAAATTTATGCCAGAGAAACCGTTTTAATAAATGAATTTCCAGATCAAAAAAAATTAATTCTTCAAGCCATTCAATTGGGAGATTTAGCCATTACAGCCATTCCCTGTGAGGTTTTTGTGGAAATAGGATTGGAAATAAAAGATAAAAGCCCCTTTGACCAGACCTATAACATCTCCTTGGCGAATGGATATAACGGTTACCTGCCCACACCTAAACATCATCAATGGGGAGGGTATGAAACCTGGAGGGCAAGGTCCAGTTACCTTGAGGTCGAAGCTTCCAATAAGATCACAAATAGTATCCTGGATCTATTGAATCAATTGAATGTAACTCCCAAAACCTCCAGGTATCCTGAACCTCTTAATGCCGATAACCTGAAGCTGGGCAAGCCCCAGAAACTATTCAATGGTCAAAACCTGGATGGTTGGTATACCTTTTTAAAAGAAAGAGGGAAAAACAATGACCCGAAAAATGTATTCACAGTGAAGAATGGCATCATTCATATCTCTGGAGAGGAGTGGGGTTGTATTACCACTGAGGAAGAATTTGAAGACTATAAATTGGTAGTTGAATTTAAATGGGGTGGAGGAACCTATGAACCCCGCCTGGAAAAAACCAGGGACAGTGGCGTTTTACTGCATTCTCAGGGGAAAGACGGTAATTTTTCCGGTACCTGGATGAATTCAATTGAGTGTCAGATCATTGAAGGAGGTACCGGAGATTTTATTGTGGTAGGGGACGGCACTGACCAGTTTGCCATTACCTGTCCGGTAGCCCCTGAAAAAGTAGCTGGATCTTATGTTTACCAACCAGATGGAGACCCGGTAACCATTCACAGGGGAAGGGTAAATTGGTTTGGCAGAGACCCTGAATGGACAGACACGATTGATTTTAGAGGAGCCAATGATGTGGAAAAACCAGTAGGTGAATGGAATAAACTGGAATGCCATGTATTGGATGGAGAAATTACGGTTTATCTGAATGGGATTTTGGTAAATAGGGCTTTGGAAGTAAAACCAAGAAGGGGAAAAATTCAGATCCAGTCCGAAGGGGCGGAAATGTTGGTGAGAAGGGTCGATCTTAATCCTATTTTATAAAGGCACATTGAAAGTTGGGTGGTAGGAAAATCCATTTCGGAAAATTAGTAGATGAAAAATAAAAAAGGGATAACCCGGAGAGATGCCATTAAATTAGGGGCAGGAAGTAGTTTGGCTCTAACACTTGGAACAGGTTCCAGTTTCCGGCAATTGTCTTCCAAAAAAAACAATCCCATCGTTTTGGAAAATGAGAGGGAAGGAACCACAGATTGGCAGCTCACCAGAGTCCGCTATGACCAGGACTTGTACAGGTCTCCTTTTATTGAAGGATATTGTTCCCGACAAAGTGTCAGTTCCGGAGAAAGACTGGACATTATGGTTTCTGCGGCACCGGAGCAGGCCTTTCAAATTGATATTTTCCGGACAGGCTATTACCAGGGGAAAGGGGGAAGGTGGGTGAAGCGGATTGGGCCTTTACCCGGAAAATCTCAGCCTACCCCTTCTCCCGGGGAAATGAATATTCATGAATGTGGATGGGAAGTTTCAACAAGCCTGGTGATTCCTGATGATTGGTTGAGTGGGGTTTATTTGGGTAAACTCCGCACCCTTCCTGAAAATGAAAATGAGCCCTATTGGGAAAGTTACATCTTGTTTATTGTCAAGGATACCCGTGAGGCTGATTTGCTTTTCCAATGTTCGGACAATACCTGGCAAGCATACAACAGGTGGCCCAACAATTATTCTATATATACCCATCCAAAAGGAGTGCAAGGGCCCTGGGCGAAAGTGAGTTTTGACAGGCCATATGGGAGGCAGTCCCAATTTACGGGAATAGTCAATGATCCCCTTTCTTTTGGATCAGGGGAATTTATATCCTTTGAAAGACCTTTTTCCTGTTTTTTGGAACAACACGGATATGATGTCACCTATTGTTCCAATTCGGACATGTTGACCCCTGACAGAGGTTTAAAAACAAAAGTTTTTCTCAGTATAGGGCATGATGAATATTGGGATATACGGCAATTTAGATCCGTAGAGATATTAAAGGAAAAAGGGGTTAACCTGATGTTTTTTTCCGGAAATTCCGTCTGCTGGGTGTCTCCTTTCACGGAAAGCAAAAGTGGGAATCCCAATGGCAGGATTTTTAGGGCAGGCCCATACGGGGCCAATAATGATTATGCGCTCAATCGGGAAAAATCCTTTGGGCCATTTCCGGAGAGGGGGCCTGATGAGGGCTTACTTATGGGCGTCAGAAATATTCAGCCCATCAATGGTGGAGGGGATTGGATTGTCAAAAAACCTGACCATTGGATTTTTGATGGTACAGGAATGAAATTGGGAGACCGTATTCCCGGGCTTATAGGGTGGGAATATCATGGTGATGCCGCTGGTATAGATGGATTGGAGGTGGTGGCAGAGGGCATCGCCTGGCAGGGAGGGGATAATCCTTCAAGATGGCAATCCGTTATTTATCCTGGTCCCAAAAAGAACTTTATTTTCAATGCTTCTACCATATTTTGGGCACAGGGCCTAAGCAGTCCTCCAGGTCATACCCTGCCATGGTCCCATTACAGCCGTCCACATGGTCCCGATCCCAGGGTTCAGAAAATCACGCATAATCTTTTACAAAAAGCCATTTCTTCCACTTAAATTCAGAAATAAACTTAGGAAGATCATCACTTGTTGCCCTAAATCAAAGAAAAGCAAATCCTGAAAATACTTGCAGGAGAATTAATCATAAATTTCTATCAACCTATCTGCCCTTAAAATGAAAGGAAAAGGCTTAACCTTGATGTCGTTAATTTTATCCCTCTTTTATGGAGAATATGTCCGGGGACAAAGCCCCCCATTGCTGGGAGGCATGTCACAAGTGGATATCACTCCTTTAAAATCCGGATATCCCCATTACCGGGGTCCGAGCTCTGGTACCCACGATCCTCTGTTTGCCAAGGCAATGGTGCTTCAACAAGCTGATGTTACCTTAGCTTTGGTGGTTTGCGATCTGTTATGGATAGAAAGGGATTTGTCTACCAAAGCGAGAATGTTTATTGAGGAGCAATCAGGAATCCCTTTTCAAAACATTATCATAGCAGGCACCCATTCCCATACAAGTCCTGCTTATCATCCTAATATCAGAGAGCTTACCGGAAAGCTCCGTCCACCCTTTGACCAGTCAATGGATACCGCCGAAGATGATACTTATCCAAAGGAACTGGAAAAGCAGATTATAAAGGCAGTATTGGAGGCCTATGGGAATTTGGAAGACATTCAAATTGAAGTGGCAAGCGAAAAAATATCCAACCTGGCTTTCAACAGAAGATTTCAAATGAAGGACGGAAAGGTAGTGACCAACCCCGGGGTTGGAAATAAATCCATTTTAAAAGCTACCGGTCCCACTGATTCCGATTTGGGAATTTTCTTTTTGAAATCCCAAAAAAATAACTTGCCAATCGGAAGCATCACCAACTTCTCCCTGCATGCAGATACTTTTGGGGGTACTGCCTTCAGTGCAGATTTCCCAGGTTTTCTGGCCCGGAATTTACAGTCCAGATTCAGCAAGGAGTTTGTTTCGGTCTTTGCCGCAGGGGCATGCGGAAACATTAATCATGTGGATGTAAAAGGAAAAATCCCCCGTCCCAACTCGGAGAAAATTGGAGAAATACTGGCAGCAAGTGTAGAAAAAAATTACCCAAAATCACAGGAAATCAAAATCAGCCATCTTAAAGCAAAATCGAGCGTGGTTTTTGCACCCCTTCAACATTTTACACAAGCCGAATTGGAATGGGCGAACCAGGAAAGCGGTACTCCGCCAATTTATATGGAAAGCAGCTTTTTGGAAAGGAGAAGAAGGTTGAAAATTCGCTCTCTGGAAAGGATGCGAAGAATTGAGGCGATTCCTCCAACGATTGGGGATCAACCGTGGAGGATACCGCTTGAAATCCAGGTTTTTACCATGGGTGAAGATTTTGCTATAGTAGGGCTTCCAGGTGAAATATTTGTAGAACTGGGTTTGGCAATTAAAGAAAACTCGCCGTTTAAAAACACCTGGGTAATTGAACTGACCAACAGTCACATTGCCTACGTCCCAACCCGGGAAGCTTTTTTAGGGGGAAGTTATGAGACGGTTAACTCCCGGCTTGCTCCCGGTGGAGGGGAATTGATGGTAGATAGGGCTATCAAGATGCTTGAAGAACTTCACAAATAGCTTTTTAGAAGATAATTGAATGGATAGATTTTATCCTCCATATAATTTTAATTCTATTTCAAATTAATTCCAACGAAATATTTATTTTATATAATTAGTTTATATTTTTTTTAGATATGCTTCTTATTATTAAGTATCATTTAACAGATATAAAATCTAATTATTTATTATTTAGTAAATATTATGAGGGTATATAAATCATAAAAAGGATAAGATAATATCATTTTTATAAAAAAAAATATAGGTGATTTTACGCTTAAAAATTTAAATTTGATCATGTATTTATTTACTGAATTGTTAGTAGAAAAACTAATCCAATATAAAATTATATTTACCCTGTGTTTGATATTACAGGTTTAGGGATGTACTGATAATAAAGTTTAATCATTATGAAAATTTTAATATTGTTACCGATCTTGGGAGTGGGGGTTTTATTTGGGCCACTCATAGATTTATCAACTAATAAATCGAATTCCTCTTATAACATGCCTGCGAAGGATTTAATCCCCAAAGAAGGGGAACCCAAAACCAAAAATGTGGATTTGGGCGATAATGTTTCTCTTGAGATCGTTTATGTACCTCCGGGTACTTTTAAAATGGGAAGTACAGCGGAGGAAAAAGCCTGGGCAACAGGAACAGAGGGAGGGGCTACCCCGGGTACAGAAAGGGAATCTTACGAGGGGGAATATCCCCGCCCCATGGAAGTAAATAATGGGTTTTGGATGGGTAGGACGGAAATTACTGTTGGTCAGTTCAGACAGTTTGTGGAGGAGACAGGGTACATTACCGATGCCGAAAAATCCGGAGGGATGACGCAGGTATTTAATCCGGAATGGAAAATTTCAGGACTGGCACCTCCCCACCCATGGATAAAATTGGAGGGAAAAAGTTGGCGGGACCCTAATTTTGGATTTCCGCTGAGGGATAGCTATCCTGTAGTCTGTGTGAGCTGGAATGATGGGAATGCATTTTGTGCGTGGCTGACTGAAAAAGAAAGGGCTGCCGGAAGGCTCCCTCGGGGTATGGAATACCGTCTTCCTACGGAAGCGGAGTGGGCCTATGCCTGCCGGGGAGGTAAGGAAAGCACTTATTTTTGGTGGGGCAATGAGCTCAGAGAAGGAGAGGGGCGTTTTAATATTTCCGGAGTGGATTTTTTGCCGGGAAGGAACAAGATATGGCCTTTGGCCAATGTACCCTGGAGTGATGGTTTTGCATTTGTCTCCCCCGTAGACTACTATGGCGAAAAGGGTAGAAATGGATTTGGCCTGGCAGATATGTTGGGAAATGTATGGGAAATAGTCCTGGATCACTTTGATCCCAAGGGAGGTCATGAGGAATTTTATTCGGTGGATCAAAATTATCGACCGGTCTGTCGTGGAGGGAATTATTACGATGTGCCGGGCAATGCCCGATGTGCGGTCAGATTGGGGCTTCAGAGTACCCATTATTCCGACTCAAGAGATGGTTTTCGGATTTGCTTGGGAAATACCATTGATAGGTGAAATCGAGCATGACGCAATCGACACACAGAGGGATGATTATAAAACATGCGAGATTCCATCTGACCATAAAAAAATTATAAACAGATGAAAGGTATTGATTTTCGGTACCTATTGCCACCCTCTATAAAATGGTTTAAAGTTAATGATGACTTCAAATAGATTAGAATTATTCAGCCAATCGGTATTTATACGCTTGCTTTTTATTCCATTCACTGGTTTTTTGGTTTGTTTGCCTGTTTTTTGCCTTAATTGCATGATCGCAGTGGCTCAGGTCCGGATTTCGGATTCCAAACCTGGAATTTTTCTGGCAGGTGCCTCCACCAGTAACATCACACCTTCTTTGGGGAAGGGAATTGTTGGTAATTTTGGAAAGCCACCTCCAGCAGTCCATGTTCATGATGAACTCCATTCCAGGGCTTTGGTTTTGGATGATGGTTCCTCCCAATTAGTATGGGTAATAGTGGATAATGTAGCGATTAAACGGGAGGTGTTTGACGAGGCCAAGCGACAGGTCCAACAAAAAACCGGTATTCCGGTATCCAATATGATGATGGCGGCTACCCATACCCATTCCTGCATCGGTGCAGGAGGGGGAGAAGAGGGGGATGAATTGGGATGGTGTACCTGGAACGAGCAAAAACCATTGGTCGGTTACCAGAATTTTCTGGTAGAAAGAATTGTAGATGGGGTAATCATCGCCCATAATAACCTGGAACCGGCAAAAATTGGCTGGGGTTCGGGACAGGTTCCGCAACACGTTTTCAATCGTCGTTGGAAAATGAAGGAAAAGGTGATCAACCCTTTTGGAAAGCTGGACCAGGTTCGAATGAATCCGGGATTTGAAAACCCAAACCTTCTGGCACCAGCCGGTCCGACAGATGCTGAGATTGCTTTTATTTCTGTCCAGTCAAAGATGGGTCGTCCCATTGCCTTGATGGGTAACTATTCCCTGCATTATGTTGGTGGGGTACCCAAAGGACATCTTTCCGCAGATTATTTTGGTGTTTTTGCCGACCGAATTCAGGAATTATTGGGGGCAGACCGGCAAGATCCCCCTTTTGTTGGAATGATGTCTAACGGTACCTCCGGAGATGTAAACAACCTTAATTTTGGAGCCCCTGCAGAAAACCATCCGCCTTATGAGAAAATGCGTCTTGTCGCGGATGACCTGGCTCAGGAAGTTTTAAGGGTTTATCCTTTGATTAAACACCATGATTGGGTGAAATTGCAAGCTGCCCAAAAGGAAATCAGCTTGGAGGTTCGCAGGGCAACACCGGAAATGCTAAAGAACAGCAATGAATTGTTGGAAGGAACCAGAACCAATAAACCTTCCAAACATCCCCTGGAAATGGTCTTTGCCGAAAGTTTATTGCAAATGGAGGAGGAATGGCCGGATAGGGTGGATATTATTCTTCAGGCTTTTCGAATTGGAGACTTGGGAGTAGCTGGGATTCCCTATGAGGTTTTTGCGGAGACCGGCTTGGAAATCAAATCCAAAAGCAATATCCAACCCGTATTTACCATAAGTTTGGCAAATGGTTGGGGAGGGTACCTGCCCACACCGGAACAGCATAATTGGGGCGGTTATGAAACATGGCTTACTGTAAACAAAGTAGAAATTTCTGCTTCCCAAAAAATAGTGCAGGAATTGTTGGCCCTATTTTATTCATTGGAATGATAATGTAATCATTTCCATTTAAATTGTTTTGGGGAGTTTATTATTCCGGGAAGTATAAGGTGGTTGGCAAAGGATAAATTGGTACATTTACAAAAAAATAGTTTAGTTTAATACAGATATTTTTGAAATTAATCTGGGATTTTATAAATAGCCATCCAAGGTTAACCGACTACAGTTATTTGGATATCGGTGCGGGAAATATAATGGTGGAGTTTGGAGTAAATCAGGTCCAAAAACTTAGGGCAGGTAATGTTTCCAAACCAGTAAAAGCCCCCCTAGAGGACAACCATCGCATTGTGGAAATATGAAACCAGAATTGGGTTGAAAAATTCTCAAACAAAATTTATTGAATACTGTTCTAAAATCAGCATAAATTTGTAAAGGTAAATATGGCCAACATTAAAATTAATATATTCACGCAGTCGTTATTTTTAATTCTGGTATTTTCTCAAATAATTGGATTTTGGAGTTGTGAAAATAAAAAAGTGGAAGAGGGTGAAACGAAAGAAGTAAAATTTGAATTGCAGGATTATCCGGTAAACTCATCTCTTTACACTTATGAGGATAGTTTGGCCCTTAAAGAGGCAATGGCCAGTTTTCAGATGGAACCTGGACTTCGTATTGAATTAATAGCCTCCGAACCACTTGTGGTGGATCCCTCTGCTTTTGCTTTTGATGAGGACGGCGTGATGTATGTGGCTGAGAACAGGGGCTATCCGGACCCTGCCGAAGGGGGTGCTCCCAACAAATTAGGCAGGATTGCCAGGCTGGAAGACAGGGATGGGGACGGCAGGTTTGATCACAGAACCGAATTTGTAACCGGACTTACCTATCCCAATGGGATCATGGTTTGGCGTGGCGGGGTATTTGTAACCTGTGCTCCGGATATTTATTATTTTAAGGATACCAATGGCGATGGAATAGCTGATGTTAAAAAAGTTGTACTAACGGGCTTCAATGCGGACAAAACTGCGCAGATCAGGACCAGTCATCCCACCCTTGGTATGGATGGTTGGATTTATGTTACAAGCGGTTTAAATGGTGGTGAGGTGATTTCGCCTGAGCACCCCGAACGGGACCCGGTTGCTTTTTCACCCTCTGATGGACGGTTTCATCCGGAAACCCTGGAATTTCAAATAACTGGAGGTAGAAGTCAATTTGGATTGACCTTTGATCCTTATGGACGGCGTTTTGGGTCTTCCAACAGACATCCATTACAACATATCGTTATCGAACCCTGGTATTTAAAACGCAATCCACACCTTTTGTTCAACCAAACGGTGCATAATGTTGCCAAGGCTGAGGCAGATGCTGTCGTTTACCCTATAAGCAACGCAGTGACTTCTGCGGATTTTATACCTAAGCTAATTGGTCTTTCGCATAAAGGGACCTTTACCTCTGCCTGTGGCCCTGTAATTTATAACGGAACGGCCTTAAATGCTGAACACAGAGGCAATGCATTTATATGTGAACCTGCCCAAAATTTGGTTCAAAGACAAATTATGAGTGCGGATGGGGTATCCTTTCGTTCTGAGTTGGCCTACGAAAACCGTGAATTTCTGGCTTCTTCTGACAGTTGGTTCAACCCTGTATTTCTTAGTCATGGTCCCTATGGGGCACTCTACCTTGCCGATATGTATAGAAAAGTGATCGATCACCCATCTTATGTTCCGGAGGCGGCAAGAGGGGGATTGGATTTTGAAAGTGGTAAAAACAAGGGCAGGATTTATAGGATCGTAAAAAAGGACTATATCCAGAAAACAGGACTTGAGGAAGTCCGACTGGGTTCTTCATCCAGTGTAAAGGACTTGGTATTATCCCTTGAGTCTAAGGAAGAATGGGTAAGGTCTACTGCCCACCGTTTGTTGTTGGAAAGACTGGATCCAACGGCCATACCAATGCTGACTGATCTGGCAGAAAATGGAGAATTGCCTGAGGGAAGGGCAAGAGCGCTTTGGCTTCTCCAAAGTTTGGATGCTTTAAATGTGGAAATACTGGAAAGGGCGATCAGGGATAAAGAAGCAGGGGTAAGAGAGCAGGCAGTTTCCCTTTCAGGAAAATTAAAAGAACAATATCCGGAATTGATCCAAACTTTGATTGAAGCTTCAGAGGATGATAAAATTCGGGTAAGGTACCTTTCTTCACTGGAATTGGGGGCTGTAGAGGGTGAAAAGGTAATCCATGCACTCGCAGAGGTGGCTGCCAAAGATGGTGAAAACCCCTGGTCCCGCGCCGGGGTTTTGAGTGGTATTGGAAATCAGCTTTCCTTATTCTTGGAAACATTCAGAAAAACAGATCCTACTGGCAATGTTGCCTATGCTGCAATGATGCAGGACCTGGGGGAATTATTTGGAAACGCTGCGCCAATAGAGGATTGTCAGGTCCTCTTGAAAGACATGATTACAAATAAGGGAGGTTTTGATTGGAGGATGTCTACAGCCTTAGGCCTTTTGAAAGGTATTGAAGGGAGAAATGAAATTAAGTCGGATAATGGACTGTTTTATGCTTTGACTACCAACAATGCTACCCGTTTAGGAATGGAGGAATTAAAGGATTTTATTGATAAGGTGGCTCTCAGTGCCCTGAATGATCGTACGTCCTTATCATCCAAGGTAGTAGCCACATCCCTCCTGGGTTATACCCAATTTGAATTAGCGGGGGGTTTTCTTAAGGAATTGCTGGATGCCAAAAATCCTCCTGAAATTCAATTGGAGTCTGTAAAGGCATTGGCCAGGTTAAATGACCCAAAGAGTGGGGAGATGCTCCTTTCTGAAGAGGCTTGGTCTGCGTACACCCCGCGGGTAAAATCTGCCGTTATTTCGGCGATGGTGGCAAGAAGTCCGATGGTGCTTCAGTTGTTTTCTGCCATCAAAGACAAGGTGGTAGCACCAGCAGAAATCCCTTCCATGATCCGTCAGAGACTGATGAATGAATCCAATGCGGAAATAAGAGACAAGGCGAACTTTCTTTTTGATGACTTGGAAGGCGGGGGTAGGATGTTGGTATATGAGGAATTCCTTGAGGTTTTGGAAAATCCTGCTGATCCTGTCCGGGGGAAGGTAGTTTTTGATAAAACCTGCTCTTCCTGTCATACCTATGCAGGGGTGGGCGGTGAAGTGGGTCCTGATCTTACCGGGGTGAATAACCAACCTGGTGATGCGCTGCTTTTGCATACCATTGTTCCCAATTACGAAGTATTGCCGGCCTATCAGGCAATTACCGTCAGCACAAAAGATGGAAGGTCCGTATCTGGATGGATATCCGCCGAAACCGAAAACAGCATGACACTTCGAACGGCATTTGGGACCAATGAATCAATATTAAGATCGAATATCGTTTCCATCCATAATCCCGGGCTTTCTTTAATGCCGGATGGCTTGGAACAGACGATGATAAAAGAAGACATGGCCAACCTGATTGCTTTTCTGAAATCGGGAGGAATATAGATTTTTGAATCCTTAGGCCACTTCTGGCACATTCACTGTTTTTCGGTATTGGGTAGGGGTCATGGATTTATATTTTTTAAACTGTCGGTTGAAATTGGCCAGATTATTAAAACCACTTTTATAGGCCACTTCCACAATGCTATCATCCAACTCCAAAAGCAATTTGCAGGCATGTCCAATCCTTATTGAATTTAAATACTCCACAAAGGTGATCCGGTATTGATCCTTAAAAAAATTACAAAAAGTGGAAACTGCCATATTGGCGATAGAGGCTACCTCAGGCAGACTGATGTCCCGGTCAAAATTATTAAGGATATAATTTTTTATTTTGGAAACCCTGTCTGTATGGGGTGTTTCCAATTGGGCCACATATCCCGGGCTTGCAAGTAATTCATATTCCATGGTGTGAGCCAGAATATCGAATATGGACAGTAAATTGGATAACCTTTGAATCCCGTTCATGTGGATCATTTCAATAATCAAAGCATTGATTTGCTCCTTGGTGTTCCCATAAAAAGACATTCCTCTTCTGGAAAGTTTCTGAAAGTTCCTGAAGGGCTCCATTTCGGGAATATTGAGGAATTCATCTCCCAAAAAATCTTCTTTAAATTGTATGACCAATGCATCGGCTTCTTCGTTGGCCTGACCTTTGATATAGATGGGATCATTGGACCAAACATGCGGCAAATAAGGACCCACACAAACCAAATCCCCGGTTTGAAAATTTCCAATATGGTCTCCGACCATCCTCTTTCCGGTACTTGTTAAAACCAAAACCAATTCGTATTCAGGGTGGTAATGCCATGGGCAAGGGATATACTGTCCTTTTTCCCTGAAAACGATGAAGGATTTATCAAAATCCTGAGGTAATCTGATTTCTTTGCATTTCATGGTAAGGAGATTGTTGTAAGAACCTATAATATAGAAAAATACCCTTAAATAAAAAAGGGTCTTTATACAGAATGGTAAAATCTCCGGTTAAAATAATTCAAAATTTTGGGTAGATTTTATAATAGAGATAAAATTGCCTACATGTTGCATCATTTTCCTGACACGGTATCCTAAGACAGTTTTGTGGAGCTGATGCGGTACGCATCCGGTCCCAT